>NZ_JBIBFR010000034.1:0-63200 GCF_042956125.1 Streptomyces sp. NPDC008313
CGCCAATTACCAAGCCGGCCTCGAACTCCGCGCGGCACTCCTCTGGATCCGCAGCCTCCAGGCCACCCAGTGATCACAACATCAGACAGGCCCTAACCCTCTTCCGGGGATCGGGGCGGACTGACCGTGGTGCGCGGCGGCCGGCGTTCGGAGGAGGTGCGCACGATCAGCTCGGTCGGTATCACCTGCTCGACCGGCTGGTCCGACTCGACGCCCTCGATGGCGTCGATGAGGAGCTGGACCACGGCGGTCCCGATGCGGCGCGGCTTGAGGGAGAGCGTCGTGATGGGCGGTTCGGTGTTGGCGTAGACGGTGGACTCGCTGCAGCAGACGAGCAGGAGGTCGTCCGGCACGCGCAGTCCGTACCGCCGGGCGGCGGCCAGCAGATCAGTGCCGTTCGGGTCGAAGAGGCCGTACACGGCGTCGGGCCGGTCGGGCCGGGCCAGGAGCCGGTCGGCGGCGACGGCTCCGGCGCAGGGGTCGTGCGCGGGATAGGCCTCGTAGACGGGGTCCTGCCCCACTCGCTCGCACCAGCGCAGATACGCGGTCGTGGAGAGGTGGGTGTACGTGTCCGTGGTGGTGCCCGTGAGGAGGCCGATCCTGCGCGCTCCGGCGTCGGCGAGGTGGTCGAGGATGCCCAGCACGGCGGCCTCGTGGTCGTTGTCCACCCAGGCCGTCACCGGCAGGGCGCCGGCCGGGCGGCCGTCGGAGACGACGGGTAAGCCCTGGCGGACCAGCTCGCTGACCACCGGGTCCTGGTCGGACGGGTCGATCACCACGGTCCCGTCCAGGGCGACGTTCGACCAGACGTCGTGGCGTGAGGTCGCGGGGAGGATGACCAGGGCGTATCCGCGGGCGAGCGCGGCGGACGTGGCGGCTCTCGCCATCTCCGCGAAGTACGCGAACTCGGTGAAGGTGAAAGGTTCATCCCCGTAGGTCGTCACGGTCAGGCCGATGAGCCCTGATTTGCCGGTACGGAGGGTGCGGGCCGCGGCCGAGGGGCGGTAGCCCAGCCGGTCGGCGACCTCGCGGACGTGGCGTCGGGTGGCGTCCGGCAGCCGGCCCTTGCCGTTGAGGGCGTCGGAGACGGTCGTGATCGAGACTCCTGCGGCGGCGGCCACGTCTCTGATGCCCGCGCGGCTCGGCCGGCCGCCTCGGCGTGTGGTCTCCGCCCGGCTCACCTGGTGCTTCCCTGCTGCTGTCATGGCGAGCCGATAGTAGGGCTCATGCGGTGGGGTAGTGCGGACGCATATGCACGCGTTGACAGGCACGTTTCTGCATGGTCGAGAGGCGGTAATTGCCATGGAAACCATGGAACTTGAACGATCCAATGCCAGTACGTGGCTTGTCGGCGCGCATGAGCCTGCCAAGGGGGTCATGTTTCGAAGAGGTCTCAACTCACCTTCACGGGGGATGCGCGCCAGGGCGCGAGCCACCGGCGCGCATCGAGCGGGAGGGCGCGCCCCCCCGTTTTGTACGTCTTCGTACGGTGATGAACCGTGTCCGTGCGGCGGATGGGCGTCCCGCGGGCCGGACGGACACGGCCGTGGGCGCGGACCCGTCCGCCCCGGCCATTCGCAGCGGCGCCGAATCCTCATAAGGTAAGAAGCATTGGATGCCGGGTCGCGGTTCGACGAGCCGGTGGTGGTTCACGAGGAGGACTGCGGTGAGCGAGACGAGCCCCAAACTGCGAGTCGAGCTGGAGGGCATCCCCGTCTACAAGCCCGGCAAGCCCGCGGCGGCCGGCGGGCCGGTGGCGTACAAGCTGTCCTCCAACGAGAACCCCTATCCGCCGCTGCCGGGCGTGATGGAGAGCGTGACCTTCGCCGCCTGCTCCTTCAACCGCTACCCGGACATGGGCTGCACCGGGCTGATGGCCGAGCTGTCGGACCGCTTCGGGGTGCCGCTCTCGCACCTGGCCACGGGTACCGGCTCGGTGGGCGTCGCCCAGCAGCTGATCCAGGCCACCAGCGGACCGGGCGACGAGGTCATCTACGCGTGGCGGTCCTTCGAGGCGTACCCGATCATCACGCAGGTCAGCGGTGCGACCTCGGTCAAGGTGCCCTTGACGCCGGACGATGTGCACGACCTCGACGCGATGGCGGACGCGATCACCGACCGGACTCGGTTGATCTTCGTCTGCAACCCCAACAACCCCACGGGCACCGTGGTGCGCCGGGCTCAGCTGGAACGATTCCTCGACCGGGTGCCCAGCGACGTCCTGGTGGTGCTGGACGAGGCGTACCGCGAGTTCATCCGCGACACCGAGGTGCCGGACGGCGTCGAGATCTACCGCGAGCGGCCCAACGTGTGCGTGCTGCGCACCTTCTCCAAGGCGTACGGGCTCGCGGGACTGCGGGTCGGCTTCGCCATCGCCCACGAGCCGGTGGCGGCTGCATTGCGCAAGACGGCGGTGCCGTTCGGTGTGAGCCAGCTGGCTCAGGACGCCGCGGTGGCGAGCCTGCGCGCCGAGGACGAGCTGCTCGGCCGGGTGGGCTCGCTGGTCTGCGAGCGCACGCGGGTGGTCGAGGCGCTGCGTGGGCAGGGCTGGACGGTGCCCGAGACGCAGGCCAACTTCGTGTGGCTGCGGCTGGGGGAGCGCACGCTCGACTTCGCCGCCGCGTGCGAGCGGGCCGGCGTCGTCGTGCGGCCCTTCGCGGGCGAGGGCATGCGGGCCACGATCGGTGAGACGGAGGCGAACGACGTCTTCCTGAAGACGGCGGAGGCGTTCCGCAACGAGCTCTAGCCCGTCCCCGGCCGCGCGGCCGACGACAGGACGGGCGGAAGCCGGGCAGCGTGACGACGCTTCCCGGCTTCTCGCTTTTCCCGGCCTTCCGGCCGCCGGTGCCCGTGGCCTTCCTGCCCCTCGGCGCCGCTGTGGGCCGTCTCCGGCCTACGTTTCCGCTGCCCGGCCGGGTCGTCACCCCATAGGGACCCCCCTCCTGTCAACCTCCGAACAGGTATGCGTCATACTTGCTTGTGAATGTGAACGCGTTCACAAGCGCGTCCCGGTTGCTCCCGTGATGGGAGTGACATACCGGGTCAATCGCCGCTGGATCACGGCGACGTAAGGAGGCCGACGACGTGGAACTGGCTCTGGCGCCGGAAACCCTGGCGCGATGGCAATTCGGCATCACCACCGTCTACCACTTCCTCTTCGTACCTCTCACGATCTCGCTCGCCGCGCTCACGGCCGGCCTGCAGACCGCCTGGGTGCGCACGGAGAACGAGAAGTACCTCAGGGCGACGAAGTTCTGGGGCAAGATCTTCTTGATCAACATCGCGATGGGCGTGGTCACCGGCATCGTGCAGGAGTTCCAGTTCGGCATGAACTGGTCCGACTACTCGCGCTTCGTCGGCGACATCTTCGGAGCCCCGCTCGCCTTCGAGGCCCTGATCGCCTTCTTCTTCGAGTCCACGTTCATCGGGTTGTGGATCTTCGGCTGGGACAAGCTGCCGAAGAAGATCCACCTCGCCTGCATATGGATGGTCTCGATCGGCACGATCCTGTCGGCGTACTTCATCCTCGCGGCCAACTCCTGGATGCAGCATCCGGTCGGCTACCGGATCAACGAGGAGAAGGGCCGGGCGGAACTCACCGACTTCTGGGCCGTCCTCACCCAGAACACCGCGCTGAGCCAGGTCTTCCACACCCTCTCGGCGGCCTTCCTCACCGGCGGCGCCTTCATGGTCGGCATCGCCGCCTTCCATCTGACCCGCAAGAAGCACATCAGCGAGATGAAGACCTCGCTGCGGCTAGGTCTGGTCACGGTGGTCATCGGCGGCATGCTCACCGCGATCAGCGGTGACACCCTCGGCAAGGTCATGTTCGAGCAGCAACCGATGAAGATGGCCGCGGCCGAGGCGCTGTGGGACGGCGAGTCGCCGGCACCCTTCTCGGTCTTCGCCTACGGAGACGTCGACGCGGGCCACAACAAGGTCGCCGTCGAGATCCCGGGACTGCTCTCCTTCCTGGCTCACAACGACTTCAGCTCGCAGGTGCCGGGCATCAACGACGTCAACAAGGCCGAGCAGGAGCAGTACGGTCCTGGCGACTACCGGCCCAACATTCCGGTCGCCTACTGGGGCTTCCGCTGGATGATCGGCTTCGGCATGGCGTCCTTCGCCATCGGACTGACCGGGCTCTGGCTGACCCGCAAGAAGTTCCTGCTCCCCCAGCACCTGCGGGTCGGGGACGACGAGGTGCCCCATCTGGCTCTGCTTCCCCACAAGGCACTCGGTCCGAAGCTCACCCGGTGGTACTGGCGCGCAGCGATCTGGACCCTGGCCTTCCCGCTGATCGCCAACTCGTGGGGATGGATCTTCACCGAGATGGGCCGTCAGCCCTGGGCGGTCTATGGCCTGTTCCAGACGCGCGACGCGGTCTCCCCCGGCGTGTCCCAGGCCGAGGTGCTCGCCTCGATGAGCGTCTTCACCGCGCTCTACGCCGTCCTGGCCGTCATCGAGGTCAAGTTGCTCGTCAAGTACGTCAAGGCCGGGCCGCCGGAACTCACCGAGGCCGACCTGAACCCGCCCACGAAGATCGGCGGCGACTCCCGTGACGCCGACAAGCCGATGGCCTTCTCGTACTAGGCCGAGGGAGCTGCACAGTCATGGAACTGCACGACGTCTGGTTCGTTCTGATCGCCGTCCTGTGGACCGGCTACTTCTTCCTGGAAGGCTTCGACTTCGGGGTCGGCGTCCTCACCAAGCTGCTCGCCCGGAACCGGACCGAGAGGCGGGTGCTGATCAACACGATCGGACCCGTGTGGGACGGCAACGAGGTGTGGCTGCTCACGGCGGGCGGCGCGACCTTCGCCGCCTTCCCCGAGTGGTACGCCACCCTCTTCTCCGGCTTCTATCTGCCGCTGCTGGTCATCCTGGTCTGCCTGATCGTGCGCGGCGTCGCCTTCGAGTACCGCGCCAAGCGTCCGGAGGAGCACTGGCAGCGCAACTGGGAGACCGCGATCTTCTGGACCTCGCTCCTCCCCGCGTTCCTGTGGGGCGTCGCCTTCGGCAACATCGTGCACGGTGTGAAGATCGACTCCGATCTGGAGTATGCCGGCAGTGTCGGGGACCTGCTCAATCCCTACGCGCTGCTCGGCGGCCTGGTCACCCTGACGCTGTTCACGTTCCACGGGACCGTCTTCGTCGGGCTCAAGACCGTCGGGGAAATCCGGGAACGGGCACGCAAGCTCGCCCTCGGGCTCGGTCCGGTGGCCGCGGTCGTGGCGCTGGCCTTCCTGCTCTGGACCCAGGCCGACGACGGCGACGGTGCGTCACTGGTGGCCATGATCGTGGCCGTGGCCGCGCTCGTCGGGGCCCTGGGCGCGGCACGGGCAGGGAGGGAAGGCTGGGCGTTCGCGTTGTCGGGGCTCACCATCGTGGCGGCCGTCGCGATGCTCTTCCTGACGCTCTTCCCGAACGTCATGCCGTCCTCGCTCAACGAGGACTGGAGTCTGACGGTCACCAACGCCTCGTCGAGCCCGTACACCCTGAAGATCATGACGTGGTGCGCGGGGATCGCCACGCCGATCGTCCTGCTCTACCAGTCGTGGACCTACTGGGTGTTCCGCAAGCGGATCGGTACGCAGCACATCGCGGACGCCGCTCACTGAGTCCGACCCGGGCCTGTTTCACGTGAAACACGCCCGATGATCCAAGGGTGTGTTTCACGTGAAACCGGTCGATCCGCGCCTGCTGCGATATGCCCGCGCCACGCGACTCTTCCTCTGTGCGGTCGTGGGCCTGGGGGCTGTCGGCGCGGTGCTCGTCATCGCTCAGGCGATGCTCGTCGCGGACGTGGTGGTCGGAGCCTTCCAGCACGGCCGGTCCGTCACCGAACTGCGCACCCCTCTGATGGCGTTGGCAGGAGTCGCGATCGGCCGTGCGGTCATCTCCTGGCTCACCGAACTCGCCGCGCACCGGGCGAGCGCGGCCGTGAAGTCGGAGCTGCGAGGGCGCCTGCTGGAGCGGGCCTCGCGGCTCGGCCTTGGATGGCTGAGCGGACAGCGGACGGGGTCGCTGGTGGCCCTGGCCACGCGGGGCGTCGACGCACTCGACGACTACTTCTCGCGCTATCTGCCACAACTGGGGCTGGCGATCGTGGTCCCCGTGGCGGTGCTCGCGCGCATTGTCACCGAGGACTGGGTGTCGGCGGCGATCATCGTCGCGACACTGCCGCTGATCCCTGTCTTCATGGTCCTCATCGGATGGGCCACGCGTTCTCAGATGGACCGTCAGTGGAAGATGCTGTCCCGCCTGTCGGGCCACTTCCTGGACGTGGTGGCGGGACTGCCGACGCTCAAGGTGTTCGGCCGGGCCAAGGCGCAGGCGGAGTCGATCCGGCAGATCACCCGGGCCTACCGGCAGGCGACCATGCGCACGCTCCGGATCGCCTTCCTGTCGTCCTTCGCCCTCGAACTGCTGGCGACCCTGTCGGTCGCCCTCGTCGCGGTGACCGTGGGAATGCGGCTCGTCCACGGTGAGATGGACCTGTACGTGGGTCTTGTCATCCTCGTTCTCGCGCCCGAGGCGTATCTGCCGTTGCGGCAGGTGGGGGCGCAGTATCACGCGGCGGCGGAGGGGCTCGCGGCGGCCGAGGAGATCTTCGCCGTCCTGGAGACGCCTCTCGCGGCATCCGGCACCACGGCCGTGCCGTCGTCCGGTGGCCTCCGCCTCGAAGAGGTGACGGTCCGCTATCCGGGCCGGGGCCAGGACGCGGTCAGGGACGTCTCTTTCGAAGTGGCCGCCGGTGAGACGGTCGCACTCGTCGGCCCGAGCGGCGCGGGCAAGTCGACGCTGGTGAGCGTGCTCCTCGGGTTCGTCGAGCCGTCCCGGGGAAGCGTGAGCGCCGGGGGAGTGGATCTTCGCGAAGCGGACCTGGAGCAATGGCACTCCGGCATCGCCTGGGTGCCCCAACGGCCTCACCTCTACGCCGGATCCATCGCCGACAACGTACGCCTGGCGCGACCGGACGCCGACGACGGAGCGGTGCGGCGCGCCCTCCGAGACGCCGGCGCTCTGGGCTTCGTGGACGCCCTTCCAGAGGGAGCCGGAACAGTCCTCGGGGAGGACGGTGCTGGACTGTCGGCCGGGCAGCGTCAGCGGCTCGCGCTGGCCCGCGCGTTCCTCGCCGACCGGCCCGTGCTGTTGCTCGACGAGCCGACGGCGTCCCTGGACGGCGCGACCGAGGCGGAGGTCGTGGACGCCGTCCGGCGGCTCGCGGTGGGGCGCACGGTGCTGCTGGTCGTCCACCGGCCGGCCCTGCTGGAGGTCGCCGACCGCGTCGTACGGCTCGGGGAGGGGGCGGCCGGCGAGGCGGACGGTGCCGTACTCGGCCGGGGGACGGGTGGCGCGCGGGACGAGCGGCGGCACCGGGACGTCCCGGCCCCGGCCCGCGGCGTTGCTCACCAGGCGCCTTCGGCCCTCTCCGAGGATGTCCCCACCGATGCCTTCCCGCCGCCCCGGGACGCTGGTCTGTCCGAACCGGCGCGGCCTTCGCGGGCCGCGGTGGCGGGACGGTCCGCCCGCCGCGGCGGGGACGTGCTCGCTCAGGTGCGCGACATGGCTGCTCCCCGCCGTGGCGGCCTGGCCCTCGCTCTCCTGCTCGGCGCCCTGGCGCTCGGCAGTGCCGTAGGGCTCATGGCCACCTCCGGATGGCTGATCTCACGGGCCTCCCAGCAGCCGCCGGTGCTGTATCTGATGGTCGC
Source organism: Streptomyces sp. NPDC008313 (assembly GCF_042956125.1). NCBI lineage: Bacteria > Bacillati > Actinomycetota > Actinomycetes > Kitasatosporales > Streptomycetaceae > Streptomyces > Streptomyces sp. NPDC008313. The sequence goes on from NZ_JBIBFR010000034.1 coordinate 7,713, forward strand.
GGTGACGGCGACCCGGGCGTTCGGTATTGGACGTGCCGTCTTCCGGTACACCGAGCGGCTGGTATCGCACGACGCGGTGCTGCGGATGCTGGCCGACACCCGGGTCGCCGTGTACCGGCGTCTCGAACGGCTCGCCCCCGCGGGCCTGCGCACCACGCGGCGCGGCGACCTGCTGACCCGCCTCGTCACCGACGTGGACGCCCTCCAGGACTACTGGCTGCGGTGGCTGCTGCCCGCCGGCGCGGCGGTCGCCGTCTCGGCAGCGTCCGTCGGCTTCGTCACCTGGCTGCTGCCCGAGGCCGGGGCGGTGCTCGCGGCGGGACTGCTGGCCGCCGGGGCGGGCGTTCCGCTGGTCACCGGTGCCGTGGCGCGCCGCGCCGAACGCCGGCTCGCCCCGGCCCGCGGTGCGCTGGCGACGTGTGTGGCCGACCTGCTCACCGGGACGGCCGAGCTGACCGTCGCCGGCGCGCTGCCGGCACGTACCGCCGACGCGCGGGCGGCGGACACCGTCCTCACCCGCATCGCCTCGCGCGCCGCCACCGCGACCGCGCTCGGCGACGGGCTCACCGCGCTGCTGTCCGGGCTGACGGTCGCGGCCACCGCTCTCGTGGGGACGCACGCCGTGGCGGACGGGCGGCTGAGCGGGGTGGCCATGGCCGTCGTCGTCCTCACCCCGCTCGCCGCCTTCGAGGCCGTCCTGGGGCTGCCGCTCGCGGTGCGCCACCGGCAGACGGTGCGCAGAAGCGCGGAGCGCGTGTACGAGGTGCTGGACGCCCCCGAGCCCGTACGCGAACCCGAGCTGCCGTCCGGTCCGCCCCGGTCGCCGTTCCCGCTCGTCCTCGACGGACTCGCGGCCCGTCACGCGGGGCAGACCCGTGACGCGCTGACCGGGCCGGACCTGACCCTGGAGCAGGGACGCCGCATCGCCGTGGTGGGTCCGTCGGGGTCGGGCAAGACGACGCTCGCGCAGGTGCTGCTGCGGTTCCTCGACGCGCGCGGGGGGACGTACACGCTGGGAGGGGTGGACGCGTACGCCATGGACGGGGACGCCGTGCGCCGCATGGTCGGACTCTGCGCGCAGGACGCGCACCTCTTCGACAGTTCGGTGCGCGAGAACCTGCTGCTGGCCAGGAAGGACGCCACCGAGGCCGAGCTGCGCGACGCGCTCGCGCGGGCCCGGCTCCTCGACTGGGCCGACACCCTGCCCGACGGTCTCGACACCCTGGTCGGTGAACACGGGGCCCGGCTCTCCGGCGGCCAGCGTCAGCGGCTCGCGCTGGCCCGCGCCCTGCTGGCCGACTTCCCGGTCCTGATCCTCGACGAACCGGCGGAGCACCTCGATCTCCCGACGGCCGACGCGCTCACCGCGGATCTGCTCGCGGCGACCGAGGGCCGCACGACGCTGCTGATCACCCACCGGCTGGCGGGGCTGGACGCGGTGGACGAGGTGATCGTGCTGGCGGACGGACGGGTGGCGCAGCGCGGGACCTACGCCGAGCTGGCCGCGCTGGAGGGGCCGCTGCGGGAGATGGTGGAACGCGAGGCCGAGGGCGAACTCCTCCTGCCAGGGGCTGCAGGGGCTGCAGGGGCTGCAGGGGCTGCCGGGTGACGGGAGCGGACGGCGGGGTGGGCCGCTGAGGCGTGCGGCGGCGGCACGATCGCCTGCCGCACGATCGCCGACGTCCGGGGCCGTGCCGCTTGGCGGGTCCCGCGCGGCAGCCGCCGGGCGTCCCGCTGGCGGCTCAGGCCTTTCCGGCCAGCAACCGCTCGATCACGACCGCCACGCCGTCCTCGTTGTTGGCGACGGTCCGGCCGGACGCGGCGGCGATCACGTCGGGGTGGGCATTGCCCATCGCGTAGGACCGGCCTGCCCAGGTGAGCATCTCGACGTCGTTCGGCATGTCCCCGAAGGCGACGACCTCCTCGTGGGAGATCCCGCGCTCGGCGCAGCACAGCGCGAGCGTGCTGGCCTTGGAGACGCCGGGGCCGCTGATCTCGAGGAGCGCGCTGGGGCTGGAGCGGGTGATGGTGGCGCGGTCCCCCACGGCCAGCCGCGCGAGGGTGAGGAAATCGTCCGGCGCGATCCTGTCGTGGTAGGCGAGGACCTTGAGCACCGGCTGGTCGGCGTCGGGGGCGTCGTCGGCGAGCAGCTTCTCGGCGGGGGCGACGGTCTCCGGCGCCTCCATGTGCAGGGACGGATACACCGGGTCCAGATGGAGGCCGTAGGTGCGCTCGACGGCGAACGCGGTGCCCGGAGCGGCGTCGCGCAGCATCCGGACGGCGTCGCGGGCGTTCTCCAGCGCCAGGTCGCGGATCTTGACGAACCGGTGGGCGCCGGGGCCGCCGTGCAGGTCGACCACGGCCGCGCCGTTGCCGCAGATGGCCAGGCCGTGACCGTGGACGTGATCGCTGACGACGTCCATCCAGCGGGCCGGGCGGCCGGTGACGAAGAAGACCTCCACGCCCGCCCGCTCGGCGGCCGCCAGGGCGGCGATCGTCCGCTGCGACACCGACTTGTCGTCGTGCAGCAGGGTGCCGTCGAGATCCGTGGCGATCAACCGGGGCAGAACCGTGGAGGCCGGGGTCTCGGGCCGTCGAGTCGCTGAGGTCACCCGGTCATTCTCCCGCACACGCGCGCACGGCCGTGCGGTGGTGCGCACATCTCAGAGGTGACTGTCCTCACCCCGCTCCTCGCCTTGCCCCGTCTCTCAGCCCGCCCCGCTCTGCGCCCCGCTCGGACGGGCCTGCGGAGGTGCTCACCGCTACGCTCTCCGAGCCCGTCGACGATGCCGGGCGTCGGCCTGCCGCCGCACGATGCGCCCGGGGTCACCGGTGACCCGCTGACCCCGATGGGCCTCGATCCTGCTGTGTGCCGTGCCGTGCCGTGCCGTGCCGTGCCGTGCCGTGCCGTGCCGTGCCGTGCCGGTGATCGTGCGCGGCGCGTGCCGGACCTGCCTCACCCGCCTGTGAACTTCCGCCGAGGAGCCCGAATTGACCGTCGCCGCCGTGGGGCGCCGTGCCTGGCTGACCGATCTTCCCGTGCTGCTCGTCGCGGTGGTGTGGGGTTCCAGCTATCTGGCAGCGAAGGAGATCACCTCCACACGGACGGTGCTGGCCGTGCTGGTGCTCCGGTTCGCCGTGGTGATCCCCGTGCTGGTCGTCGCCGGGTGGCGGAGGCTGCGGGCGCTCACGCCCGCCCAGGCGCGCGGGGCCGGGATGCTGGGGCTGATCCTGGCGGGGATCTTCCTGCTGGAGACGTACGGGATCGTGCACACCTCCGCGACCAATGCGGGGCTGATCATCAGCCTCACCATGATCTTCACCCCGGTCGCGGAGAGCCGCGTGCACGGGACCAGGCTGTCCGGGTCGTTCATGGCGGCGGCCGGACTGTCGGTCCTCGGCGTGGTGCTGCTGACCCAGGGAGCCGGGTTCAGCGCGCCGTCGGGCGGCGACCTGCTGATGCTGGGAGCCGCCGTCGCGCGGACCGTGCACGTGCTGGCGATGGCGCGCACGAAGTCCGTGCGAGGAGCGGACTCCCTGTCCTTGACGACCGTCCAACTGGGCGGCGCGGTTGTCGTCTTCGCACTGCTGGCGACAGTGCTTCCGGGGCCGGGCGGAACACCGTGGGCGCTGGCGGCCGGCTTCGGGACGGGCCAATGGCTGGGGCTGCTGTACCTGTCGGTGTTCTGCACGCTGTTCGCGTTCTTCGTGCAGATGTGGGCGGTGCGGCGTACGTCGCCCTCGCGGGTCAGCCTGCTGCTGGGCACCGAACCCGTGTGGGCCGCGGTCGTGGGCATCGCCCTGGCCGGTGACCGGGCGGGAGTGCCCGGCTTCCTGGGTGTGGCCCTGGTTCTCGCGGGCACTGCCTGGGGCCGGATCGCGGCCGACCGAGCCCACGGTGAGGCACGGCGCCGTGGCCCCGGCACCCGTCCGGCGGTGGCCGGAGACCTCCAGGAGGGCCCGCGTCCTCCGGACCGGTCGGACGCCGCCGTAGGCTCTGAGGCATGAGTCTGCGCCTGGGCACAGTGATCCTTCCGTACCGCCGCTGGAACGAAGGGGGGCGTTCCGCGTGGCAGCGAGCGGAGGAGCTCGGGTTCCACACCGCGTACACCTACGACCATCTCTCCTGGCGTTCGTTCCGCGACGGCCCGTGGTTCGGGGCGATGCCGACACTGACGGCCGCCGCGGGCGTCACGGAGCGGATGCGTCTGGGCACGCTCGTCACCTCGCCGAACTTCAGGCACCCGGTGACCTTCGCCAAGGAACTGATCTCGCTCGACGACATCTCCGGCGGCCGCGTCACCCTCGGCATCGGGGCGGGAGGAACGGGCTTCGACGCCACGGTGCTCGGCCAGGAGCCGTGGACGCCGCGCGAACGGGCCGACCGGTTCGCCGAGTTCGTTCCGCTGCTCGACCGGCTGCTGACCCAGGACGCCGTGTCCCATCGGGGCACGTACTACTCGGCGGAGGAGGCGCGGAACATCCCCGGCTGCGTGCAGCGCCCGCGGCTGCCCTTCGCGGTCGCCGCGACGGGCCCCCGGGGCCTGAAGCTGGCCGCCGGGCACGGGCAGGCCTGGGTGACGACCGGTGATCCGAAGCTGTTCGAGACCGGTACGCCCGAGCAGTCGGTGGCGGCGCTGCGCGATCAGATCGACCGGCTCGGCGCGGCGTGCGCGGGGATCGGGCGGGATGTGGCCGAGCTCGACAAGATCCTTCTGACCGGCTTCACTCCGGACCGCAACCAGCCCCTGGACTCCCTCGACGCCTTCGTGGACTTCGCGGGCAGGCACCAGGAACTCGGATTCACCGAGATCGTGCTGCACTGGCCGATCCCCGACTCCGACTTCGACACGGACCAGGCGGTCTTCGAGCAGATCGCGACGGAGGCTGTGGCCAAGCTTCGCTGAGCGCGCGCCAGTCCTCCGCGGGCCGCGGCCGCAGCGCGGGACAGCGGCGGCAGGGACGGTGGCGCGGGGCGGCTGCTGGAGCACGGGGCCGGCGGCGCCGGCCTGCGCCAGGGCTCCGGTCCGGTGGCGTCAGTGCGAGGCGGGGAACCGCAGGTAGCGCGGCGGCACCGATCCGGTGAGCCAGACGCCGTTGGCGCTGACCCGGAAGACGTGGCCGTCGCGGTGCATCGCGGCGGCGTCGACGGGCAGGACGACCGGGCGGCCACGCCGGGCGCCGACCCGGGTCGCGGTCTCGCGGTCCGCGGAGAGGTGCACGTCATGGCGGTTCATGGCGCGGAGCCCCTCGGCGCGGATCGCGTCGAGGCTGCGGGCCACGGTGCCGTGGTACAGGTACGGGGGCGGGGTCGCCGGGGGCAGGCCGAGGTCGACCTCGACGGAGTGGCCCTGGCTGGCGCGGATCCGGGTGTCCTGTACGGCGAAGCGCCGTTTGTCGTTCGTGGCCACCACGTGGTCCAGCTCGTCGCGGGTGAACCGGAAGCCGTGCGCGGCGGCCGCCGCGATCAGGGTCTCGATCTCGACCCAGCCGCCCTCGTCCAGGCGGAGCCCGATCCGCTCGGGCTGGTGGCGCAGATGTTTCGAGAGGTATTTCGACACCTTCACGGTGCGTCTTTCATCCATCCTCACAGCGTGCCTGGTGAGACGCGCCTCACGCAGGTGATTTTTGCTCCCGAGGTTTGATCCACAGCCAAGTGACGTTATCCACAGCCCAGTTGGGGAACTCTGTGGACAACGGGGCTGTCTTTTCAGAGGTGTTCCCCCGGTTCCGGGCGCGCCAGATCCTCGATCCGGTACGCGAAGCCCGTCGGCTCGTGGTCCCTCGCACCGGTGGTGGAGCCGCTCACAGCGGCGGCTCCCACCGGGCGATCGCCCGCAGTGCTCCCGGAGCGAGCCGGGTCAGCAGACGGGCGCCCCGTGCCTCCGGAGTGACGGGCACGACCGCCTTGTTGTGGATCACCGCGCGGAGGATCGCGTCGGCGACCTTCTCGGGCGGATATCCGCGCAGCCCGTACAGCCGCGCGGCCCTCCCGCGGCGCCGGTCCTGCTCGGCGGCGTCGACCCCGGCGAAGTACGCGGTCGACGTGATGTTCGTGTTGACGAAGCCCGGGCAGACCGCCGAGACGCCGATGTCCCTTCCGGCGAGCTCCGCGCGCAGACACTCGCTGAGCATCAGCACCGCCGCCTTCGAGGTGCTGTACGCGGGCAGTGCTCTGGAGGGCTGGTACGCGGCGGCCGACGCGGTGTTGACGATGTGACCGCCCTGTCCCCGCTCGGCCATCTGCCGGGCGAAGAGCCGGCAGCCGTGGATCACGCCCCACAGGTTGACGTCGAGGACCTTGCGCCAGTCCTCCGCGGTCGTGTCGAGGAAGGGACCGGCGAGCCCGATGCCCGCGTTGTTCACCAGGACGTCCACCACGCCGTACTCGGCGGCGACCTTCGCGGCGAGCTTCTCCATGGCCTGCTCGTCGGAGACGTCGACCGTCTCGGCCCAGGCCTCGGGGGCGCCGGCCGCCCGGGCCGCTGTGGCGGTGCGCTCCGCGCTCCGCGCGTCCCGGTCGACGGCGACCACCCGCGCGCCGGCCCCGGCGAAGGCCAGGGCCGTCGCCCGGCCGATGCCGCTGCCCGCCCCCGTGACGAGCACGAGCTGCCCGCCGAACCGCTCGGCGTACCGCCGGCCGGCCGGTCTGGCGGGCACGGGGGCTGCGGAGGCCGGCCCGCCCGGTGGCCCGCCCTCGTTGGCGCGCACGAACTCGGTGATCCACGAGGCCAGCTGGTCGGGGCGGGTGCGGGGCACCCAGTGCTTCGCGGGCAGAGCGCGCCGCACCAGCCGCGGCACCCAGGCCTCCAGGTCGTCGTAGAGCCGCTCCGAGAGGAACGCGTCCTGGAGGGGCGTGACGAGCTGCACGGGCGCGTGGGCGTGGGCGTCGGGACGCGGACTGCCCAGCCGAGCCCGGACGTTGTCCCGGTACAGCCAGGCGCCGTGGGCCGCGTCCGAGGGAAGCGAGGCGGTCGGGTAGCCGTCGCCCGGCACCTTCTCGACCCGCCGCAGAATGGCCGGCCACCGCTTGCCGAGCGGGCCCCGCCAGGCGAGCTCCGGCAGCACCGGCGTGTGCAGCAGGTACACGTACCAGGACTTGGCGCCCTGGCCCAGCAGCTGGCCGACCGCGCGCGGAGTGGGCCGTTTCACGCGCTGCTTGATCCAGTGCCCGAAGTGGTCCAGGGACGGCCCGGACATCGACGTGAAGGACGCGATCCGGCCCCTGGTGCGCTCGACGGTGACGAACTCCCAGGACTGCACCGAACCCCAGTCGTGGCCGACCAGGTGCACGGGCCGGTCCGGACTGACCGCGTCCGCGACGGCCAGGAAGTCGTCGGTCAGCTTCTCCAGCGTGAATCCTCCACGCAGCGGCCGCGGCGCCGTGGAACCGCCGTGCCCGCGCACGTCGTAGAGCACGACGTGGAAGTGGGCGGCGAGACGCGAGGCGACCTCGGACCACACCTCCTTGCTGTCCGGGTAACCGTGCACCAGGACGACCGTCGGCCGCGTCGTGTCCCCCAGCTCCGCGACGCACAGCTCCACCCCGCCCGTCCGCACCCGCCGCTCGCGCGCACCCTCGACCGTCACCCTCGCTCCCCTTCCTCGGTCCGGCGCCGTGGAGGCGGGCGAGCAGGTCGTGCCACCGTCCGTGCACCTCCGTCGCCGTACGTGCCCGTAACGTGACACCGACGAATGTGACAATGACCGGCGGCCACGTCAAGAGGTGGGCGCGGGACCTGTGGACGGCGCGGCCGTTGTGGACAACGCGCCCCTCGGACGACCGCCCGACGCGCCCCGCGAACCCCCGTCCGACGCCTGCCGGGCGCCTGCCCGGCATCCGTCACAGCCCGGGTTCGGCGCGGAGGACGTTCGATTCTCAGGGGACCCCCTACGGGCCCGTACGACTGGAGTCTGACGCGGATACGGCTCCCTGGTCTGACGACCGCTGTGGCGCGCGCCACTACCGTCGAGGACGTGACTGTGATCGCGACCGAAAGCCTGAGCAAGCGGTTCCCCCGGGTGACCGCTCTTGACCGGCTCTCCGTGGACGTCGGGCCCGGTGTGACCGGACTCGTCGGAGCCAACGGGGCCGGCAAGTCCACCCTGATCAAGATCCTTCTGGGTCTGTCCCCCGCCACCGAGGGCCGGGCACGCGTGCTCGGCCTCGACGTGGCCACCGAGGGCGGTGCCATCCGCGAGCGGGTCGGCTACATGCCCGAGCACGACTGCCTGCCGCCCGACGTCTCGGCCACCGAGTTCGTCGTCCACATGGCACGGATGTCCGGGCTGCCGCCGGCCGCCGCGCGCGAGCGCACCGCGGACACCCTGCGCCACGTAGGTCTGTACGAGGAGCGCTACCGCCCCATCGGCGGCTACTCGACCGGCATGAAGCAGCGGGTGAAACTGGCGCAGGCACTTGTCCACGACCCCGAGCTGGTCTTCCTCGACGAGCCGACCAACGGGCTCGACCCGGTCGGACGCGACGAGATGCTCGGCCTGATCCGCCGCGTGCACACGGACTTCGGCATCTCGGTCCTGGTCACCTCCCATCTCCTCGGCGAGCTGGAGCGCACCTGCGACCACGTCGTCGTGGTCGACGGCGGCAAGCTGCTGCGGTCCAGCTCCACCACGGACTTCACCCAGAGCACGACGACCCTCGCCATCGAGGTCACCGACACCGACGAACACCCCGACGGCACGCGGGCCGTGCGTGAAGCGCTGCACGCGCGCGGGGTGGAGACCCACGAGGGCAGCGAACTGCCCGGCGCCGGGCACGTCCTGCTGCTGACCGCGGAGGGCGACCGGACGTACGACCTCGTCCGCGACGTCGTCGCCGACCTCGGCATCGGCCTGGTCCGCATGGAGCAGCGCAGGCACCACATCGCGGAGGTGTTCCGCGACGAGCCCGAGGAGTTCCCCGCCGGCCGGCCCCAGGCCGACCAGTCCCCCCAGGAGCGGAAGGAGGCCGTCGGCCATGGCGGTTGAGCAACCCCCGGCGCAGGTCCAGGAGCCGACCCGGGCCGGCGAGCAGACCCGGATCCACAACATCGGCTACCGCAACTACGACGGCCCCCGGCTGGGCCGCGCGTACGCCCGCCGCTCGCTGTACTCGCAGTCCCTGCGCGGCGCCTACGGACTCGGCCGCTCGGTCAAGTCCAAGGTGCTGCCGATGCTGCTGTTCGTGGTGATGTGCGTGCCCGCCGCGATCATGGTGGCCGTCGCGGTGGCCACCAAGGCGAACGCCCTGCCGCTCGACTACACGCGCTACGCCGTGGTCATGCAGGCCGTCATCGGTCTCTACGTGGCCTCCCAGGCACCGCAGTCCGTCTCCCGCGACCTGCGCTTCAAGACCGTACCGCTGTACTTCTCGCGCCCCGTCGAGACCGGTGACTACGTACGCGCCAAGTACGCGGCCCTCGCCTCGGCCATGTTCGTCCTGACCGCCGCACCACTCGTCGTGCTCTACGTGGGCGCGCTGCTCGCCAAGCTCGACTTCTCCGACCAGACGAAGGGGTTCGCCCAAGGGCTGGTCTCCGTGGCACTGCTCTCCCTGCTCTTCGCGGGCATCGGCCTGGTCATCTCGGCGGTCACCCCGCGCCGCGGCTTCGGCATCGCCGCCGTCATCGCCGTGATGACCATCTCGTACGGGGCCGTGTCCACGGTCCAGGCCATCGCCGAGACCCAGTCCGGCACCGACGCCATCCCGTGGCTCGGCCTCTTCTCACCGATCACGCTCATCGACGGCGTGCAGACCGCCTTCCTCGGCGCGAGTTCCTCCTTCCCCGGCGGGGAGGGGCCCACCTCGGCGCAGGGCGTCGTCTACCTCGTCGTCGTCCTGGGTCTCATCGCGGGCTGCTACGGCCTCCTGATGCGCCGCTACCGAAAGGCCGGACTGTGACCACGCTGAACATCGACCACGTCTCGCGCTGGTTCGGCAACGTGGTGGCCGTCAACGACATCACGATGACCGTGGGCCCCGGCGTCACCGGACTGCTCGGCCCGAACGGCGCCGGGAAGTCCACCCTCATCAACATGATGGGCGGCTTCCTGTCCCCCTCCACCGGCTCCGTCACCCTCGACGGGCAGCAGGTCTGGCGCAACGAACAGATCTACCGGCACATCGGCATCGTGCCGGAGCGGGAGGCGATGTACGACTTCCTCACGGGCCGCGAGTTCGTCGTCGCCAACGCCGAGCTGCACGGCCTCGGCAAGAAGGCCGCACAGAAGGCCCTCGCCACGGTCGAGATGGAATACGCGCAGGACCGCAAGATCTCCACGTACTCCAAGGGCATGCGCCAGCGCGTCAAGATGGCGTCCGCGCTCGTCCACGACCCGTCCCTGCTGCTCCTCGACGAGCCCTTCAACGGGATGGACCCGCGCCAGCGCATGCAGCTCATGGACCTGCTGCGCCGCATGGGCGCCGAGGGCCGGACGGTGCTGTTCTCGTCCCACATCCTCGAAGAGGTCGAGCAGCTCGCCGCGCACATCGAGGTGATCGTCGCCGGACGGCACGCCGCGAGCGGTGACTTCCGGCGCATCCGCCGGCTGATGACCGACCGTCCGCACCGCTATCTCGTGCGCTCCAGCGACGACCGCGTCCTCGCGGCCGCCCTGATCGCCGACCCGTCGACGTCCGGGATCGAGGTGGATCTCGCGGAGGGCGCGCTGCGCGTCCAGGCGGTCGACTTCGGCCGCTTCACGGCCCTGCTGCCGCGGGTCGCGCGCGAGCACGGCGTCCGCCTGTTCACGGTCTCGCCGTCCGACGAGTCCCTCGAGTCCGTCTTCTCGTATCTCGTCGCGGCGTAGGAGGCCACAAGATGTACGACCCCACAGTCGCCCGGCTCACCTACCGGGGCCTGCTCGGCCGCCGCCGGGCCCTCATCCTCGGCGCACTTCCCGTCCTGCTGGTCGTGATCTCGGTGGTGGTCCGCGCCCTGACCGGCGCCGACGACCAGGTCGCCGCCGACGTCCTCGGCGGTTTCGCCCTCGCCACGATGGTCCCGATCATCGGCGTCATCGCGGGGACCGGCGCGATCGGCCCCGAGATCGACGACGGCTCGGTGGTGTACCTGCTCGCCAAGCCGCTGAAGCGGCCGACGATCATCTTCACCAAGCTGATCGTCGCGGTCGCCGTCACCATGGTCTTCTCGGCCGTGCCGACGTTCGTCGCCGGGCTGATCCTCAACGGCAACGGCCAGCAGATCGCCGTGGCGTACACGGTGGCCGCGCTGGTCGCCTCGATCGCGTACGCCGCGCTCTTCCTGCTGCTGGGGACGATCACCCGGCACGCCGTCGTCTTCGGTCTGGTCTACGCCCTGGTCTGGGAGGCGCTCTTCGGATCGCTGGTGGCGGGTGCGCGCACGCTCAGCGTCCAGCAGTGGTCGCTCGCGGTGGCCCACAAGGTCACCGGCGGGGACCTCGTCACCTCCGACGTGGGGCTGACGACCGCGGTGATCCTTCTGGTGGCCGTGACGGCGGGGGCGACCTGGTACGCCGGACAGAAGCTGCGCACGCTGACGCTGGCCGGCGAGGAGTGAGCCGGGGCTCCACGCGCGCGTGCCATCCGTCGCCGTGCACGCGCGCGTGGAGCTCCCTTTCCTTGTCCTCGCCGCAAGGGGCGGTGGTTCCGTCAAGGCCACGCGCGCACCGGCAAATAATCGGTGGCGTCGAAGCCGGCGCCCCGGCACAGTGGTCCTGTCCCCGCCGCCGTCCGGCGTCGGCGCCACCGACTGGGAGAGGAGCACGACGATGCCCGTCAGGAGCAGTACGTCGAGCTCCCAGCAGGGCAGCCCGCGGCGGACTCCGGAGTAGTTACCCCTCCGTGGAGTCCGCCCCTACGGGGAGCTGCCCGGGGCGGCCGCTTCGAGCGCGCTTCTGCGCGGGCCGCCCACCCGGAGGATTGGCCGAGTGGTAAGGCACCGGCTTGCTAAGCCGTGGTCGGGGTCGCCCCCGCGCGCGTTCGACCCGCGCATCCTCCGCGAGACGCTGTCGCTGTGACGCGACGGTGGTAAACCCTGCCGCGTGCCGCGTGCCGCGTGCCGCGTGCCGCGTGCCGCGTGCCGCGTGCCGCGTGCCGCGTGCCGCGTGCCGCGTGCCGCGTGCCGCGTGCCGCGTGCGTCGCCGCGTCGCCTCATACGCGCTGCGGACCGGTCCGCCTCGGTTCGCCTCGGTTCGCCTCGGTCCGGGCCGGGGCGGTGGGGAGTGCCTGGTGCGTTCGGTGTGGGTGTGGTCTGTGATCCGGCTCAGGTTGAGGAGCGGGTCAGCAGGCGTTCGAGGACCACGGCGATCCCGTCGTCGTCGTGGGAGGTGGTCACCTCGTCGGCGACGGCCTTGAGTTCGTCGTGGGCGTTGTCCATCGCCACCCCGTGCGCGGCCCAGGCGAACATCGGGACGTCGTTCGGCATGTCTCCGAAGGCGATGGTGTCCGCGGCCCTGAAACCGAGGCGACGCGCCGCCAGCGAGAGCCCCGTCGCCTTGGACAGGCCGAGGGGAAGGAGTTCGACGATGCCCGCGCCGGCCATCGTGACTCCCACCAGGCCGCCCGCGACCTGCGCGGCCACCCCGGCGAGCTCGTCGTCGGAGAGCGTCGGGTGCTGGACGTACACCTTGTTCAGCGGAGCCGACCAGAGGTCGGCCGCGTCGGTGATCGGCAGGACCGGAAGCGGTCCCTCGTGTACGCGGTAACCGGGGCCGACCAGCACCTCGCCGTCCAGTCCGTCACGGCTCGCGGCGAGCAGCAGCGGGCCGACCTCCGCCTCGATCTTGGCGAGGGCCAGACCGGCCAGCTGCCGGTCCAGGGTCACCGAGGTGAGCAGCCTCCGCTCCCCCGCGTGGTACACCTGCGCGCCCTGGCCGCACACCGCGAGTCCCTCGTAGCCGAGGTCGTCGAGGACGTGCCGGGTCCACGGGACCGCGCGGCCGGTGACGACGATGTGCGCCGCGCCTGCGGCGGTCACGGCGGCGAGGGCCGCGCGCGTGCGCTCCGAGACGGTGTCGTCGGAGCGCAGCAGGGTCCCGTCGAGGTCGGTCGCGACGAGCTTGTACGGGAAGGCTCCCGCGCCCGGCCCCGGGTCGGGGGCCGGGGCAGGCTTGGGCACGAAGGACGAGACGCGGGTGGCGGCAGGACCGTCGGCCCCGGGAGCGGAGCCGCTCACTTGGCCACCGGCTCCAGGGTCTCCCGGCCGCCCAGGTAGGGGCGCAGCACCTTCGGTACCCTCACGGAGCCGTCGGGCAGCTGGTGGTTCTCCAGGATCGCGACGATCGTGCGCGGCACGGCGCACAGTGTGCCGTTCAGCGTCGCGAGGGGCTGGACCTTCTTGCCGTCGCGCATACGGACGGACAGGCGCCGGGCCTGGAAGCTGTCGCAGTTCGAGGCGGAGGTCAGCTCGCGGTACTTGCCCTGGGTCGGGATCCACGCCTCGCAGTCGAACTTGCGCGAGGCCGAGGCGCCCAGGTCACCCGTCGCCACGTCGATCACCTGGAAGGGGAGTTCGAGGCCGGTCAGCCACTGCTTCTCCCACTCCAGGAGCCGCTTGTGCTCGTTCTCCGCGTCCTCGGGGGCGACGTACGAGAACATCTCGACCTTGTCGAACTGGTGCACACGGAAGATGCCGCGGGTGTCCTTGCCGTACGTCCCCGCCTCACGCCGGAAGCACGGCGAGAATCCCGCGTACCGCAGCGGCAGCTTGTCGGCGTCGACGATCTCGTCCATGTGGTACGCCGCGAGCGGGACTTCGGAGGTGCCGACCAGGTAGTAGTCGTCCTTCTCCAGGTGGTACACGTTCTCCGCGGCCTGGCCGAGGAAGCCCGTGCCCTCCATGGCGCGCGGGCGCACCAGTGCCGGGGTCAGCATCGGGACGAAGCCGGCCTCGGTGGCCTGTGCGATCGCGGCGTTGACGAGGGCGAGCTCCAGGAGGGCGCCGACACCCGTCAGGTAGTAGAAGCGCGAGCCGGACACCTTGGCGCCGCGCTCCATGTCGATCGCGCCGAGGCCCTCGCCGATCTCCAGGTGGTCCTTGGGCTCGAAACCCTCGGCGCCGAAGTCGCGGATGGTGCCGTGCGTCTCCAGGACGACGAAGTCCTCCTCGCCGCCCACGGGCACGTCGGGGTGGACCAGGTTGCCGAGACGGAGGACGAGGCGCTTGGTCTCCTCGTCGGCCTCGCTCTGCTCGGCGTCGGCGGCCTTGACGGCCGAGGCGAGCTCGCCGGCCTTCTTCAGCAGCTCGGCCTTCTCGTCGGGCGAGGCCTTGGGGATCAGCTTGCCGAGCGCCTTCTGCTCGGAACGGAGCTCGTCGAAGCGGACGCCGGACGCCCTGCGCCGCTCGTCGGCGGAGAGGAGGGAGTCGACGAGCGCGACGTCCTCTCCACGGGCGCGCTGCGAAGCGCGCACACGGTCGGGGTCCTCACGGAGCAGGCGAAGGTCAATCACCCCTCAAGGCTACCGGTGCCCGCTCGGCGCCAACGACTCGATATTCGCTCCGCCGCGTCTGTCACGTTTTGGAGGCGTCGCCACGTGGAGGAGTTGCCGTGCCGTGTCCCTGATCGCCGACGGCCGGCCGGGGCGTCGGCGATGATCCATTCCGGGCCCGCGTCGCCGGCCGTCAATAAAACGGGCGGTACTCCCTGAATCGGGGCAGATGGCCGAGGGGTGGTTGACTGGAGTCCCTTGCGGAATGGGGGACTTGGAGGCCGGGTTGTCCACAGGCGCGGGGGCTCCAGGGGGTTATCCACAGGCTGTGTGGAAGATCTGTGGACTTCGGAAGTGATCATTCCGAAAGCCGCATGGCGGACGAAGAATTCCCGGGACCAAACCCGCTTTACCCCCACTTTCGAGTGGAAATGGTTCGCCCCAAAGGATTCATCAGGGGAAAAGGGTGGACGAGGCCCGACGTGCGTGTCTGTGGATGGCGATGGGGGCTACAGGCCGATATGTCGATGATGCGGAGGTTCGTTGTCGACTTGTCCCCAGGTCGAGAACCGGCCCTGTGGATAACTATGTGGACAGCGCACGCACCCGCGAGTCACCTGGGCGGGAGCCCAGTAGACCCGCCGCGGAAGGCCCTGCGAGGAGTCCCAGCAGCCCTGGAGCCGCCCGCCCTGGAACCGGCCGTCCTTGAGCCGCCCGCCCTGGAGCCGGCCGTCCTTGAGCTGCCCGCCCTGGGACTGGCAGTCCCGGAACCGGCCGTCCTAGAAGCGCCCGTCCTGGCAGCGCGCCAGCCAGTCCGCCGCCGCGATGAACTCACTGTCGGACGTCCCCGCCCGCGGCGCGCACACGTCATGGGGGTCGACCTCCGCCCTCGGGTACGACCCGAGGAAGCGGACCTCGGGGCAGATCCGCTTGAGCCCCGTCAGCGCCTCGCCCACCCGGCGGTCCGAGATGTGCCCTTCGGCGTCAATGGCGAAGCAGTAGTTGCCGATGCCCTGACCGGTCGGCCGGGACTGCAGCAGCATCAGGTTGACCCCGCGCACCGCGAACTCCTGGAGGAGTTCGAGCAGGGCACCCGGGTGGTCGTCGCGCTGCCAGATGACCACGGACGTCTTGTCCGCGCCGGTGGGAGCGGCGGGCCGGGCCGGGCGGCCCACGAGGACGAAGCGCGTCTGGGCGTTCTCCGCGTCGTGGATCTCCGTCTCGAGGGGGACCAGCCCGTACCGGGCGGCGGCGAACTCACCGGCGAAGGCGGCGTCGTAACGGCCCTCCTGGACGAGGCGCGCACCATCCGCGTTCGAGGCGGCCGACTCCCAGATCACGTCCGGCAGGTTCGCCCGCATCCAGTTGCGCACCTGCGGCTGGGCGGCCGGGTGCGCGGTGACGGTCTTGATGTCCGACAGCTTCGTACCGGGCCTGGCCAGCAGTGCGAAGGTGATCGACAGCAGCACCTCGCGGTAGATCATCAGCGGCTCACCCGCGACGAGTTCGTCGAGGGTCGTCGTGATGCCGCCCTCGACGGAGTTCTCGATGGGCACGAAGGCGGCCTCGGCCTCGCCGTTGCGGACGGCGTCGAGCGCGGCGGGCACCGACACCATCGGGACGAGCTCCCGGGTGGCGGTCTCCGGAAGCGTGCGCAGAGCGACTTCGGTGAAGGTGCCTTCGGGACCGAGATACGCGTAGCTGGCTGGCATGACCTCACCCTAATGGGCCCGGTGCGCCCCGGCTCGCGCCTGTGGGGACCGCGTCGCGGAGCGGCTCGCGGAGCTCGGCCCCCGCATGAGCCGCCCGCCCGGGACCGGCGCCGCGAACTCCACGGACCGGTCCCAGCCGCCGGCGCCGGTGCGCACCGACGCCGGCGCCCGTGAGGCACCCGGTGCTCCGGCGGACCTCATCCCTCCAGCAGCCGCTGTCCCACGTACTCGCCCTCGGCCGCCCCGCCGGGCACCGCGAAGAGGCCGCTCGACTCGTGCCGGATGAAGGCCGACAGGGCGTCGCCGCGATCGAGCTTGCGCTGCACGGTGACGAAGCCGCGCAGCGGGTCGGCCTGCCAGCAGATGAAGAGCAGCCCGGCGTCGGGGACCCCGTCGGCGTCGAATCCGTCGTGGAAGGAGAACGGGCGGCGCAGCATCGCGGCCCCGCCGTTCTGGTCGGGACGGGTGATCCGGGCGTGTGCGTCGACCGGGACGACCGGCTTGCCGTCGGCCCCGGTCTTCTCCAGATCCATCGCGCTGGTCTCGGTGCCCCCCGACAGCGGTGCGCCGTCGGACTTCCGCCGCCCGATGACGTTCTCCTGGGCCTTGACCGACAGCTTCTCCCAGTCGTCGAGGAGCATCCGGATGCGCCGTACGACGGCGTAGGAGCCGCCCGCCATCCACGCCGCGTCTCCCCCCTCCGGTACGAAGATCCGCATGTCGAAGTCGGACTCGGACGGCTTCGGGTTACGCGTCCCGTCGATCTGGCCCATCAAGTTGCGCGTGGTCCTGACCTGCGAGGTCGCTCCGGGGGAGCGGTTGAAGCCGTTCATCTGCCAGCGCACCCGGGCGGCCGATCCCGCGTCCTTCTGGAGGGCGCGCAGGGCGTGGAAGGCGACCAGGGCGTCGTTCGCCCCGATCTGCACCCAGAGGTCGCCGTTGCTGCGCGCCTTGTCGAGATGGTCGGAGGAGAAGTCGGGGAGCGGGTCGAGCGCGACCGGGCGCTGCTTCTCCAGGCCCGTCCGGGCGAAGAAGCTGTGCCCGAAGCCGAAGGTCACCGTGAGGGACGACGGCCCGGCATCGCGCGCCACGTCCGTGTCGCCGTGCGCGGTCTCCTCGCCGGCCATCAGCCGCCCGGCGGTCGCCGACCAGCGGCGCAGCAGCGCGGCCGCCTCCTTGCGTCCCGCTCCGGCGGCGAGGTCGAAGGCGACGAGGTGGCCGCGTGCCTGGAGCGGGGTGGTGATGCCGGGCTGATGTTTCCCGTGAAACATCACCTCGGTCGAGCCGAGCGAGGTCAGCGGCGCCGCCCCGTCCGTGCTGTCCCCGGACGGAGCGGCGGCGTAACCGGCAGCCCCGCCCGCGACACCGAGGGCGAGCCCTGTGGCGCCGGCGGTACCGAGAAGGCGCCGTCGTGAGAAAGCGCCGTTCCTGGTGGTCGATGCGGACTCCTCGGCGGGGGCCTGCGGAGTGGACTGGTCAGCCATGGTGCGGTTCAGCCGATCTGCGCGTTCTTGTTCACGGTCACCTGGTCGATGTCGGAGGTCCGCACGGTGACGGCGACTTTCCAGCTGCCCGCCATGGGAATCTGCACCCCGCTCGCCGTCCAGTGTCCGGTGGCGATGTGGTCGGGGGTCACGGGCAGCGGTCCGATCTTCTTCTCCTCCAGCGTGAAGGCGAGCTTCACCTCGGGGATGTCGAAGGCCTTGCCGTTGGGCCGTTCCACGTAGATGTGCATGTCGTTGCCGCCGACGCGGGCCGGGTTCAGTTCGACCCGTACGACGCCCTTGCCGTCCGGACCGCCGGTGTCGAAGGGGATCTGCAGCGACAGCGCCCCCGATTCCTCGGACGACTGCGACGACTGCGACGCCGACCGGGCCGAGGAGGCGGCCGCCTTGGCCTCCTCCTCCGTGCGCCCGGGTTCGGTGGACGTCAGGATCGTGGTGACGGCGAGCAGGACGACCGCGACACCCGCTTCCGCGAGGACGGAGCGGCGCAGGCCCGAGCGGGCCGGGTCGGCGTCGCGCAGGCGCTTCTCGCGTGCGGCGTCGACGGCCTCGCGCTGGCGGGCCAGCTGGGCGGCCCGCCGGGAGTCGCCGCCGGCGCCGCCGGGCACGGTGGCCCGCTTCTTCCCGGCCGTCCGCTGCCTCACCACCGTCGTGGTGTCCGTCCCGGCCGCGGCGTCGCTGTGCGCGGCGGGTGTCCCGGCGAGCTGCGAGGTCCAGCGCCGGGAGATGTAGGCGATGCCGACGAGGACGGCCACCAGCGCGACCTTGGCGAGCAGCAGCCGGCCGTACGTGGTGCCGGTGAGCGCCGACCAGGAGCCGACCTGCCGCCACGACTGGTAGAGCCCGGTCGCGGCCAGGGTGGTGACGCTCGCGAAGGCGACGCGTGAGAAACGCCGTACGGCCGCGGTGTCGACCGGGGTGTCGGCCGGCGCCCGGAAGAGGGCGACGAGCAGGGTGGAGAGGCCGCCCAGCCAGGCCGCGACGGCCAGCAGGTGCAGGATGTCGACGGGCATGGCGATGGCGGGCTGGATGCCGGTCGAGGCGTGTTCGGCCATGGCCCAGCTCGCGGCCAGTCCGGCCGCCACGACGGCGCCGCCGATCGCGAGACCGAAGGTGAGGTCCCTCTTCTCCTCGGCGGCGCGGGTGCTCCGGCCGGTGTCCTCGTCCTCGCCCCCGTCCTCGTCCGCCTCGTCGTCCCGCTTCCCGCTGCGACCGGGCTCGGCGGCGACCGACGCGGCCTCCCGCTCGGCCCGTTCCGCCTCGTCGCGCTTGGCGTAGGCCCCGAAGAGCACGGCGATGAAGAGGGCGCCCGCGGCGAGCAGCAGCAGCCGGGACACCAGCGCGGCGCCCGTCTTGGTCTCCAGCACGTCCGAGAGCAGCGTCAGGTCGAAGATGTCGCCGACCTTGCCGGTGCTCACATACGAGCCGCGCAGCAGCAGCAGCGCGAGGGTCGCGGCGGTCAGCGCGAGCCAGCCGGACACCACGAGCCGCTGCACCGGTCGCACCCCGGCGCCCCGCTGCCAGCAGGCGAGGACGAAGGCCGCGCCGCCCACCATGAGCGCGAAGCCCGCGTACGAGACGTAGCGCCCGAAGCCGTAGAGCACGCCGACGACTCCGCCGCCCACCGTCGGGTCGGAGACGCTGACGGAGGTCTGGGAGGGCGCGCCGACGGAGAAGGTGAACGCGCCCGAGACGGGGTGGCTGTCCGCCGACACGACCTGGTAGGTGACGGTGTACGTGCCGTCGGGCAGTCCCGTGCGGAGGGGGACTCCGTACGTGGTGCCGCCGAGTTCGGACGTCTTGCCCGCGTCGACGCGCTTGCCCTCGGGATCGAGTACGCGGACCGAGTCGTCGGACATCGCGACCTTCTCGGAGAAGGTGAGCGAGACCTGAGTGGGTGCCTTGTCGACCACCACTCCCTGCTGGGGGTCACTGCCGGTCAGCGCGGCGTGCGCGGAGACCGGCACCGCGCCGGCCAGGAGCGCGCCGGTGACGGCGAGGAACAGCAGCAGCAGTGTCCGTACGCGGGGAGCGATGGTCTGCCTCAAGGTGATCCCTCCCTCAGTTCCCGCTCATGTGCATGTGCGTGTCCATGTGCATGTGCGTGTCCGTGCCGGTGTTCGTGTCCGTCGGTATGTACGTGGCGGACTTGACCGGCATCTCGACCGTGATCGGCGCGGCCTTCGTGAAGTGCAGTTCCACGGACACCTTCTCGCCCTGCTTCGGCTTGCGCTTCAGCTTCTCGAACATCAGATGGTTGCCGCCGCTCTTGAACACGAGCCGGCCGTGGGCGGGGACCTCGAGGCGATCGGCCTCCTTCATCGTCTGCCCGACGGTCTCGTGGACGGTGACCTCACCGGCGATGTCGCTGGTGACGCCGGTCAGTTCGTCGGCGGTCCCGCTCTCGTTGACGACGACCAGGTAACCGGCCGCCATGGAGCCGGAGACCGGCTGCGGCATGTAGGCCGAGCCGACCGACAGACCGGGCGACCCCGAGTCCGCGTCGTCGTGCGAGTCGCCGCAGCCCGCGAGGGTCAGCGCGGCCACCAGAGCGAGGGCACCGGCGGACACGGCCCGCCGTGGTGCGGGCACCCGTGCGCCACGGCGTTCACCACGGCTCACGGCTTCTCGCCCTTGACGATCCTGGGCAGGTCCTTGGTGTAGTCGTCGACGGTGGCGTCCTCCCCGTAGAGCACGTAACCCGCGTCGGTCTTCGGCGAGAACGCGATGACCTGGGTGCCGTGCGTGGAGACGACCTTGCCGTCCTTGTCCTTCGTCGGTGCCTCGATGGAGATGCCGAGGCTCCGGGCAGCGGCCTGGATCGTGGAGAAGTCGCCGGACAGACCGATGACGTCCGGGTCGATCCCCTTGAGCCACTTGCCGAGCGCGGCCGGGGTGTCCCGCTCGGGGTCGGTCGTGACGAACACGACGCGCAGCTTGTCCTGCTCCGCCCGCGGCAGCTGCTTCTTGGCGACCGCGATGTTGTTCATCGTCAGGGGGCAGACGTCGGGGCAGTTGGTGTAACCGAAGTAGATCAGCGTCGGCCGGCCCCTGGTCTCGGCGCGGAGGTCGTACTCCTTGCCGTGGGTGTCCTTGAGGACGAGGTCCGGCTTCTCGAACGGCTTGTCGAGGACCGTCGCGGCCCGGTCCGTGCCCGACTCGACGGAAACCTCGGCGACGGGCTTGCCGCCGCCGTCGTCGCTGCCGCAGGCGGTGAGGGTCAGAGCGGCGGCCGCGAGCAGCGCGGCCGCGCCATACATCTTCTTGCGCATAGAGAAATGTCCCAGATGTGAGAGATCCGGTGTGGGCCGGGAACGTACGCCGCCGCCTGGATGGGCGACGGCGTACGCCCCCTGAGCACACCTCGGAGGTGCTTGGGCCTCGGGCGGCCTCAGACGGTGGTGCGCCGGCGTCCGGCCAGGACGCCGTAGGCCACGCCCGCCACGCCGACGACGATGCCGATGACGCCGAGGACGCGGGCGGTGGTGTCGCTGCTGTCCGAGGAGCCCGACGCCTCCTCGGAGGACTCGCCGCCGGACGCCTTGGTGTCGTCCGAGGAGCCGGAGGAGTCCGCGGACGACCCGTGGGCGTCCTCGGAGGCGGCCGTGAGAGCGAGCACCGGGGCCGGGTTCTCGGGCTCCTCGGCGCCGTCCTCGCGCGGCTCGATCCAGCGGACGACCTCGTCGTTGGAGTACGTCTGGATCGCCTTGAAGACGAGCTCGTCGGCGTCCTCGGGGAGCTGCCCGACGGACAGCGGGAACTTCTGGAAGTAACCCGGCTGGACGCCCTTGCCGTCAGCGGTCCAGGTGACCTTGGAGACGGCCTCGTCGATCTTCTTGCCGTGCATCTCCATCGGCTTGGCCAGCTTGGACGTGGTGACCTTGATGGTCCACCCGTCGACCGGCTGCGGCATGACCGACGCGAGCGGGTGGTCCGTCGGGAAGCTCACCTCGAGCTTGGTGGTCGAGGCGTTGTCGCGCTCGTTCGGGACCTTGAAGTCGATCGTCGCGTAGCCGCCTTTGGCGGCCTGGCCCTCCGGCTGCACGCTCACGTGCGCGAATGCGGGGGCGGACAGGACGACGACGGCGGAGGCGGCGACGGCACCGGCGGCGGCGATACGGGACATCTTCATGAAAGAGACACTCCACTTCGAACGATGAGGCCAGTGGGGAAGAGGGGTGCGCGCGCCGTCAGGTGCCCCGGACGGCCGGGAAGCATGGACGCTCCGGATCCCGGATCCCGGCTGTGCCGGATCTGTGGATCCGCGCATCTGTCGGATCGTCGAGGACGCGGGCGCGCGCGTGCCGCACGACGGCGCCCCTCGGGTGGAGTGGCTCGTCGTGTCAGGCGGCGAGAAGCAGCGCGTCGCGGGGCGGCCCGCGCCTGATCACCGTGTGCTGGAGTGCCGTGATCCGAGGCGTCGGCGGGGCGGGCGGTTCGGCGCGCGGGGCGCGCGGGGCCGTACCGGGCGTACCCGGAAGCCCGGCCCGCAGGGCGCGCACCAGCGCGAGCGCCCCGCGCAGCGACCGTACGAGCGCCCCCTCGGCGACGCCCTGCGCGGAGAGCCGCATGAGCCGCAGCAGGGCCAGGTCGCCGCGGCGCAGCACCCAACCGGCCGCCACACCCGCGAGGACGTGGCCGAGCAGCATCGAAAGGGACGGCAGCACCGACATCCAGGCGTCCGGCCCGGACGACACCGCGGCCGCGTGGTGGTGCATGGAGTGCGCGGTGCCCGTGTCGAGATGCGCGTCCGCGAGGATCTTCTGGGCCCGCGCGGGGGTGATCGCCGCCGCCGTGGTGCCGCACACCAGGCGTGCGGCGCGCTCGACGAGGGAGGCGTCGGCCGTCGACATGGAGCCGGAAGCCGCCGGCACGCCGTGCTGCCCCAGTCCGAACAGGACGTGCAGGCCGGTCTGCCCGGCCGCGAGCATCGCGGCGATGCCCGGCAGCGAGCGCTCACGCCCGGCGAGCGGCGCCGCCAGGGCGAAGACGGCGAGGAATCCCATGCACAGCGTCCACAGCGGGACCGTGGCGCAGGAGGCGATCCCATGACCGGCCGCGGCCAGCGCGACGCAGACCGCGGTGAACACCGCGGCCCGCAGAATTCGCAGATCGCATCCGGAGCGCGCCCTGCGCTGGTGGGGGGCAGTCATGGCGCGCTCATCATCGCACTGGGTGCCCCGGCCCCGTACGGCAGGTCCGCAAGGTGACGTACGACCCGAAGGGCGCATTCTGCGGCGGCCTGCCCCACCTGCGGGCTTCTCCGGCGAGCCGGGGTGACGCCCGGTCACCCCGGCGCCTCATACACCAGCAGCCGACGCGCGCACGTCGGCCGTATGGGCGGCATCACGCCCGCCCGGCGATTGCGCGGCGATGCTCGGGGCAATACGTAACGGTATGTCGAGACGCGGCCAGGAGGCTGGCGTATGAGCATCTGGTGGTCACTCCATCTGCGGCGCGAAGCCGCGAGCGTTCCGCTCGCGCGACGTCTGCTCCTCGGCACCATGGAGACCGCGGGCGTCGACCCGGATGTCTCCTACGACCTGTCCGTCGCCCTCAGCGAGGCCTGCGCCAACGCCGTCGAGCACGGCGGCTGCACGGCGCGCGGCGACTCGGCCGAGGCCTACCGGGTCACGGCCTACCTCGACGGCGAGAAGTGCCGCATCGAGGTGGCCGACTCCGGCCCCGGCTTCCCCTCCGGCCGGGTCCGCTCCGCCCTCCACTTATCCGACGGCAAGGGCAACGGCAGCGGAACGGGCGAGCCCCTGAACGGCGGCGACAGCGACAGCGGTATCCGCGGTCACGGGGCCGACACCGAGGCGGAACACGGCCGCGGCCTCTGGCTGATCCAGGAACTCGCCGACCACGTGCACATCGGCGACAAGCCCGGCCGGGGCGGCACGGTGGTCAGCTTCGACAAGATCCTCAAGTGGCGCGACAACGCGCCGCTCGCCCTCACCTGACACCGCGGCGCCCGGTCCGGCCCCGTCCTGCGCCCGGCCGCCGCTGGACACACCGATGGCCGGGTGCCCGCGAGGACACCCGGCCATCGGTCTCGTCCCGGTCCGCCGCCCGGTCCGTCACCGGGCAGCGGTCGCGGGATCAGCCCTTCAGGGAGGCCATCCACGCCTCGACCTCGTCGGAGCGGCGCGGCAGGCCCGCCGACAGGTTCCGGTTGCCGTCCTCGGTCACCAGGATGTCGTCCTCGATGCGGACACCGATGCCGCGGTACTCCTCCGGCACCGTGAGGTCGTCCGCCTGGAAGTACAGCCCCGGCTCGACGGTCAGGCACATGCCCGGCTCCAGCGTGCCGTCCACGTACGTCTCCGTCCGGGCGGCGGCGCAGTCGTGGACGTCCATGCCGAGCATGTGGCCGGTGCCGTGCAGGGTCCAGCGGCGCTGCAGGCCGAGCTCCAGGACCCGCTCGACCGGACCCTCGACGAGACCCCACTCGACGATCTTCTCGGCGAGCACGCGCTGCGCGGCGTCGTGGAAGTCACGGTGCTTGGCACCGGGCCGCACGGCCGCGATACCGGCCTCCTGGGCCTCGTACACGGCGTCGTAGATCTTCTTCTGGATCTCCGTGTAGGTGCCGCTGATCGGCAGGGTGCGCGTGACGTCCGCCGTGTAGAGGGTGTGGGTCTCCACGCCCGCGTCCAGCAGGAGCAGGTCCCCGGAGCGCACGGGGCCGTCGTTGCGGACCCAGTGCAGCGTGCAGGCGTGCGGGCCGGCCGCGCAGATCGAGCCGTAGCCGATGTCGTTGCCCTCGACCCGCGCGCGCAGGAAGAAGGTGCCCTCGATGTAGCGCTCGCTGGTGGCCTCGGCCTTGTCCAGGACGCGGACGACGTCCTCGAAGCCGCGCACGGTCGAGTCGACGGCCTTCTGCAGCTCACCGGCCTCGAACTCGTCCTTGACCAGTCGCGCCTCCGACAGGAAGACCCGCAGCTCCTCGTCGCGCTCGGCGGTGACCTTGTCGGTCAGGGCGGCCTCGATCCCGGCGTCGTAGCCGCGCACGACCCGGACGGGGCCGGTGGCCTCGCGCAGCTTGCCGGGGAGCTCGCGGACGTCCGAGGCAGGGATGCCGTACAGGCGTTCGGCCTCGGTCAGCGAGTGGCGGCGGCCGACCCACAGTTCGCCCTGTCCGGACAGCCAGAACTCGCCGTTCTCACGGTTGGAGCGGGGCAGCAGGTAGATCGTCGCCTCGTGCCCGGCGCCCCGGGGCTCCAGCACCAGGACGCCGTCCTCGGTCTGGTCGCCGGTGAGGTAGGCGTACTCGACCGAGGAGCGGAAGGGGTACTCGGTGTCGTTCGAGCGGGTCTTCAGATTGCCCGCGGGGACGACCAGGCGCTCGCCCGGGAAGCGCGCGGAGAGCGCGGCGCGGCGGTCGGCGGTGTGTCCGGCCTGCGCGATCGGCTTCAGGTCGCGCAGTTCCGTGTCGGCCCAGCCGGACTTCATGTTCTCGGCGAGCTCGTCGGACACACCCGGGTACAAGGTGTTCTTGCGCTGTCCGATCGGCTCTTCCTCGGCCGCCTGGTCGGCGGAATCGTCGAGCACGGCTTCCGGGGTCTCCGGGTTGAGCGCCTCCGACACGGTCTGCCTCCTAGTTGCGTCACTGGATCGCCCCCGGCTCGCGGTGTCCGCTCGCGCAGGGGCATCCTCATCATCGTACGGTCGTATGTGAGGGATCCAGGGCCGGAAGACCTGTTACGTGACCTGTGCGGCACCGGGGAACGGGCCGGGCGGGCGGCACGTTACCTGGCGTATACACCTACTCGCTCCGGGTCGGCGGCGAACGCCTCCGGCTCACTCGAAGCGAGCCGCCAGCAGCACCACGTCCTCCTCGCTGTCCGCCTCGTCGAGCCCGTTCGGCAGCACGGCGCGCAGGACGTGGTCGGCGAGGGCTCCCGGATCCTCGCGCACCGGCCTCGGGGCGCCTGCCGCCGCGGCGTGCAGCCGGGTGAAGGCGCGGTCCATGGAATCGCCCGTACGGTGCAGCAGACCGTCGGTGTAGAGCAGTACGGTCTCGCCGGGCTCCGCGGACAGTTCGACGCTCGGTGCCTCCCAGCAGGCGAGCATCCCGAGCGGAGCGGACAGGGACGTCTCGACGAACTCCGTGCGCCGCTCGCCGACCACCAGCGGCGGGCTGTGCCCGGCCCCGGCCAGCGTGACCTTGCGCAGCGCGGGCTCCACGTACGCGAACAGGGCGGTGGCGGAGCGGGCGGGCTCGGTCAGCCTGAGCAGCAGTTCCAGGTCGGAGAGGACGGCCACCGGGTCTTCGCCCTCCATCACGGCGTACGCCCTCAGGGAGGCCCGCAGGCGCCCCATCGCGGCGACCGCGCTCGGCCCGGACCCGGTGACGGAGCCGACGGCGAGGCCGAGGGCGGCGTCGGGCAGCGGCAGCGCGTCGTACCAGTCGCCACCGCCACGCGGACCGCTCCGCCGCCGCGCGGCGAGCTGGACGCCGGGGACGCGCGGCAGCCTGGAGGGCAGCAGCTCCTCGGCCATCGTCGTCATGCACGCGCGCGTGCGCTCCAGCTCCAGGATCCGGGCCAGGTGCTCGGTCGCGTACCGGGCGTAGACGCCGACGAGGTGGCGCTGCCGCTCGCCCGGCTCGGCGGGCTCGTCGTAGAGCCACACCGCGGCTCCGAGGCGGCCCGCGGCCTCGGTGGACAGGGGGAGCGCGTAGCTCGCGGCATAGCCGAGGCGGGCGGCCACCTCGCGGTGGCGGGGATCGAGCGTGTCCTCGGAGAGCAGGTCGGGCTGGGCGATCTCGCGCTCCCCGCCGGGCAGTCCGTCCAGGATCCTGCCGTACGAGGTGGCGCTGCGCGGCACGGTCTCGATGTGGCCGAGGTCCGAGCGGGCCAGGCCCAGACCGATGGTGGTGTCGGGGCCGAGCCCGTCGCCCGGTTCCATGACGACGAGACCGCGCCGGGCGCCCACGAGGGCGGCGCCGGCGCGCAGCAGCTCCTGAAGGGCGTCGGCGAGGGATCCGGTGCGCGCCAGCCGTTCGGTGAGTTCGTGGAGCGTCGTGAGATCGGAGACCCAGCCGGCGAGGCGGTCCTGCAGAACCGCGCCGGGGCCGCTCGGGGATCCGGCCGGCGGGGCACCCGAGGCGGACAGTGGCGGCGCGACAGTGTGTGCGGGCGACGGAACCGTGGAGTCGATTCCGGCCACTTTCGGAAGATGAGGGGCGTTCATGGCGTCCGGCTTTCCGACCGGCGCGTATTGCTCGGTAGCATCGCAAACCCCCATGTCGTTCTGCGCCGCTAGCGGTGTCTCCACATGTACACGCACTCGTGAGGGGATGTCCAGCATTGTCCTGCGGGGATTCCTGGTGTCCATGTGACGTGCGTGAGACTCTTGCGGGAAAGTGAAGTTGGCCTAAAACTGACTCGGGCAGGGCCGTATTGCGGTCGACTGGCCTTGTTCGACGGAGCGTCACAGCGGTCGCGGTGGGTACGTACTCGGTGAAGGCCAGGGGCGGTTGAGATCCGCCCGGAACCTGGCGACGGACCCGGGCGTCTTAACCACCGACGACCGTGCCCCATCCTCCCGTGGCGGAGGCGGCTGGAAGTACGCGGAACGCAAAACGCCAGGCGCCGCCACCCCACGCCATGCCCATGCTTTTGTTGACAGACGCAGTATGGACGCGGACGCAGCCAATGTTCGGCCCCTCGGGGTTCCCCTTGCCTCGGGCAGGGGTGTGATGCGCCAGTAGGTACGCACAGTGAAGTGATCGACACATGGTGTGATGTGGTCCTCGGTGTTGCCAGGCGTGCAACGGAAAGGAACGAGCGCTCATGCGCGAGATCCTCGGAAGGCGACGCAGGCTCCTGTCCAGGCGAAGCGGTGGCAGGCCTGAGATGCTCGGCGCGGCCCTGACCTTCGCGACCGACTGGCGGTGGCCCGTTCTGCCGGGCGTGGCTCCGGACCCGCAGGGGCGGGCCCGCTGCGGATGTCCGGACCCGGAGTGCACGGTGCCCGGTGCCCACCCCTTCGACCCCGGCCTCCTCGCGGCCACCACCGACGAACGCATGATCCGCTGGTGGTGGACCAACCGGCCGGCCGCCCCGATCGTGCTGGCGACCGGCGGCACCGCCCCGTGCGCGGTGAGTCTGCCCGCGCCCGCTGCGACCCGCGCCCTCGCCGCCCTCGACCGCATGGGCATGCGCCTCGGGCCGGTCGTCGCGTCCCCCACCCGCTGGGCGCTGCTGGTGGCGCCGTACTCCCTGGAGCAGCTGGGCGAACTGCTGTACGCCAAGGACCACGTGCCCGGATCCCTGCGCTTCCACGGCGAGGGCGGTTACATCGCGCTGCCCCCGTCCGAGACGGGCCAGGGGCGGATCGGCTGGGAGCGGGCCCCGCTCCCCGGCTCGGCCGCGCCCTGGGTGCCCGACGTGGAGGCCGTGGTGGACGCCGTGGTCGAGGCGCTCACTCGTACGGGTGTGAGCGCGCCCGAGTTGTAGGGGTGTCGGGCGCGCGGTGAGCCGGGCGCCCGCCCGCGGTCGTTATGTTCCCCCCATGCAGCGACTCCCAGGGGGAGAGCCCCCGGACCCCCGAAGAGCCCGCCTGGTGACACTCACGGCCGCCGTGGCCCTCGCCATCGTGCTGCCGCTGGCCGTGGCGTCCGCGGGCCCGGTCGGTGGGAAGGACGGTCGGTCCGTACGCGCGTCCGGCCACGGTGACGGCAAGGAGTCGACCCCCGAGCCCCGGCGGTCGCCGCTGGTGCTCGGCCTGGGCCTGGCCACCGCCGCCCGCTGCGGCCCGGAGCTCTCCTCCCCCGACGGCGTCGAGGCGCAGACCTGTGTCCTGACGCAGGGGCCGGACACCTGGGCCCGCACCTACTACCGCAATGCGACGGGCGACGCCCTGCGCTCCGTCCTCAGCCTGATGGGGCCCGGAGGCGGCGCCGTGCGGACCCAGTGTGCCCTGGGCGCCGAGGACGAGCCCGGCACGTGCGAGACGCCCCGGCGGCACACGGCGGGGGACGCGGGCGCGTACACGGCGGTGGCGGAGTTCGCGGTGGGGCCCGGGGGTGGCCGCCTGCTGCTGCGCGTCGGCAGCGACTCGGGCCGACCGCGGTCGGAATGAGCGTAGTCGTACGCGCCGAGGTCAGGGGGCCTTGGTCATCGACGCCGCGTCGGGAGCCGGTTCGCCGCGCCGGATGTGACCGCCGGGCATCGACTGCCCGGCTCCGGACATGAAAGGGCCCGGTTGCTGGCGACGGGGGATGCACCAGCAACCGGGCTACTGGAACGGTAACAAGAGATCGGCGGTTAGCAAATTCGATCTCGGCTATTCGGACACGGATTCACCTGTCACAACGGGGAGTTGTGACAGGAGTCACCCGTCCGCGAATGGCTGACGAGCTGACCGGTCGGTCAGCGTGTACCTGTGTGTCAGCTGAGCGTGACCTGACGGTTGGTGAGACCGCCACGGGCCCGGCGCTCGTCCGGAGTGAGCGGCGCGTCCGTCGCGAGGGCGGAGGCGAGGCGCTCGGCGAACTCGGCCGCCGGCTTCTCGATCTCCTCGGCGCCCATGCCGGTCGGCAGGTCCCAGACCGGCACCGTCAGACCGTGCGCGCGGAAGGAACCGACCAGGCGCGTGCCCTCGCCGAGATTCGACGTGCCGGCCGCGTGCAGTCGCGCGAGAGCGTCCAGAAGCTGCTCCTCGGCGTGCGGCATGACCCAGCGCAGGTGGTTCTTCTCCGGGGTCTCGCACCAGTAGGCGGCGTCGACGCCGGACAGCTTCACGGTCGGGATGGCCGCGGCGTTCGCCCGCTCCAGGGAGGCGGCCACCTCCGGCGTCGCGTTGTCCGCGTCCGGGACCCAGAACTCGAAGCCGTCGTGCACGACCGGCTCGAAGGGGCCCTCGGGGTCGAGGAGGTCCTGCAGCCGCGGTCCGTCGGCCGGGGCGCGGCGGCCCTGGACCGGGGTGCCGGGCGCCGCGTCGAGCGCACGCCGCAGGGTGTCGGCGAGGTCGCGGCTGATGTCCCCGGAAGCCGTGTCGTTCTGCAGGCCGAGCAGGATCGAGCCGTCGTCGCGGCGCAGGGCCGGCCACGCCATCGGCAGGACGGTCGCGAGCACGACCGACGGCACGCCCTCGGGCAGGCTGTCCTTGAGCTTCAGCTCCACGGTCGCCGCGGGCACCAGCTCGCGCAGCGCGACCCAGTCGCCCTCGCCGGGCAGGCCCTCGAACGGACGGTGCACCAGCTCGGTCACGGCGTGCGCCGCCGCCCGGCCGTGGCAGGCCTTGTAACGGCGACCGCTGCCGCAGGGGCAGGGTTCGCGGGCGCCGACGACGGGAACCTGCTCGTCGGCGCCGACGGAGCCCTTCGCCCCGCCCTTCGTCTGGGGCCGCCCGGCCTTTGTCTGGGGTCGCTTCTTGGCCATCGTGGCTGTCTCCCGATCACGGCTCGTCTCGTACTGGCGCGAGCCTAGCCGCTCGTACGACGGTCGACGGGACCCTGTGGACAACGCTCCGAACGGCATTCCCGTACGGGCTGCGACGGGGGCCGGGCGGGCGGAACCGGCCGACGCGCCTACCGCCGGGACGGCGGCTTCCGTCAGCCCAGCTCGTCGAAGGCGTCCGTGAAGTCCAGGGCGTCTAGAGCGTCCAGGCCGTGCATCGCGGAGACGGGCGGGGGCGTGATGCGGGTGGCGAAGTCGTCGCGCCGCCGCACCGCGGCCGTGTCGCGCACGTCCTCGTGGACGATCACCCACACCGTGACCTCACCGTGGACGTCGTCGCGCACACCCCAGTCCTCGGCGAGCGAGGTGATGATGTTCAGCCCGCGGCCGCCGTGTGCGGTGACCGAGGGCGTGGCCGGAACCGGGCGGGTCGGACCACCGCCGTCCGTCACCTCGATGGTGAGTCTTCCGGACGGATCGACCTGCCAGGCGGCCCGTACGTCACCGTCGCCCGCGAACGCGCCGCCCAGTGGCCTGCCGTGCCGGCACGCGTTGCTGAGAAGCTCGGAGAGGATCAGTACGGCGTCGTCGACGACCGACTCCGCCACTCCCCCCGTACGCAGCTGAGCCCGCATCCGGTGTCTTGCCTGCCCCACGCCCGCAGGGCCATGAGGTACGGCCATGCACGACGACGTGGGCACCTCCTGTGCCACCACCAACGCCACCCCCGAGACCTCCTTCGCCCCACGCCACGGTGTGGATGCCCTCCCCGACTGCGCCGGAAACCGGCCAGTACACGTGTCCTGGCGCACTCGGCACGGCCGGACACACAGCGAACGCGCCGGTGCACTTCCTGTGACCGGGTGGCCGGATCCGATCGGTCCGGCAGGCCCCACGGCGGAGTGTCCTGGCTGGTCAGCGCCCCAGTTGGCGCAGTACCGCGCGGGGGCGGTTGGTGATGATGGCGTCGACGCCCAGGCCGACGCAGAGGTCGACGTCCTCGGGCTCGTCCACCGTCCACACGTGCACCTGGTGCCCGGCGCTCTTGAGGCGCTCCACGTAGCCGGGGTGTCCGCGCACGATCCGCAGCGAGGGTCCGGCGATCCGGACGCCGGCGGGCAGCCGTCCGTCGCGCAGCCGGGGTGAGGCGAACTGCGCCAGATAGACGGTGGGCAGGGTCGGGGAGGCGGCGTGGACGCGGTGCAGCGAGCGAGCCGAGAAGCTCATGACGCGTACGGGCGACTCGGCGGCGGAGTCCGGCGCGTCCAGGCCGAAGCGCTTCAGGAGGAGCAGCAGCCGTTCCTCGACCTGTCCCGCCCAGCGGGTGGGGTGCTTGGTCTCGATGGCCATCTTCACGGGGCGGCCGGCGTCCGCGACGAGTTCGAGCAGCCGTTCGAGAGTGAGGACGGCGGTGTCCTGCGGGTCTCCGGGGCTGTGCTCCCAGTCGGGGGCCTCGTCGACGCTCCTCCAGGAGCCGAAGTCCAGGGTCGCGAGGTCGGCGAGTTCGAGGGCGGAGACCGCGCCGCGACCGTTCGACGTACGGTTGACGCGCCGGTCGTGGACGCAGACGAGGTGACCGTCCGCGGTCAGCCGTACGTCGCACTCCAGGGCGTCGGCCCCGTCCTCGATGGCCTTTTTGTACGCGGCCAGCGTGTGCTCCGGAGCCTCGTCGGAGGCTCCGCGGTGGGCGACGACCTGGATCGGGTGCTGTCGTGCGTGGGTCACCGCGTCATGGTGCCACCGCCGTGGGGTACCCGGTGGGCCGGAGGGTACGGGGGCGCGGTGGTTTGTCTGAAAAGTCAGTTATAAAGGAAGATCCCGGACCCACAGCAACCGCTTATGGTGCTCTGACGGCCGGTGGGAAAAGCTGACGGCATACAACAGCACATGCGCGGACGCACCCACAGCCCACGCGCGGCCGCGCCACGCCGGGCCCTCGACAGGCGCGAGCGAGCGTGACCGAGTGCGACCGAGAACAACAGCCGTGGACCGAGGAGAAGAAGCTGTGAGCACCGAGAACGAGGGCACCGCGGTACCCCCGGCCCCGTCCGCACCTCCTGTGCCGGTGGACACTCCCGCTGCTTCCGCGCATTCCACGCCACCGGAGAGCGGCGCGCCCACCACCCCGATCCCGGCCGTGCCCCAGAACGCCCCCGGCGGACCGGGACACGATCCCGCGTACGCGTCGTTCGCCGCGGGACAGGGCGCGCCGGGAGCGCGGCAGCACCAGGGGCACGGTGCCACCGACCCGCAAGGCGTCCACGCGCCCGGGACTCCTCCTTCCTCCCCGTCCGCGGCCGAGGCCGGCTGGCCGCCTCCGCCGCCCGCCGAACCCGCCTACGCGAACGGTGGAGGTTCGGGTTCCGGCTGGGGCTCCTCCTACCAGCAGCCCGCGCCCAAGCCGGGCGGCGGCAGGCGCGGCGGTCTGGTCGCCGCGGTCCTCGTCGCCGCGCTGGTGGCGGGCGGTGTGGGCGGAGGCATCGGTTACTGGGCCGCCGAGCGGAACGACGACGCGTCCGGCTCGACGACGGTCTCCGCCTCCCAGAGCGGCGGCGACCTGAAGCGGGACGCCGGCACGGTGGCGGGCGTGGTGGCCAGGGCGCTGCCGAGCACGGTCACCATCGAGGCCGAGAGCAGCAGCGGCGAGGGCGGCACGGGCACCGGCTTCGTCTTCGACAAGCAGGGGCACATCGTCACCAACAACCACGTCGTCGCGGACGCGGTCGACGGCGGCAAGCTCACGGCGACCTTTCCCAACGGCAAGAAGTACAACGCCGATGTGGTGGGGCACGCCCAGGGGTACGACGTGGCGGTCATCAAGCTCGAGAACGCCCCGTCGGACCTCGACCCGCTGCCACTCGGCGACTCCGACAAGGTGGCCGTCGGCGACTCGACGATCGCGATCGGCGCGCCCTTCGGCCTCTCCAACACGGTGACCACGGGCATCATCAGCGCCAAGAACCGCCCGGTCGCCTCCAGCGACGGCGGCTCCAGCAGCAAGGCCTCCTACATGAGCGCCCTGCAGACGGACGCCTCCATCAACCCGGGCAACTCCGGCGGCCCGCTCCTGGACGCCCGGGGTTCCGTCATCGGCATCAACTCGGCGATCCAGTCGACGGGCAACGGCGGCCTGGGCGGCACGGCCCAGTCGGGCTCGATCGGCCTGGGCTTCGCGATCCCGGTCAACCAGGCGAAGCACGTCGCGCAGCAGCTGATCAAGACGGGGAAGCCGGTGTACCCGGTCATCGGCGCGTCCGTCTCCCTCGAGGAGGGCACGAGCGGCGCCAAGATCTCGGAGCAGGGCGCGAGCGGCACGGACGCCGTCACCTCCGGAGGCCCCGCGGACAAGGCCGGCCTGAAGCCCGGCGACGTGATCACCAAGCTGGACGACCATGTGATCGACAGCGGCCCGACGCTGATCGGCGAGATCTGGACCCATCAGCCCGGAGACGCCGTCAAGCTCACCTACACCCGCGACGGCAAGACCCACACCACCGAAGTGACCCTGGGCAAGCGCGTGGGCGACAGCTGACCGGCTAGTCTTGTCCCCGCGCCGTCCACACGGGCGACGCGGGGTGGGTTGCCCGAGCGGCCTAAGGGAACGGTCTTGAAAACCGTCGTGGCAGCGATGTCACCGTGGGTTCAAATCCCACACCCACCGCGTAGACGAACGGCCCCTGACCAGGCAGATCGGTCGGGGGCCTTCGTCGTGCGTGGTGCCTGCCAATGACCGTGAGCCCCCGGCCTCTCGGGCGCGGAAGGGGCACGGGTTTCAGTCGCCCTGGAACCACAGATGGCTGCCTGCAGTGCCGGTGCACTGCTCCAGCAGCAGTGCGAGGTCGTCCAACGCAGCGAGCTGACGCTCATCGGTGCACCGTTGCCGCAGATTGGGGATCTCACCGAGGGCCACGGCAGCCTCCTGCTCGTTCATCAGAGCATCCCCGTACGGATCCACGGCGGTCAGCTGCCCAGGCACTCCGAGCAACCGGAGTGAGCCGATCACGTCGGCCAATGCGTCCCCGTGCCCGTACGAACTCTGCAGCAGCGTCGCTCGGGACTTGCGCCAGTTACGCGTCGGCCGTGCTGAGTGCAGTTCGACGTCGATTCCCACGAACTCATGATGCCTGCCGCAGGGATCAACATCTGATCCGTAGCTCTACAGAGATCGGTTATTGGAGGTCAACGAGCTGTCCCGGGGACCCTGAGGGCTGACGGCGGACGCTGGCGGTTTGCTGGGTTTGCTGTACTTCGCTGCTTTACAGCAGCGGCTACCAGTCCCGCCAGTCATCTGTGATCTCGGTGCGGCTGATGCCTCGCCTCGCTGCCAGAGTCGGCACATCGATGCCGCTCTCCGTCAAGAGCTGATCGATGTAGAGACATAACTGCTCGCGCTCTTCGGTCTCGTAGCCGGCGCCGTCGTGGTCCTCGTTGATTTCGTTCAGTGCCAGGACGACACGCTTGACCGCTTCGAAGACCTGTCCGTCGTCCTGATCCCGGAGTGTGCCCACTTCCGACTCGAACGCGTGCAGTGCTCCATCAGTCGCCACCAACAGCGACTCAGGGAAGAGTTCCGCCAGGAAAGCATCGCTCGGGAGGCGTGTCCCGGAAGCGAGCTCGGTCGCCTCCTCATCCACGCGGGTCCGCCAACGCGCTGATGGTCTGATTGCCATGTCGGGACCGTAAGCCCAACCTCTGACAGTGTCGTTGGGATGCACGCTTTCCAATTGTGTTGCTGCCTCGCGGAGCCGCGTACAGGTGCTCACAGGGGACCTGCTGACGCGGCCGATTGTTCCGGAGGTTGACGACCCGGACCATAGCCGGGACAAGAAGACCGGTCGGGCTCGCTCCACAGTCCCTGGCGGTCTTATGCCGTCGATCCTGAACCCTAAGGGCTCGGATGTCAGGGGTGCCGGCTCGTCATGCGGGCCGCTGAGGCGATGGTGGAGCGGGCCTCGTGTTCGGTGAGGCCGGTGTGGACGGCCGCTTCGGTGAGCGGGGCGGCCAGGTCCGGGCCGATGCCGTTCTCGTAGGCGCGGCACGCGGCCCAGAAGAGGCGGGTGTTGCGCTGGCCCGCGTGTGCCGCGAGGACGAACTGCACGAGGCCCCGGCCGTCTTGGCCGGTCGCGGCCAGTGCGGGCTGGTGCGTCCGTGGCGGGGGCGCGAGCAGGCGCAGAAGCGCGGGCGGGCACGGCGCGGGCGCCAGGTGCGCGGTGCCCGGAACCGTGCCGTACACGCCGTGCTCGGTGCGTGAACCGGGGCCGACCAGGTAGCCGCCGGCTCCCCGGATGTCGATGCCCGGGGCCAGGCGGCCCGCCGAGTTGGGGACGACCGCGTCCGGCGGCCCGCTCAGCCAGATGTGGCGTCCGCCGCTGGGGGTCGTGACGACGACCGTCGCCGGGATGGTGAACAGATGACGCAGGGCCAGTTCACGCAGGGCCGCCGACGCGTCCGTACCCGATTTGGTGTCGAGGTCGATGCCGATGAGGTGGTGCGGCCGCAGTCCGCAGGCGATGCCGTAGCCCGTGGCCCAGGGGGCGGCCGCGAACAGCGCGCGGATACGGCGCGGGTCCGTCGAGGCGTCGTACACCCCGTGTCCGAAACGGCCGCACGCACCGCGGCAGGGTGGCTCGGTGGGGCCGGTGCCGGAGGCGTGGCGGTGCGGGGAGCGCAGGGCCGGGAGTTTCGTCCGGGACAGCGGGATCACCGCCAGCCCGCGCTCGGCCGCGGACAGGGCATGGGCCAGGGCCAGTGCGGTGGCCTGCCGGTCGGTGAGGGCCATGACGCTATTTTCGTACGCATGTTCGAGTATGGGAAGGGGGTCTATGCCTCGGTGGCGTGCGACACGCCGGGTGGCGGGGCGGAGTGCGCTGGGAGACGGGGTGGGACACGTCGAATGGTGCGGCTGAGGTTTATCGGCACGTCCTCACGCTTGAGGACGAATCAGGGCTCCTGAGGTGGTTCGTGGGGATTCGGTGGGCAACTCTGGACTCGCGACGTCGTGGACAGCACCGAGGCGGACCGCCGGCCGCAGGGCCGGACGGGCCCTCGGGGACAAGCCGTACGTCCCGGCCCCGGCCGGCGCGTACTCCGGCTCTGGAGGAAACACATGCCAAGCACCCGTACCGCCCGCGTCCTCGCCGCCGCCGCGGCACTGCCGTTCGCTGCCGCCGTCCTCGCGGGGGTCGCGACGGCGGACACCGGCGCTCTCCCGGACGACGGATCGAACGCGGCCGCGGCGGCCGCCGACGGAGGCGGAGGTGGAGGTGGAGGAGGTGACAACTACGGAAGCACGGCCACCACCCAGCCACAGGCGGTCGGCGCGGGAGCGTCGAGCGAGAGCAACTCGGCGCTGGTGACCGGCTCCGAGTTCACAGAGGTCGACCAGTCGCAGGGCAAGGTCACCGTCAACTTCACCAACCTCTGGTGAGCCGGGGGCCGATGCGCTCCCATCGGTCCTGATGTCACCAGGGGTGTGTTTGTGGGAATCACGCGTCCGCGCGGCGGTACTACGGTGCCGCCGCGCAGCCGTGTGGAAGGGCGCAGTCGTGCGGACGGGCGCCGTCGCGGGCCCCCGGCGCCGCCGTGCGCGCGGGAACCACCCGCGGATACCGCCGGCCCCGGCGGGGCGGCCTCCGCAGCCCGGAGCAAGCTCGCAAAACGGGTCCTCCCAGGGGGGAACCCTCAGAGGAAAGCACCTCTCGTCCACCTTCAGGAGGTGGGGTCACCCCCACTCCTACAACCTGAGGCGGACACCGCTTCGGGACCTGCGGCCGATCCGCGAGAAGTGCCCCGCTCCTAGCGTGGAGCCATGACCACACCCGTCTGCACCAGCGCTTCCCACGCCGCTACGCCGGCGGGGCCGACCCTTTCGTACCCGTCGTTCTCGTCGTACGTGAAGGCCCGCCAGCCGGTGCTGCTGCGCACCGCCCGGTCGCTGACCGCGAACCCGAGCGACGCCGAGGACCTGCTGCAGACCGCGCTCACGAAGACGTACGTCGCGTGGGAGCGCATCGAGGACCACCGGGCCCTCGACGGCTACGTACGGCGGGCGCTGCTGAACACGCGGACCTCGCAGTGGCGCAAGCGCAAGGTCGACGAGTTCGCCTGCGAGGAGCTGCCGGAGCCGGAGGGGCTGCCCGCGGGGGATCCCGCCGAGCAGCAGGCTCTGCACGACGCCATGTGGCGCGCGATCATGAAGCTGCCGACGCGGCAACGGGCCATGGTCGTCCTGCGGTACTACGAGGACCTGAGCGAGGTGCAGACCGCCGAGGTGCTCGGCGTCTCGGTCGGGACCGTGAAGTCGGCGGTGTCACGGGCACTGGGCAAGCTGCGCGAGGACCCCGAGCTCAGCCCGTCCCGGCGGTGACGTCGAGCTGAGCCCGTCCCGGCGGTGACGTCGAGACGAGGGCGGCCGCATGACGGCCGCGAGCCCGGCCGCGAGCCGATCCGCACCCGCCGCGCCGATGACGCTCCGTGGCGTGGACTCGTGCCGAGCCGAGCTGAGCCGAGCCGAGCCCTGCGGAGCCGGGCCGGTCCGGCCCGTGGTGATCTGGTTCACCCTGGTGGGGCGCGGGGCGGAGTGGGGGCGGCCGATGGAGTGTCTCCTGATCGATCATTCCGGGGAGTAGTGACATACCGCTTGGTATGTGCGCAGAATCAGCGCAACCCTTACCCACGCGTAGGCAGTCACGCGTAGGCAATGTCGCCCCCGGGAGGACGCCGTGCTGAGCACGATGCAGGACGTACCGCTGCTGATCTCCAGGATCCTGACCCACGGGTCGGCCATCCACGGCACATCGCAGGTCATCACCTGGACCGGCGAGGAGGAACCGCAGCGCCGTTCCTTCGCCGAGATCGGCACCCGTGCGGCCCAGCTCGCGCACGCGCTCCGCACGGACCTCGGTATCGAGGGCGACGACCGTGTGGCGACCCTGATGTGGAACAACGCGGACCACGTCGAGGCCTACTTCGCGATCCCCTCCATGGGCGCCGTCCTGCACACCCTCAACCTCCGGCTCCCCGCGGAGCAGCTGGTGTGGATCGTCAACCACGCCGCCGACCGCGTCATCATCGCCAACGGCTCGCTCCTCCCCCTGCTGGCACCGCTGCTCCCTCAGCTCCCCACGGTCGAGCACATCGTCGTGTCGGGCCCCGGCGACCGCTCGCTGCTCGCCTCGGCGACCGCCCAGGTGCACGAGTACGAGGAGCTGATCGCCGGCAAGCCGACCGCCTACGACTGGCCCGAGCTGGACGAACGCCAGGCCGCGGCCATGTGCTACACCTCCGGGACGACCGGCGACCCCAAGGGTGTCATCTACTCCCACCGCTCGATCTACCTGCACTCCATGCAGGTCAACATGACCCAGTCCATGGGCCTGACCGACCAGGACACGACCCTCGTCGTCGTCCCGCAGTTCCACGTCAACGCGTGGGGCCTGCCCCACGCGACCTTCATGACCGGCGTGAACATGCTGATGCCGGACCGCTTCCTGCAGCCCGCGCCGCTCGCCGAGATGATCGAGGGCGAGCGTCCGACGCACGCCGCCGCCGTCCCCACCATCTGGCAGGGCCTCCTCGCGGAGCTCACGGCCAAGCCGAGGGACGTCACCTCTCTCACCCAGGTCACCATCGGCGGCTCGGCCTGCCCGCCCTCGCTGATGGAGGCCTTCGACCGCCTGGGCATGCGTGTGTGCCACGCCTGGGGCATGACCGAGACCTCGCCGCTCGGTACGGTCGCCCGGCCCCCGGCCCACGCCGTCGGCACCGACGAGGAGTTCGCGTACCGCCTGACGCAGGGCCGTTTCCCGGCCGGAGTCGAGGCCCGGCTCACCGGCCCCGGCGGCGAACGGCTCCCCTGGGACGGCGAGTCCGCGGGAGAGCTGGAGGTGCGCGGCCCCTGGATCGCGGGCGCGTACTACGGCGGCCAGGGAACGGAGCCGCTGCGCCCCGCCGACAAGTTCAGCGACGACGGCTGGCTCAAGACCGGTGACGTCGGAACGATCAGCGCCGACGGCTTCCTGACCCTCACCGACCGTGCGAAGGACGTCATCAAGTCCGGCGGCGAGTGGATCTCCTCCGTCGACCTGGAGAACGCCCTGATGTCCCACCCGGATGTCGCCGAGGCCGCCGTCGTCGCCGTCCCCGACGACAAGTGGGGCGAGCGGCCCCTCGCCACCGTCGTCCTCAAGGAAGGCTCCACCGCCGACTTCACGATGCTCCGCGCCTTCCTCGCCGACGAGGGCAGGATCGCCAAGTGGCAGCTCCCCGAGCGCTGGACGATCATCGAGTCCGTGCCGAAGACGAGCGTCGGCAAGTTCGACAAGAAGGTGCTGCGCAGGCAGTACGCGGCGGGTGACCTGGACGTCACCCAGCTCTGACGGTGGCGGAGCGCCGGTGCGGCCGATCGCCCGCTACGGCTGACTCCCACCCCATGGACCGGGGCGGTGTTTCAGTGAAACACCGCCCCGATCCATGCCCCGATCCATGTCCGTGCGGGATCAGTTCGTACCGATGCGGGCCAGCAGGTCCACGATCCGGCCCTGCACCTCGTCGCTGGTCGAGCGCTCCGCGAGGAAGAGGACCGTCTCCCCGGCGGCCAGGCGCGGGAGTTCGGACGGATCGACGGCCGCGGTGTAGACGACCAGCGGGGTGCGGTTCAACTGGCCGTTGGCGCGCAGCCAGTCGACGATCCCGGCGCGACGGCGCCGTACCTGCATCAGGTCCATGACGACGAGGTTCGGGCGCAGCTGCGAGGCCAACGTCACCGCGTCCGCGTCGCTCGCGGCCCGCGCGACCTGCATTCCCCGCCGTTCCAGCGTCGCGGTCAGCGCCAGCGCGATCTCCGCGTGCTCCTCGATGAGCAGAACCCTCGGCGGGTGCTGTTCCGAGTCACGGGGAGCCAGCGCCTTCAGCAGGACGGCGGGGTCGGCGCCGTACGCGGCCTCACGCGTCGCCTGGCCGAGCCCGGCCGTCACGAGGACCGGCACCTCGGCGGCCACGGCGGCCTGCCGCAGCGACTGGAGCGCCGTGCGCGTGATCGGGCCGGTCAGCGGGTCGACGAACAGCGCTGCGGGGAACGCGGCGATCTGCGCGTCGACCTCCTCGCGCGAGTGCACGATGACCGGCCGGTACCCGCGGTCGCTGAGCGCCTGCTGGGTCGTCACGTCCGGCGCGGGCCACACCAGCAGCCGACGCGGGTTGTCCAGCGGCTCCGGAGGCAACTCGTCGTCCAGAGGCTGCGGCTGGGGCCGGTCGGCGACCTCGACTGCGCCGCCCGGGCCGTCCAGCGGCTCGGGTCCCTCGGCCGCGTCCCGGTCCGGTGCTCCTATGGCGTACGAGCGTCCGGCGCCGTCGGCCGGTCCCGCCGGCCTGGACGGGGCGGCCGTGCCCTGTCCCGCCTGCGGATGGGAGCGGGCCTCGGTCTCCGTCGGCTCGGGCGCGTCGGAACGGGTGCCCAGCTTGCGACGCCGGCCGGAGCCGTTGGTCTGGTGCGGCGGAGGCGTGGGGGACTGGGACGGTACCGGGGCGGACCCCGGCGCCTGTGCCACCGGCGGCTGAGGGGCTGGCAGGGGGGTGGCGCCCGGCGGCACGGGCTGGTGCTGCGCCACCTGACGGCCGAAGGGGACGCCCTGGCCGAGCGTCCGCACACTGATCGCCCGGCCCTGCGTCGAGTGGGGGTCGACCGGTGCCGTGGACTCCGCGGGCAGAGGCTGAGCCGCCCGCGGCTGGGCGGTCTGCGGCTGGGCGGCCTGCTCGGGCGGCAGGGGCGTACCGGAGGACGGAGTCGGGGTCGTCGAGGACGCGGGCGCCACAGGCCGATCCGCGACACCTGGACCCGCGGCACCCGGGCCCGCGGCACCCGGGCCCGCGGCACCCGGGCCCGCGGCACCCGGGCCCGCGGCACCCGGGCCCGCGGCACCCGGACCCGCGGTGGCCGGTGTTCCGGGTACGGAGACGCCGGTGCCGGAGGTGTCGCCGGCGTGGGGCCACGACTGGGACTGAGGCTGAGGATGCGCCCCCGGCTGCGTCGCCGAAGGCTGCGGTGCTGGTGCTGGTGCTGGTGCCGGCGCCTGAGGCTGCGGCTGTCCGGTGACGGGGACACCGCCCGCCGGGGTGGCCGACGCGGAGGCCGCCTGCACGGGAAGCGGCTGGGCGGACGCGGTCCCGTTCGGGGCCGTCGGCGCCGGGACCTCCTGAGCCGCTGCTCCCGGAAGACCCGCCGCCCGCACTCCCTGGGCAGGCGTTTCCGCCGTGGCCGGCTGGGCCTGAGCCGGGCGGGCGCGGCGCCGGCCCGTCGGGGCGGACGCCGGGTGCGGCTGCGGCGGGGTGTGGTCCTCGGCGGGGTCGTGGGTCATCACGTCGTGACGGCCGTCGTCGGCCTGGACGTGACCGGCCCCGCCGGCCTGCGGCGCCACATGCGCGTGCTGCTGGGCCTGGGCCTGGGCCTGTGTCGGTTCGGGAGCCCGGTCGGCGTCGGCGGGCGGCAGCGCGAAGACCGTACGGGCGCCCGCCTCCTGGGCCGCGGCCCGTTCGGCCGCGGCGGCCAGCGCACGGCGACGGCGTCCGGTCGGCTGCGCGCCCGCCTCACCCGGGGCACCGGACGGGTCGGCGGAGCCGGGGACGTCCGTGTCCGGAACCCCTTGGCCGGCCGGGGCCGAGGGCAGCGCGGGCGGCAGCGCCTGCGGCCGTTCGTCCCGCCGGGCCCGCCGTCCCGTGGGGGCGGGCACACCCTGCGGAGGCACCGTCCCACCGAGTCCGCTCGCCACGGCGGCGGTGCGCACGCCGTGCTCGCCGGCCATGACGACGGCGCCCTCGGAGACACCCGAGTCGGTGGCAGCGGCCCCTCCCGGAGCACCGGATCCGCCCGAACCGGCGTCACCGGCCCCTCCGTCACCCGGCTTCTCGACGGGGCTCGGCCGTCCACGGCGCCGGCCGGTGCCGCCGGAGGCCGCGCCGTCACCGGCGCCGTCCGGTCCCTGCGCCGGGCCCGTGCCCTGGGCGGGGATGGTCACCTCGCCCGTCGCGGGCTCCTGGGCCGCACGGCGCCGCCGCCGGCCCGTGGGCGGCGTGGCGCCGCCCACGTCGGCGACCGGGGCCGGCGCACCGGTCTCCACCGGCGCCGCACTCTCCGCGCCGACACCGCTGTCCAGGAACGCGTCCACGGAGGAACGCCGGGCGCGACGCCGTCCGCCGCCCTCGCGCGGGGGCTGTTCGGCCAGGGCGACCTCGGCGCCGACCGGCTCCGCACCCGGCACGGGCGCCACCGGGACCGCGGGGGGCTGCGACGCGGCGACCGCGCCGGCCCCGCCGCCCAGGGGCACCTCGAGGACGTACGCGTTGCCGCTCATCCCGGGCACCTCGTGCGTCTGCAGCACACCTCCGTGCGCGCGCACGATGCCGCGGACGATCGGCTCGTGCACCGGGTCGCCACCGGCGTACGGCCCGCGCACCTCGATGCGGGCGACCTCGCCGCGCTGCGCCGCGGCCACCACGACCGTGTTGTCCATGTAGCCGCCGGCCGAGACCGGGGCATTGCCGGTGGCGTCCACGCCCGCGACGTCCGCGACGAGATGGGCGAGCGCGGAGGCGAGCCGCTGGGCGTCGACCTCGGCCTCGATGGGCGGAGCGTGCACCGCGAACTGGACGCGGCCGGGGCCGATCAGCTCGACCGCCCCGTCGACACCGGCCGCGACGACCGCGTCGAGCATGACCTTCGTACGGACGATGCCTTCGCCGCCGGAGTCGATCCGCTGGAACTCCAGCACGCTGTCGATGAGCGTGGTGATCCGCGAGTAGCCGGCCGAGAGGTGGTGCAGCACCTGGTTGGCCTCGGGCCAGAGCTGGCCGGCGTCGTCCGCGGCGAGCTTGCCGAGTTCGGCGCGCAACTGGTCGAGGGGGCCGCGGAGGGACTGTCCGAGGACGGCGAGCAGCTGCTCCTGCCGCGCGGCCAGGGCCTCGTACCGGTCCTTCTCGCGCTCGCCGAGTGCCGCGTAGCGCTCGTCGCCCGCGGCGAGTTCCTCCTCGTGGCGCTCGGCCAGCTCGGCCAGCTCGGCCGCGTGGCGTTCGCGGAGTGCCTCGACCTCCTCGGCGTGCTCGGCAGCGAGCCGCGCCAGCTCCTCCTGGTGCTGCTTCTCCTCGGTGCTCTTCTCCTCAGCGAGCGTGTCGTAGGGCCGCCGGTCGGTGAAGGTCATCACGGCACCGACGAGCTGGTCCCCGTCCCGCACGGGTGCGGTCGTCAGGTCGACCGGCACCTTGGCGCCGCTCTTGGACCACAGCACCTGTCCGCGCACCCGGTGCTTGCGCCCGGAGCGGAGGGTGTCGGCGAGCGGTGACTCCTCGAACGGGAACGGCTCCCCGTCGTCGCGGGAGTGCAGCATCAGCGGGTGCAGTTCCCGCCCGCCCAGGTCGCTGGCCCGGTAACCGAGGATCTGGGCGGCGGCCGGATTGACGAGGACGATCCTGCCGTCGGTGTCCGTGCCCACGACGCCTTCGGACGCGGCCCGCAGGATCATCTCGGTCTGCCGTTGCGAGCGCGCGAGTTCGGCCTCGGTGTCGACGGCGCCCGAAAGGTCCCGAACGACGAGCATGAGCAGCTCGTCCCCGGTGTAGCCGTAACTGTCGTAGGCCTGCTGACCGTTCTCCAGAT
Organism: Streptomyces sp. NPDC008313; assembly: GCF_042956125.1. Taxonomy (NCBI): domain Bacteria; kingdom Bacillati; phylum Actinomycetota; class Actinomycetes; order Kitasatosporales; family Streptomycetaceae; genus Streptomyces; species Streptomyces sp. NPDC008313. The sequence goes on from NZ_JBIBFR010000034.1 coordinate 51,395, forward strand.
TCGCACTGGTGACTTCGACGGGGAATTCGCCGCCGTCGGTCCGCCGTGCCGTCATCCGGGTCGGTTTGGTCCGCCCGTTCGGGTCGATCGTCTCGGGCCGCCGCATGGACCCCGGGATGAGCCGGGAGTCGAACTCGGGCAGCAGATCGAGGAGCCCCCGCCCCACCAGAGCCGTGCCCGGGGCCTCGAAGGCCTCCAGGGCGATCGCGTTCGCGTTGACGACCGTGCCGTTGGCGTTGACCAGCACCAAGGCATCGGGCAGCGCGTCCAGTATGGCTGCGAGGCGAGCAGCGCCTCGGGATGGCCTGCTGCTCACGAGACGCTTCCTCCCTGTTACCGCACCTTGCCGACCGCGGAGGCCATCTTGCCAACCAGCCCGCGGCGTGTCACGCGAGGGAGTCTACGGGCAGTGGTTGCGCCCGCGATGGCGGATGAGAGGGAGGTCGCACGCAGAAGACACGCAGAAGCTGTGACTGCGCACGTCGCCCCGCCGAACCCCCGCCCGCTCCCCGCCGAACCCGTGACGTGACTGTGATGTCACCGTGCGCGGCCGCGCGTGGCCGGTCCCCCTCCCGACGGACGGCGGCCGGCCCGGCCGAGTCCCCGGTGGGGGCGTCCCCGAGCGGGGCATACGCGCGGCGGGCTACGGGCGAGTGGAGGGGAGGAGGGGGACGAGGGCGTCCCAGCGTGCCATCTGGCATCCGTCGCCGCGGTCGAACCGGGCGTCGACCGGACGTCCCGCCCATGTGCCGGTGACGTGCGCGGTGGCCGGACCGCCGTACTGCATCGTGCAGAGGGTCTCCGGCGGGACGGGGGCGAAGGGGTCCTTGCCCCACGTGGTGCTCTCGTCGAGCCTGTCGCAGGCCTCGTGGACACGGGGGTGATCGCCCGACCTGGGATGGCAGCGCAGCACGTACGTCCCGTCCCTGCCGTCACCCGCACCGTCGACGGTCACGGTCAGACGGTCACCGGCGTCCTCGTCCCTGACCGGCGGAGGCACCAGCGCCCGCGAAACCGTGCCGGCGTACGCGGCCGGGGACACCGCGGGCAGAACGATGACCGCGCCAAGGGCCGCGACGGCGGCGCCCGCGACCCGCCACAGACCGCGACGGCCGCCGTCGGCGTGGCCGGCGCCGTCGGCGGGGCCGGCGTGGTCGGGGTGGCAGACGGGGCCGAGGCGGTGGCCGGGGCCGGGGCGGTCCGGGCCGGAAGGGCGCGTGCGGCGACTGGCGTTGCGCGGCCCGGACTCGCCCGGACGGCCTTGCGGCGATCGCTGTGTCATGGCCTGACTAACGCCGCACGCGCGACGCGGTTGCGCGCCCGCGTGGGGGCTTTGCCGTGTGGCCTTCCCGCCTAGTACCGTGGGGGGCGATTGGTGACACCCCGCTCGGCTGTGTCATCATCTGCAACGCACCACTCGCGCTCGCGCGGGAGGTTGTGCTGGAGGCGTCGCCTAGTCCGGTCTATGGCGCCGCACTGCTAATGCGGTTTGGGCCTTAAAGCCCATCGAGGGTTCAAATCCCTCCGCCTCCGCACCAAGATCCGAAGCCCCGGTCCCTGTGGACCGGGGCTTCGGCGTTACCCCCGCAGCAGCACGTTTCGCAGGTCACAAGGGGTGGGACAAACGGATTTCACATGGCGGCGGCAGTCATGTAATGTTCTTCCTGTCGCCGCGAGCGGGCCGAAAAAGCCGGTGAGCGAGACAAAAACAGAACAAGCACTCGTAGCTTAACGGATAGAGCATCTGACTACGGATCAGAAGGTTGCAGGTTCGAATCCTGCCGAGTGCACACAGGTGAGAGGCCCCGGGAGATCATCCCGGGGCCTCTCGCGTTGCCCGTACAGCGGCGAAGTGCGGCGGCGAAGTGCAGCGGCGAAGTGCAGCAGTGACGTACGGCAACCGTCTCAGCCGGGGCCGCTCCTCGCGTCGGACAGCTCGCCGGGCCGCTCCGCTGGGCGCAGCGCCGCCGGGCCGTTCACCAGGGGGCCGTACGTCTCCCGTATGGGTGAAGACTGTGGGTATGGAGTTTCTTTGCTATCACCGTGACCGGCCGGGCTCCGGGGGGTTGCGCGCGGAGCTGGGCGAGGCGCACTGGGCCTACATGGACCGGTACGAGGCGGAGCTGATCGCCCGTGGTCCGACCTTCGCCGCCGACGGCGACACACCGACCGGTAGCGTGCACATCGTCGACCTGCCGGATGCCGCCGCCGCCCGCGCGTTCGCCTTCGACGAGCCCAACTACCAAGCCGGTGTGTACCGGGACGTGCTGTTGCGCCGTTGGCGCAACACGCTGGGGCGCACCATGTGGGAGTTCCCCGGTGGGCGGACCGGCGGCAACCGGTACCTGGTGCTCGGCCTCGGCTCGGGGGAGCCCGCCGACCTCGGCGTGCCGTCCGACCGGGACGGACTGATCGCGTACGGGCCGCTGTTGTCCGACGACGGCACCGCCTGGCTGGGTACGGCGGCACTCGTCCGGGCGCCGGACCCGGACGCGGCTCGCGCGGTCCTGACCCCGGGCCGGTACGCCGCCATCGAGGTCCACGACTGGGAGTTCGGTGGACGGCGGTAGTACGGGATGGAAGGCGGGCCCGGACGGGCAGCGGTGGTGAGGCGCGGGACGGCCGGCTCCTTCCGGTCCTCGGCCGGCTGTCGGTGGGGGCGCCTACGCTTCCGGTGATGGCTGAGGCACGGGGCTGGAGATGCGCGGGGCTGCGCTGGTCGGAGAACGGTCCCGTGTGGATGTGGGACGGGGGACGCAGCAGCCCGCTGGCCCGGGGGCAGCGGGTGGCGTTCGCGGTCGCGCCGGAAGGACGGCGGACGTGCGTGGGGGCGCGCGGGCACGCCTGCCCCGTACGGGCCTCGGTCACCGGGCGGAGTACGGGGGCGCGGTGCGAGGAGTGCGCGCGGCTGGACCGGGCCCACTCCGTCGCCGCCGACACCCTGGCCGACGATCCGCGGCCCTACCGGGTCTATCTCGCCTGGTTCGGGCCTGGGATGGTGAAGGTCGGCATCACCGGTGCCGCGCGCGGTCCGGCGCGGCTGCTGGAGCAGGGCGCCGTCGTCTTCAGCTGGCTCGGCCAGGGCCCGCTGATGGCGGCCCGACGGGCGGAGGAGCTGCTGAGGACCGCGCTCAAGGTGCCCGACCGCATTCCGTACGCCACGAAGCGGGCGGTGCGCTCGGCGTTGCCGGGGGCCGCCGAGCGGAGGGCCGAGATCGCGGAGCTGCACGCGCGGGTGGCGGAGCTCGACGGCTGGCCGGAGACGCTCGACCGCGCCCCCTTCCACGCGGTCGACCACACCGGGGTGTTCGGGCTGGAGGGCCTGCCGGCCGCCGTCGGCGCGGTCCGCGAACTCGTCCCCGGCGGGGCGGTCAGCGGGGAGCTGCTCGCCGCCGCCGGACCCGATCTGCATCTGTCGACCGGGCGCGGCGTCGTCGTGCTGGACACCCGGCTGCTCACCGGCTGGGAGCTGACCGCGGCGGACGGGGACTCCGTCACCGTCCCGGTGACGGAGTCCGAGGACGCGGGGACGCAGGACGGGCTCTTCTGAGGGCTTGCCGGGGCGGTGGGCGCGCGCGGCTCCGAGGGCGGCGGGCGGTGGGCGCTCGGCCCCGTGTCCGGCCCGACCCGGTCCTCGGCCCGGGTCCCCCGGTACGCGGTACTCGGTCAAGACGTCGATCCCTTGGGGACACCGTTCGGAAAGGCGCTGGACGGGGCCGGGTCCCTCGTCCGAGAGTGGCGGCCATGAGCGATGACCGCACAGCACCTGTCGCCCCCGTCACCCCTGTCGCCCCCGTCATCCCGGCCGCCTCCGGTGCGCCCGTCGTACCCGTCGCGCCCTTCGAGCCTCCGTACTACGCCGTCGTCTTCACCTCCGTGCACGGCGAGGACGACGAGGGGTACGGCGAGACCGCGGACCGGATAGAGGAGCTGGTGAAGGAGGTCCCCGGGTATCTCGGGATGGATCACGCGGGTACGCCCGGCGGGCTGTCCATCACCGTCGGCTATTTCCGGGACGCCGACGCCCTCACGGAGTGGCGGGCCAACGCCGAGCACCGGGCGGCCCAGCGGCGCGGCCGCGCCCAGTGGTACGAGCGCTACACGCTCCACGTCGCCAAGGTCGAGCGCAGCCACGCGTACGAGCGTGACCGTGGCTGACGGGACGGACGGCACGGACGGCACGGACGGCGTGGACGGCGTGGACGAGGCAGCCGACGCACCGGATGCGGCCGACGCACCGGATGCGGCCGGCGCAGCCGAGGAGGCGGCGCACGTCCGGAAGTTCTGGCAGGGGCTCGGGCTGCCCGGGCTCGTGGACGTGCACACGCACTTCATGCCCGAGCGCGTGCTGCGCAAGGTGTGGAGTTACTTCGACGCGCTCGGGCCGTTGACGGGCGGGGTCGAGTGGCCCATCAGCTACCGCGCGGAGGAGAGCGTACGGCTCGCGGTGATCCGGGACTTCGGCGTGCGTGCCTTCACGTCGATGCTCTATCCGCACAAGGCGGGCATGGCGCAGTGGCTCAACGCGTGGTCCGTCGGCTTCGCCCGGCGGACCCCCGACTGTCTGCACACGGCGACCCTGTTCCCCGAGCCGGGGGTCGAGGCGTACGTGCGGGAGGCCGTCGAGGCGGGCGCGCGGGTGTTCAAGGCGCACGTGCAGGTCGGCGCGTACGATCCGGCCGACCCGCTCCTCGACCCCGCCTGGGGAGTCCTCGCCGACGCCGGGGTCCCCGTCGTGACCCACTGCGGATCCGGCCCCGCGCCCGGCAAGCACACCGGGCCGGAACCGATGGCCAGGGTGCTCGCCCGGCACCCCCGGCTGCGGCTGATCGTCGCGCACATGGGGATGCCGGAGTACGAGGACTTCCTGACGCTCGCCGAACGGTACGGCGAGGTGCGGCTGGACACGACGATGGCGTTCACCGACTTCAGCGAACGGCTGGCCCCGTTCCCCCGCGAGGCGCTGGCGCGGCTGGCCGGGCTGGGCGACCGGGTCCTGCTCGGCACGGACTTCCCGAACATCCCGTACCGCTACCTCCACCAGCTTCAGGCGCTGGAGCGGCTCGGTCTCGGGGACGCCTGGCTGCGGGCCGTCTGCTACGAGAACGGGGCCCGGCTGTTCGAACTCCCGGACACGCGGCAGCTCCCGCATTCAGGACAGCTTCCGGACACGCGGCAGCCCCCGGAGGCCGGACAGCTTCCGGACGTGTGACGGCCACCGGCGGCCACGGCGTCCACGGCGTGCACAGGCGCCCCTGAGAGGCGCCTGTGCGTTTCTCAGGGAAATCACAGGTTGGGGAAAGGAGCTTCTCAGTGGCGCCCAGCACGCTCTGAAGCATGACCACGACCTCGCCCCAGGGGCGCACCGAACTGCTGAGGCCGGACGGGAGCCCCGTCCGCGTGCTGGTGGTGGACGACGAGCTGTCGATCACCGAACTCCTGTCCATGGCCCTGCGGTACGAGGGCTGGCAGATCCGCAGCGCGGGTGACGGGACCGGGGCGGTGCAGACCGCCCGTGAGTTCCGGCCCGACGCCGTGGTGCTGGACATGATGCTGCCGGACATGGACGGACTGACCGTCCTGGGGCGGCTGCGGCGCGAACTGCCCGACGTGCCCGTCCTCTTCCTCACCGCGAAGGACGCCGTCGAGGACCGGATCGCGGGGCTGACGGCGGGCGGCGACGACTACGTCACCAAGCCGTTCAGTCTGGAGGAGGTCGTGGCGCGGCTGCGCGGCCTCATCCGCCGTTCCGGCGCCGCCGACCACCGCAGCGACTCCGTCCTGGTCGTCGGCGACCTGGCCCTCGACGAGGACAGCCACGAGGTGTCCCGCGGAGGCGACAACATCCACCTCACCGCGACCGAGTTCGAACTGCTGCGCTTCCTCATGCGCAACCCGCGCCGCGTGCTGAGCAAGGCCCAGATACTCGACCGGGTCTGGTCCTACGACTTCGGAGGCCAGGCCAACGTCGTCGAGCTCTACATCTCCTATCTGCGCCGGAAGATCGACGCCGGCCGGGAGCCGATGATCCACACCCGGCGCGGCGCCGGCTATCTGATCAAGCCCGCCGCGTCATGAGCCGGCGGCGACGGCCGCGTCAGCAGGGGCGGCGCGGGAGTCCCTCCGCTCGAACGAGGTCGGGAACGGGGAAGGGACAGCCGCGCACCCTGCGGACGCGGCTCGTCGTCGCCTCGGTGTCGCTGATCGCGGTGGTCTGCACGGTGATCGGCACCGTGACGACGGTGGCGCTGCACTCCCATCTGTACGAGCAGCTGGACGGCCAGCTCAAGGAGATCGCGGCGCGGGCGTCCGGCTCGTTCCTGCCGCCCAGCGGCCCGAGGTCCGGGACGGCCCCCGGTCAGCAAGGCACAGGTCAGGAGGGCACCGGTCAGCAAGGCACCGGCTCGCAGAGTTCCGGCAAGCAGACGGCCGACGGGCAGGCGGCTGACAAGCAGGCGGCTGACGAGCAGGCGGCCGGCGGGCAGGGCGGTGACGAACCGCAGGGACACGAGACCGACCTCACCGAGTTCGTCGTGCACGGTCCGCAGCCGCCCGGCACGATCGCCGCCCGGCTGGGCAAGGGCACGGTCGTCGACGCCAAGGTCGGCGAGAAGGTCAAGGACGACAACAACGTCCCGCAGATGGAGGTGAAGTCGCTGAGCGCCGCCCAGCGCGCGGCGCTCGCCTCCGTGCCGCGGGACGGCCGCAAGCACACCGTGGAGGTTTCCGGCCTCGGCGACTACCGCGTCACGTACGCCAGCGGCGCCAACGGGAGCTACTACGTCGCCATTCCGACCCAGGACGCCGACAACACGATCCGCACGCTGATCCTCGTCGAGGTCAGCATCACCGCGGCCGGTCTCGTCGCGGCCGGCATCGCCGGATGGGTCCTCGTCAGCGTCGCCACGCGCCCCCTCCGCAGGGTCGCCGCGACCGCCACCCGGGTCGCCGAACTGCCCCTGCACACGGGCGAGGTGACCCTGGAGGAACGCGTCCCGGAGGCAGAGACCGATCCCCACACCGAGGTCGGCCGGGTCGGCGCCGCGCTCAACCGGATGCTCGACCACGTCCACGGCGCCCTGCACGCCCGCCAGCGGAGCGAGACCCGGGTACGGCGGTTCGTCGCGGACGCCAGTCACGAGCTGCGCACCCCGCTCGCCTCGATCCGCGGCTATGCCGAGCTGACCAGACGCGGACGGGAACAGGTCGGCCCCGACACCCGGCACGCGCTCGGCCGGATCGAGTCGGAGGCCGGACGCATGACCCTGCTGGTCGAGGACCTGCTCCTGCTCGCCCGGCTCGACGCGGGCCGGCCGCTGCGGTTCGAGCAGACCGACCTGGTACCGCTGGTCGTGGACACCGTCAGCGACGCCCGGGCCGCCGGACGCGACCACGTGTGGCGCCTGGAGCTGCCGGACGAGCCGGCGCTGGTCTCCGCGGACGCGGCCCGGCTGCAACAGGTCCTGGTCAACCTGCTGGCCAACGCCCGCACCCACACCCCGCCCGGCTCGACCGTCACCGCGCGCGTGCGGCACCGGGGACCCTGGCTGTGCGTGGACGTCGAGGACGACGGCCAGGGCATCCCGGCCGAACTGCTGCCGCACGTGTTCGAACGATTCGCGCGCGGCGACTCCGCCCGCTCCCGCGCCACCGGCTCCACCGGGCTCGGCCTCGCCATCGTGCAGGCCGTCGTGGCGGCGCACGACGGTGCCGTGACCGTCGACAGCGTGCCCGGCCGCACCGTGTTCACGGTGCGCCTCCCGGCGCTCACCCAGCCCGCGCCGGCCCTCGGGACGGACCGGCGAGCGCACTCACAGGCACACCACAGCGCCACCACATGGGTGCGACAGGGGGTCTGACGAGAGTCGGTCCCATGCGAACCGACTCTTCTCCCGGCAACCTGCCGGCGCGGGAGCACCTCCCGGCCGGAAACGCCGGTACGCCTGTCCTGGACGTAGTGATCCCCGTCTACAACGAGGAGAAGGACCTCGAGCCCTGTGTGCGCAGACTCCACGCCCACCTGACACGGACCTTCCCGTACGCGTTCCGCATCACGATCGCGGACAACGCGTCCACGGACAGCACACCGCTGGTGGCCGCGGGGCTGGAGTCGGACCTCGCGGAGGTCATGTCCTTCCGCCTCGAACAGAAGGGACGCGGCCGGGCGCTGCGCACCGTGTGGGCCGCGTCGGACGCCCCCGTCCTCGCCTACATGGATGTGGACCTCTCCACCGGCCTCAACGCCCTGCTGCCGCTGGTGGCCCCGCTGATCTCGGGTCATTCGGATCTGGCGATCGGCTCGCGGCTGTCCCGCTCGTCGCGCGTGGTGCGCGGCGCCAAGCGGGAGTTCATCAGCCGTTCGTACAACCTGATCCTGCGGGGCTCCCTGCACGCCCGCTTCTCCGACGCGCAGTGCGGCTTCAAGGCGATCCGCCGTGACGTCGCCCAGGTGCTGCTGCCGCTCGTCGAGGACACCGGCTGGTTCTTCGACACGGAGATGCTGGTCCTCGCCGAGCGGGCCGGACTGCGGTCCACGAGGTGCCGGTCGACTGGGTCGACGACCCGGACTCGACGGTGCACATCGCCAGGACCGCGACCGACGACCTGAAGGGTGTCTGGCGGGTGGGCCGGGCCCTCGCCACGGGCTCGCTGCCGCTGGACCGGCTCGCACGGCCGTTCGGCGACGATCCGCGCGACCGTGAGCTGACCGACGTGCCGCGCGGCCTCGCCCGCCAGCTGGTCGGCTTCTGCGCGGTGGGCGCGCTGTCCACGCTGGCCTACCTGCTGCTGTACTCCGGCTTCCGTACGTTGTCGGGGCCGCAGACCGCCAACGCGCTGGCGCTGCTCGTCTCCGCGGTCGGCAACACCGCGGCGAACCGGCGCCTCACGTTCGGCGTACGGGGCCGCGACCGCGCCGTCCGTCACCAGGCGCAGGGGCTGGCGGTGTTCGGCATCGGACTCGTCCTCACCAGTGGCTCGCTCGCCGCCCTGAACGCGGCGGCGGACGACCCCGGGCACTCCACGGAACTGGCGGTGCTGATCGCGGCGAACCTCGCGGCGACCGTCCTGCGGTTCCTGCTCTTCCGGGCGTGGGTCTTCCCGGACCGGCGCGACGAGGCCCCTTCCCCTGTCGCCGCCTCCCGCGTGCCGGCCCCCGCCGGGAACGGTCGTCCGGTCCACGCCCCGCAGGCTCAGCCCCCTGTCCCGCACACCCGGGCCCACGTCCCGGACGCATCGGCCTCACCCACCCGCACGGCGTCCACACACCCGACGGCATCCCCGTACCCGGCATCCCCGTACGACACCGCGACCACGCAGCTGCAGGCAGTGCGCCCGCACGATCACGATCCGAGGAACGCACGATGACGACCCATTCCGATCCGACCCACCAGACGGGCCAGTCCGGTCCGGGGGGCGCGAGTCCCGCCTGGGGGCCACCGGGCCCGGAGGCCACGAGCGTGCCGGCCCCCGGCTCCGGCCCCACCGCGCCCGGGGCGGGACCCGCCCCCGGCACGGCACCGGCATCCGGCATGACCCCCGCCTCCGGCGAGCCCCGGCGGTCGCTCCCCGCCCGCGTCCTGCGTGGGCAGCCCGAGGACCCGCGCTGGGCACGCCCCGCGCTGCTGGCGCTGCTCCTCGCGACCGGACTGCTCTACCTCTACGACCTCAGCTCCTCCGGGTACGCCAACTCCTTCTACTCCGCGGCAGTCCAGGCCGGCAGCCAGAGCTGGAAGGCCTTCTTCTTCGGCTCGCTCGACTCGGCGAACGCCATCACCGTCGACAAGCCGCCCGCCTCGCTGTGGCCGATGGCCCTGTCGGTGCGGGTCTTCGGCCTCGACTCGTGGGCGATCCTCGTCCCCGAGGTGCTGATGGCCGTCGCCACGGTCGGCGTCCTGTACGCGGCGGTGCGCCGACGGTTCAGCCCCGCGGCGGGTCTGATCGCGGGCGCGGTCCTCGCGCTCACACCCGTCGCCGCGTTGATGTTCCGCTTCAACAACCCGGACGCGATGCTCGCGCTGCTGATGACCGTCACGGTCTACTGCGTCGTCCGCGCCCTGGAACACGGTGCCACCAAGTGGCTGGTGTGGGCGGGCGCCGCGGTCGGACTCGCCTTCCTGGTGAAGACGCTGCAGGCTTTCCTGATCCTTCCGCCGCTCGCGGTCCTGTACGCGGTGTGCGCGCCGGTGAGGCCGTTGAGGCGGCTGGGGCAGCTCGCCCTGTCAGGTCTGGTGATGGTCGTCGCGGGTGGCTGGTGGGTGGCGATCGTCGAGCTGTGGCCCGCCTCCTCGCGGCCCTACATCGGCGGTTCGCAGAACAACTCCTTCCTTGAACTGACGTTCGGCTACAACGGACTCGGCCGCATCAACGGCGACGAGACCGGGAGCGTGGGAGGCGGCGGGGGCCCCGGCGGGGGCGGCACGGGCCAGTGGGGCGAGACCGGCTGGAACCGGATGTTCAACTCGGAGATCGGCGGCCAGATCTCCTGGCTGCTGCCGGCCGCGCTGATCCTGCTGGCCGCGGGCCTGGTGCTGACCCGGAAGGCGAAGCGGACGGACCTGGTCCGTGGCGCGTTCCTCGCCTGGGGCGGGGCGCTGCTGATGACGGGGCTGGTCTTCAGCTTCATGGCCGGCATCTTCCACCAGTACTACACGGTCGCTCTGGCCCCTTACATCGCCGCCCTGGTCGGCATGGGCGCCACGGTGCTCTGGGAGGAACGCGGCCGGGTGTGGGCGTCCCTGGCCCTCGCCGCCTCGGTCACCGCGACGGCGGCCTGGGGATACGTCCTCCTGAACCGCACACCCGACTACCTGCCCTGGCTGAAGTGGTGCGTCCTCGTCGGCGGTCTGACCGCCGCGCTGGGCCTCGTCTTCGCGTCCGGGCTGGGGCGGCGACTGGCCCTGGCGGCGGCCGGGCTCGGCTTCGCGGCCTGTCTGGCGGGCCCGGCCGCGTACACGCTGAGCACGCTGGACACCGGGCACTCAGGTTCCATCGTGACGGCGGGCCCTTCCGGCGCGAGCACGATGGGCGGCCGGGGCGGCGGTCCCGGCGGAGGCGGCGGTCCGGCGGGCGGCGGCTTCCCCGGCGGCGGCCAGAACCAGCAGGGCGGCGGCATGGGCGGGCCCCCCACCGGCAATGGCACCGGCAATGGCACCGGCAACGGCGGCTTCCCGGGCGGCGGTCGGCCGGGCCAGCAGGGTCAGAACGGCCAGCAGGGTCAGAACGGCCGGCAGGGCGTGCCCGGTGCGGCGGCCGGTGAAGGCGGCGCGGCCGGTGGTGCCGGCGGTGGCGTGGGCGGCCTGCTCAACGGCGCGTCCGTCGACGCCGAGGCCAAGAAGCTCCTGGAGTCGGACGCCGGGGACTACACGTGGGTCGCCGCGGCCATCGGCTCCCAGAACGCCGCGAGCTACCAGCTCTTCACCGGCGACCCGGTGATGGCGATCGGCGGCTTCAACGGCAGCGACCCGTCCCCGACCCTGGCCCAGTTCAAGGAGTACGTGGCGGACGGGAGGATCCACTACTTCATCGCGGGCGGCATGGGTGGCGGGGGCGGCGACGCCGGTTCGTCCTCGTCGATCAGTTCGTGGGTGACGTCCCACTTCAAAAAGGTGACGGCAGGCTCCGCCACGTTCTACGACCTCACCCGGTCGACGAGCGGCAAGAGCTGACGCGAGGCACAAGTCGAACGAGTGGCGAGAACCGATACCGCGGAGCGTGCGGGGAGGGGGGGCCCGGGCCCCCCCCCCCGGCCCCCCCCCCCCCCCCCCCCGGGGGGGGGGCGGCCCCCCCCGGAAAACCGACAAAGATA
>NZ_JBIBFR010000035.1:0-53057 GCF_042956125.1 Streptomyces sp. NPDC008313
TGGGAGACGAGGTGGGAGACGGTGTCGCGGACCATCTCCAGGTTCTCGTCGAGGGTGGTGCGCAGGGCGAGCTCGACGTGCCGGTCGTGCGACTTCGCGACCAGGGTGATCACCGGTGCACCGGAGTCGAGCAGTGCTCTGACCTGCAGGTCCTCAGCAGCGGTGCCGCCGGGGCGACGAGTGGCGCCGAGGGCGACCAACTGGGCGTGCTGGAACTCGACCTCCTGCTGGGCGCGGGCGAAGAACTCGGTGTCCCGCGGGTTCGCGCCGGGCCGGCCGCCTTCGACGAAGCCCACGCCGAGCTCGTCCAGGTGCCGTGCGATGGCCAGCTTGTCCGTGACGGTGAGGTTGATGCCCTCACGCCGGGCACCGTCGTGGAGTGTCGTGTCGAAGACGTGGAAGGAGTCGTGAACCATGTCCGTGTTCCTGTCTGCCGGGCCTGTGGGCCGAGGGGATGAGCAGGTTTCTGGGGTGGCGGAAAGCAAAAAGACCCCTCGCGGAGCGCGAGAGGTCTGCGTGCGGGCGGTGAGCCGCCGGGAGGGGTCTCCTCCCGGTCATCTCGTTGCCGGCACGCCGCCGCTGATAATGAGTCGGCACAGCACACGGGAATTCTGGCACGCCGGGCTCGTGGCCGGACCAGTGATCTCACTATATGGAACGTGCCGACCTGCCCCGGAGGATTCACGGGGTCAGGCGCCTCTGCCGAGCGGGGTCGAGCGACGGTGGTGAGCGATTCGCGCACGTCGCGGCCATGACTCAATCCCTACATGGAATCGAGCCTCCACCTGACCCGGGGCGGTTCACTCGCCGTCTGGAACGCCGCGGACACCGCCAACGCCTTCTACTCCCGCATCGACGTCAACATCGGCGACGAGCGGGCGACTGCGTCGCGGCGCTCGGGAACTTCCAGGCCGTCTACACCGGCGGCGCCTCCCGTGGTCGGCCGCACCTGGCGTGCCAAGGCAGCGGGTGACGGGCGAGGAGCCCGGCACCACCGGCGCCTGGGACGACCTCGGAGCCTGCTGAACCACCGCTCCGCCCAGTTACGACCGGCGGGAGGTGGAATGGGAAATCATGACTCCGCGCGGCGTTTCAGCGCCTGATTGAAGGCTTCGAACCCCGTGTCGCCTCCACGCGGCCCTTCCTTGGAAAGCCGGGCCAGCAGCCCGCTGAAGGCCTCCCGGTGAGTCAGCCTTGTCCCACCGCCGGGCAAGTCCGCGAGCACGAATTCGTGGACACCGGTGAAGATCGCATGGGGCAACCAGGCTGCGCCAGGAATCACGGCTGCCCACGCCAGCCTGACACCCGGCGTCGCCTCAAGGACGGGTACGTCCAGGACGTAAGGCTTCCGGTCGGGCGGCCCGATGACGAGCCGCAGCCGGTTGCCGACTTCGGCACGTCCGTCGAGCTCCTGGATGTACGTCGTCCACATCGGATAGCGCGGAAAGTCGGTGAGCACATCCCACACTCGTTGCGGGCTCGCTCCCATGTCCACAACTGTTTCGATCGTTCGCATGCCAAGCAACGTAACCTGTCTTTGCACCAGGTACAAATATGAAGTCAGTTCAAATTCCTACTGGACGGCGGCTATGCTGGCGGCGTGAACACCGAAGCCGACCACTCGCGCGAGGTCGGGTTGCGTGCCAGTAAGAAGGCACTGACCTGGCGGACGATCCGCGCGACAGCCCTGGCCATGTTCGAGGAGCGCGGGTTCGACGCCGTCACCGTCGACGAGATCGCCGCCGCGGCCAACGTCGCGCGTGGGACCTTTTTCAACTACTTCGAAAGCAAGGAAGCGGTCGTCGTCACCTACGGTGCGCACGAGGCCGAGGCTCAGCGCCGTCTGATGGAGCAACGGCCGGCGAACGAGCCGCTGTGGGAGTCGTTGGTGGCGATCATCCTCGGCTACCTCGACGAGTTCGAACCGCAGATCGTCGTGCACCTGCGTCTCAAGGCCGGCTCACCCACCCTGACACGGTCGGCTCGTCCGATGACCCAACGGCTGGTGGCCGACCTGCGCACCTGGGCGCTCGCGCGCCATTCCCACCTGTCCGAGCCGGAGATCATGCTCTTGATCAACGTCGCGGTGACCACCCTCGGGACCGGTGTCCACTACTGGAACACCGACCGACCCGCCGCGGACAGGATCGCCGCGGTGCACACGATGCTGGACCACGTCGGCACCGGCCTGGCGGCTTCCCGCAGCATCGCCCGAGGCGTGTGAAGGGTGGTGCCGTCTACTTCCCGCTTGAGGTCTCCGCAGCGCTTCTATGAGCTCATGGCCGCGACACGCGCTGGGGCGGGAAGGGTAGTCGAAGCCGCTGACACCGGTTCCGTCCGACTTCAGTCGCTTCAGTCGCTGTTCTGGTATCCAAGACACATCTGACCTGCGGTATCTCCGAAGCCTGAAGCAGCGACCGAAGATTTCTCGGTCGCTCCCCTTCTGGTCTGAGTCGCTGCGCGGTGCCGTGCCGACGTCGACCTGTCCGAGCGCTACCCGGCGTCGATCCGCACCGAGGGCCGTGGATCGCCGGAACTCCACGCGACGCTCAGAAACCCGACTTGCCCGGTCGTGTCACCACCGCGAGGGCGTCGACCGTCCCGCCGCGCTCGAAGCGCAGCGTGAAGCGGACCAGGTCACCCGGGCGCCAGCCGGATTGGGCGCGCAGCGTCACGTCCACCCCGTGGGGTGACATCGACAGCCTGGTACCGGCGGGGACTTCCGTCGAGTCCAATGTTGTTTTGGTGGCGGCCCCGCGGCCCGCCTCGGTGTGGCGGCTGATCTCGGCCTGCCTGCCCGTGTAGGTCACCGCGACCAGCCGGTCGTCCGCCTCACCGGAGTTGGAAACGTCGAAGTACGCGGAGGTCTCCCTCGTATCACCGAACGGCAGCAGAACACGGCCGTACGACACGTTGATCCGGGACGCCGGGCGGCCCGCGCCGCCCGTGCCGACCCACGCGGTCAGCCCGCCCAGGGCCACGCCGCATGCGACGACGGGTGCGAGCGCGGCCAGCGCGGTGTCGGCCAGCCGACGGCGGTCGATCCGCCAGAGAGAACCGGTCATCGCACACGCCTCCGTGAAGCTGATGGCTGCCAGGCGCGCAGCCGCAGACTGTTGCCGACCACCAGCAGGGAGCTCACGGACATCGTCGCGGCGGCCACCATGGGGTTCAGCAGCCCGACCATGGCGAGCGGCACCGTCACGACGTTGTAGCCGAACGCCCAGACGAGGTTGAGGCGGATCGTGCCCAGGGTGCGCCGTGCGAGCTCCACCGAGTCCGCGAGGGCGTCGATGTTGCCGCGGGCGAGCGTCACGTCGGCGGCGGTGATGGCCACATCGGTGCCACTGCCCATGGCGATGCCCAGGTCGGCGCCGGCGAGTGCCGCGGCGTCGTTCACGCCGTCTCCGACGACGGCGACCCGGTAGCCCTGCTCCCGTAGATCTTCGACGAGACGCGCCTTGTCCTCGGGACTGCGGCGGGCGTGCACGTCGTCGATGCCGAGGGCGTCCGCCACCGCCCGTGCGGGCGCCTCGCGGTCACCGGTGGCGAGCACCGGGCGTACACCGAGACGCCGGAGCCGGTCCACGGCCCGGTAGCTGCCGGGCCGTACGACGTCCCCCACCTCGATCAGGGCCTGGTCCACGCCGTCCACGCGTACCAGCACCGGGGTGCGGGCCGCGGTCTCGGCCGCCGTCAGCGCGTCGGCCAGCGGGCGCGGCAGGTCGTCGCCGGGCGCCAGGACCTCCACCCGGATGCCCTCCACCCGGCCGGACACTCCCCGCCCGGTCAGGGCACGGAAGTCATGCACCTCGGGCAGGCGCTGTTCCGTCGGCTCCCGGCGGGCGTACGCGGCGATCGCCCGGCCCAGCGGATGCTCCGAGCCCTGCTCGACCGCGCCGGCCAGGCGCAGCACCGCGGCTTCGTCGGGTCCGTCGGGGACCGTCGTCACCCGGGCCACGCTCATGTGCCCGGAGGTGAGGGTACCGGTCTTGTCCAGCACGACCGCGTCGAGATGCTGGAGGCCTTCCAGGGCCTGCGGGCCCCTGACGAGGACACCGATCTGGGCACCGCGGCCGGTGGCGGCCATGAGCGCGGTGGGCGTGGCCAGGCCGAGGGCACAGGGGCAGGCCACGACCAGGACGGCGACGCACGCGGTGACGGCCGGCTGGGCGTCGGCCCCGGCGCCGAGCCAGAAACCCAGCGTGGTCACGGCCAGGGCCATCACCACCGGGACGAAGAACCCGGCGACGGTGTCGGCCAGGCGCTGGGCCTTCGCCTTGCCTGCCTGGGCGTCGGTCACCAGCTGCGCGATCCGGGCGAGCTGGGTGTCGGCGCCGACCGCGGTGGCCCGTACGAGCAGCAGCCCGCCGGCGTTGACGGCGCCGCCGACCACGGCCGAGCCCGGTGCCACCTCGACCGGCTCGCTCTCGCCGGTGACCAGGGACAGATCCACGGCGGAACTGCCTTGTACGACCTCGCCGTCGGTGGCGACCCGTTCACCGGGTCGCACCATGAAGACCTGACCGACCGTCAGGTCCTCGATGCGGATCGGGCGTTCGACACCGTTCTCGTGAAGCGAGACCTCCTTCGCCGTCAGCTGCGCCAGCGACCGGAGCGCCGCACCGGTCCCGTGTCTGGCCCGCGCCTCCAGGAAGCGCCCGGCCAGCACGAACAACGGGACGCTCACCGTCGCCTCGAGATAGATCGCCGGGATGTCCGTGGAGGCTCCGGGGACGAGGGAGAAGGCCATCTCCATGCCCGGCTCCCCGGCACCGCCCAGGAACAGGGCGTACGTCGACCACGAGAAGGAGGCGATCACGCCCAGCGACACCAGGGTGTCCATGGTCGCCGACGAGTGCCTCATCCCGCGCAGAGCCCGCACGTGGAACGGCCACGCGCTCCAGAAGACGACCGGAGCGGTGAGTGTGAAGCACAGCCACTGCCAGTTGCGGAACTGCAGGGCGGGCACCATGGAGACCACGAGGACGGGCACGGCCAGCAGCGCGGTGACCAGGAGCCGGTCGCGGTCCTGCCGAGGGGCCTCGGCCCCGTCGGTGCCTGTGCTCCCCTCGCCGTCGCCCTCGCTGTGCGGCGCGCGGGGCGGTCGCGGCAGCTCGGCGGTGTAACCCGCCTTGACCACGGCCGCGATGAGTTCCTCGGCGCCGACGTCCGGCGGGTGCTCGACACGGGCACGGCCGGTCGCCAGGTTGACGCTCGCCGTAACCCCTTCCAGCTTGCCGAGCTTCTTCTCCACGCGGTTCACACAGGCCGCGCAGGTCATGCCGCCGACGGCCAGGTCGGTGGTCAGGGTTTCGGAGGTCACTGATTCGGCGTCCATCGCTGTCCCCCTCAGCCCATTCCGCCCATGTCGGTGTCCTGCACCTGCCCACCGCCGCCCGGCGGTGTGCCCCCGGTGCTGGTGCCGGACATGCCCGGCGACACCGGACCGGCGGCCGAGCCGACGCCGTAGGAGACGGCGAAGATCAGGACCAGCATGAGAAGGAAGCCGTACAGGATCGGCGGGGGCCCTGCCGTTCGTTCCAGCGCGCCCCCCGAGAGGGGCTTCTGGCGGGGGTCGGTCATCACGGGTTCTCCTGGTCGCGCTCGTACGGCGTCGAGTGTGATCAGCCGTATCGTGTGAGGAGTCGGTGTGTGTGAGGCGTGAGTTCCCACGGGACGAGTGGCGCGGGCGTTCCCGCTCCCTGCGACGACGTGTTGGTCACGCGGGGTATACGCGGCTCCCGGCGCCGGCGTTGAAAGAGCCGAGGGCGATGGGAACGACGGCTGTCCACCGGAACTCAGGTGCCGCAGGGGCTGACGTGGACGGGAGCTGTGTCCCGCTCGCAGTGCCCCACGGTCGTCTCGGCCGCGCCCTCGGCAGGGGTGGCGGGACGGTCCGCCCGCAGGCGCCGGCTCTCTCAGCGGATCCGGGGCAGTCCGGTGCTGACCGCGCTACGGGGCGTCTGGGGCCCGCCCGGTGCCGTAGCCGGCTGGGACGCCCTCGTAGAAGAGACGTCGAGACCGCCGGGCCGGCAGCGGGGCCGGTCTATCCTGAGGTGACCAGGACGGTGCCCCTGCGCTCGAACTCCAGATAGCGTTCGGTCCTCGCTGCCGCCTCGGAGCCGAACTCGCGCTCCATCAGACGCAGGGCCCCGTCGACGCCCGCGCTGACACCACCCGCGCAGACCAGGTTGCCGTCGTCGGTGACGCGTGCGTCGCGCACGTCCGCTCCCTGGTCCCTCAGATACTGCTTGGCGCCGGTGTGCGTGGTGCACGGCCGGTTCCTGATCACGCCTGCCTCATGAAGCAGGACCACTCCGGTGCACAGTCCGTACAGGGTCAGCCGTTCGTCCGCCGCCGCCTCGCGCAGCAGGCGGGGAAGGCGCCCGTCCTTGAGCTCCGCCCAGATGCCGGGACCGTTGCGGAGGCGGTAGCCACCGCCGGGCACCACGATCACATCGGCTTCCGCGGCATCGAACGCGTCCGGCACCTCGATCCGTGTGCCGAAGCGGGCGGAGACCGGTCCGGGAGGGCCGCTCGTGACGAGCCGGTGGGTGACCGGGAAGCCCATGGCGGCCGTCGCGCCGAAGACCTGGAGGGGCCCGAACACATCCAGCTCCTCCACCCCGTCGAAGACGACGACGTGGACACGTAGCGGATGAGGCCTCTGTTCCTGCGGTGGGGAGACGGCCATCGCCGCCGCGGGTGCGGTGGCGGCACCGGTGGCGGCCAGGGCCGCACCGGACGACAGGGCGTCCCTGCGGTTCGCTTCGGGCATGCCGGTGACTCTCTTCGTTGATGGCTTCGTGCGCTGGGCGTCCAGGTAGTCGTGCGGGGAGGGCGCTTGGTTCCGCTCATGTGGCACGGATGAGCCGGCCAGGCAGTACTCACCGACTGCATGCCGTCGGGCCTGATCATCGAGAGGGCCGCCGACGACACCGGAAAGCGGGAAGCGCCGCGCAGCGTCGCCCGGCCGCCGCGCCTGCACCACGGTACGGGCGGGCGGAACCCTCCGGGACGCCGGCCGGCCGGCAACGAAGCTATGGAGGGTGAGGTCCGAGCGCAGCGCCCGGGACGCCGGCCCCATCAGCACGGGAAGGAACATCGCGACACCGGACCACTCGTGCACGATGGTCACCAGCCTGCCACGGCCGACGAGTTCGGCCGGGGGGCCCACGTACAGGCATGCGGCGGTGACGACGCACACCCCGGCGAGGGCCGCGGTCGTGTGAGGGACCCGGCGCACCGCGGCCGTGAACCTGAGAAGCCGGGGGCTATGACCGCGGGGGTTGTCGCGGGCGGCCGCCGGGGTCCGGGGGCGAGGTCACGGAGTGAGAAGTGCTCATACCCTGACTACGCACCGCCGCCGGACTGTGTGGAAAGCCCGTCGGGTCCGGTGATACCGAGCGGTGGGGGAGGGGCGGGAAGGCACGCCCGGTGTGCCCTCGCTGTAGTGGCCCGTTCGATGGAGTGCCGCCCGCACCCGCCGCACGTGCAGGCCGCAGGGCGCGAGGAGCACCGGGCGCTCGTCCGGAACAGCGGACGCCATGACAGGTGAGGTCGTGCGGCCGGATGGGCCCCGCCATGGACCGGGGCGGTCTCCGGACAGCCCTTAGGTCCTGTCCGGCGGATCATGCCGCAGACGCGGGGTGTGGCACGCACATCTGCGGCGTTGTCGTCGGTTGCCGACGCTCCGCGTCGACGCCTTCCTCCGCCTTGCGGCCGCACGCACCACACCCCGCTCACCGGCGTCGACCAGCCGCCGTCGGCCTCCTGCGACTCGATCCGCCGGACAGGACCTAATCGGCGTGAGCGACGGCGGTGACCGGGGAGGTGCGCGATGCCCGGAGTGCCGGCAGCATCCCTGCTCCGGCGGTCAGCACGATGAGACCGGTGAAGACCACCGCGAGCTGCCCGACGGGCACCCTGAACGGGGCGCTCACCTCAGCGACACGCACCACCAGCCAGGCATACGGCAGTCCGAGGGCGAGACCGAGGACACCGCCCAGCACTCCATGAAGCGCGCACTCCAGGGTGACCGTGCGGTGCACGGCCGAAGCGCCGAGCCCGAGGGCCCGCAACAGGCCGAACTCACGCCTGCGTTCGACCACGGTGAGACTCGCCGTGGTCGCGACTCCGGCGACGGCGACGACGACGGTCAGCCCCAGCAGCAGGATCACTGTCGTGGCCACCGTCCGCAGGTCGTCCGAACCGTCCTCCGGCCCGCCCAGGCCTTCGGCTGTGATCCGGCCGCCGCCCTCGGGGCCGTCCACCACATCGGCGAAGGCGCGTTGCGCGCGCGCCCGCCCCTGGGCGCCGCCCTCTGCCGCGTTGGCGATGACCTCGGTCGGGGCGGCATCCACTCCCATACGGGTGAGGTCCCCGGTGGTCATGAGAACCTGCGCCCCGTAGGGCCCGGCTCCCGGCAGCGTCGCCGCGACGGTGAAGTCGACGGAGTGTCCCTCGATCGTGAGAGTCACCCGGTCGCCCGCCCGTACATCGAGGGAGTAGGCGTAGTCGGCGTCGACGACGACCCGGGAAGGCCCCAGCCGGTCGAGTGATCCCGTACGGGCGGTCAGTGCTCCACCGGAGCGTACGGCGCCGGGGCCGAGGTCGGCGACTGTGACGGTGTCACGGCCTCTGCCTCTGGAGGACTCCGCCGTCCGGAAGGCGGTCACACCGGTCAGCTCGGGGCGCGACTTCAGGGCCGTGACCAGCCCGGGGGGCAGCGGTTCGCCTTCTCTGTCGGTCAACGAGAAGTCGGCCGCCGCCGAGACCGCCCGCTGATATCGGTCGTAGGCGTTCAACGAGGAGAGGCAGACCAGGGTGGTGCCGATCAGACAGACGCCCAGGGCCACGACGACCGAGACGGCGGCCGCCCGGGCCGGCGCGCCCCCGACCCCCGCGACCGCGAGACGGCCGACCGCGCCGAGACGGCGCAACGGCACGGAGACGGCCGACAGAACGGGACGGACCAGGTACGGACCGAGGGTGACCAGGGACAGGAAGGCCAGTCCGCCCGAGAACGCCACCACGATCAGGGCGGCGAACCGGTCGTAGTCACCGTCCCCCGGCTCCGGCAGACCGGTGTACTGGCGCCGGGCCAGGGCCACGGCCGCGGCGGCACACAGCAGCCCTGTCAGGACCCGGCCGGTTCTGACGGCCGGCCGGCCGTCACCGGACGCGGCGATCCTCAGGGCGTGCAGGGGAGAGACCCGCGACGCGGTCAGGGACGGCGCCAGCACAGCAAGGACCGCCAGCAGACCGGTGCCGAGAACGGTCAGGGCGGCAGGTTGCCAGGGGAAAGAGGCGGAACCGGACACATGGTGTCCGAATCGTGCGGCCACCGTGGGAACGAGTCGGCCGCAGCTCCAGGCCGCCAGGACCCCGGCCGTGCCGGCGAGCAGACCGACCGCCGCTCCCTCGGCGACGAGAGCGGTGGCCAGCTGCCGCGAGGTCGCCCCGATGGCGCGCAGCAGCGCCAGTTGGCGTACGCGGCGGGCGAAGACGATGCGGAAGGTGGAGGTGGCGACGAGAACGGCCGCGCCGATGGCGACGGGAAGAAAGACCGAGACCAGGTCCAGCAGATCACGGGCCTCCGCGACCGCCTCACGGGCCTCTTGTTCCCGCACCTCGTCCGCCGGCCGCACCTCCGCTCCGGGCACCGCCCGCCGGATCTGCTCCGCGACATCCGGGAAGGCACTGCCGGAGTCGGTACGGACATCGACCCGGACGTAGCCCGGCAGGCTCAGGATGCGGACGAGTTGGGGTCCGGTGGTGTATGCCGTCGGCTGTCCGGCGTCGGTGGTCGTGCCGCGCACGACGCCGCTGACCTCGACCGTCACCGGCCGGGTGCGCTCGGCGTCGCGGGGATCGGGGACCAGCAGGGTGAGCGGGGTCCCCGGTGCGAGCCCGTAGTTCCGGGCCGCCTCCTCGTTGACGGCGAGCCGTCGGCGACCGTCGGGGTAGGAGCCCTTGACCAGGCGGACCGTCGACAGCGGACCCTTGCCCGGGTCGGCGGAAAGACGCACGTAGCGCTCGACGGCGCTGCCGCCCAGCGGGGCACCGTCGTCGACCCGGGCGACCGCCTCGGCGACCGACGGCAGCTTCCGGATCGCGTGGAGCCCGGCGTCGTCGATACCGTTCTCGGATTTCGACGTGACCACCAGTGATACCGCGTCGGGCGTTCCGCGGAACCGTTCGACGACGGTCGCGGAGAGGATCTGCTGGGCCATGACGGCTCCGAAGACGGCGAAAGCCGCGATCAGCAGGGAGATGCCGGTCGCCATGGATCTTCCGGGCCGACGGAGCAGCTCGGTGACCTGGGACCCCATGACAGTGGCGCGCCACGGGGTCCTCATGGACGGCTCCCGTCCGGGAGGCGTCCGGCGGTGGGAGCCGCGTCCGGGCTGGAGAGGTCCACGACGGAGCCGTCCGCGAGTGTCAGCACCTGGTCCGCGTAGCGCGCGGCGGCCGTGTCGTGGGTGACCATCACGACCGACTGGCCGAGGTCGTCGACGGACCGCCGCAGGAACGACAGAACCTCGGCGCCGGCCCGGGAGTCGAGGTTGCCGGTGGGTTCGTCGGCGAACACCACGGCAGGGCGGGCCACCAGCGCCCGTGCCACAGCCACCCGCTGTTGCTGTCCGCCGGACAGTTCGGCCGGACGGTGTGACAACCGGTCCGCGAGTCCGAGGACTTCGACGAGATGATCGACCAACTCCCGGTCCGGACGCCCACCGGCCATGGTGACGGGCAGAACGATGTTCTCCAGGGCGGTCAGTTGGGGAAGCAGGTTGAAGGACTGGAAAACGAAGCCGATGCGATCCCGGCGCAACCGGGTCAGTGCCCGGTCGGACAGCCCCGTGATCTCCACTCCGTCCAGGACGATGCTGCCCGAGGTGACGGTGTCGAGCCCAGCCATGCAGTGCATCAGGGTCGACTTGCCCGATCCGGACGGGCCGACGACGGCGGTGAACCGAGCGCGTGGGATGCCGGCGGACACCCCGTCCAGTGCCCGGACCTCGGTCGTGCCCCGGCCGTAGGTCTTGACCACGGCGGAGGCGGTGATGACGTCGTCCCCGTGCCCGCGTGCGGGGGAGGTGAGGGAGGCGGGCGGCTCGGCGGAGGCCTCGGTGTGCGCGTTCATGGGCGGTGGTCCTCGCGTTCGGGTGTCAGGAGCCGAGCGGTCGCATGTCAACGGTGACACCGGACTGCGCACAGTGTTCTCGTGCCTTGTCCTGATACTCATGTACGTCCTTGGCGGACGGTGCGTCGGGGGATTTCCGGGCGGTCAGGAGCGCCCACTCCTCGTACTGGGCGACTCTGAAGCTGAGGTACCCGTCCTTCATCTCACGACGGCGCTCGGTGGCGGTCTTCCGCACCCAGGTCTTGGCGTCGGCCGCGGGACCCGAAGCGATCTTCCGTGCCTCGGTGGCGATGCGTTGAGCCAGCCGGCAGTCCGCGGCAGAGGCCTGGCTGGGACGGCCCCGCTCGTTCCACCAATAGCTCGCACCCGCGACCAGTCCTGTGGCGAGGGCTGCCACTATCGCGCCGACGATGATCCGGTTCCGCCTGCGAGCCGTCGGAGCGGGCGAGGTATCCATCTTGTCCTCCCTGAAGTTCTCGGCCGCCGGACGGCGACAGTGAGAATCCTGAGGTGTGGAGCACTCCCGCACATCGGCCACCGACCCGAATTCCAACGTCGGGGACCTGCCCCGTCAGTCGGGACATCACCTCCGCCCCTGGGGGCAGCACCGGTGCCGCATCTGCACCTCACGGAGTAGGCCGGCCACATCACGGACATGCGGAGGCCGGCGGTGCCCCGCCCCGGTCGTCGATGACATCCCGGGCGCGGACCTTCGCATCACGTACACCCGCTGCTCCCACATCCGTCTGCGGAGGCAACCCATAGGTCCGGCTCCACCTCGATGTCCGAGGAAGCGTCCGAGTTGGGACGGACCACCACAACGGACGCGCCCTGGAGCAGGGTTGAGGAGAGATCCTTGCTACGTGGCCGGAAAGCATGGGTCACCGTGATAGCGGTACTGACGGTGACAGGGGTGGCGCCGACGGGGGCGCGCGCAGCCCCGGCGACGCCGGACACACCCAGCTCCACAACGGCGCCCGACGCGGGGGGAGACGCTGCTCCGCACGGCGGCACACCCCCTGACCACGACCGCGGGCACTCACCCGCGCACGGCAGAACACACTCCCGCTCGGTCTGAGCCCAGCAGTTCCCCACCCCGGATGGACACGCAGCTGCCCTGAAGCTTGTAGCCGTCGGTCGATCAGGGCGCGTTGCCGGCTGGTGGCCGAGGCGGGCTCGCGACGTCGCAGCGGAGTACCAGCAGGTGCCGGTCTCAGGAGGAGGGGCGGACGAGTCCCGACTCGAAGGCGAAGACAACGGCCTGTGCCCGGTCGCGGAGGTGCAGTTTCGCCATCAGGTTGCCCAAGTGCGACTTCACGGTGGCCTGCGCCACATGCAGGTCGGCCGCGATCTCCGCGTTGGACAGTCCGCGTGCGATCAGGGCGAGGACGTCCCGTTCGCGGGCGGTGAGGACGCTCAGCCGTTCCCTCTGCGCTGTTGAGGGACCCTGTTGGCGGGCGACCCGGTCGAGCAGCAGCCGGGTGACGCGCGGGGCCACGACCGACTCACCGGCGGCCACGGTGCGGATGGCGCCCACGACGTCTGCCGCGGGAGCGTTCTTCAGCAGGAAGCCACTGGCCCCCGCCCGCAGTGCCGCGAACGCGTCGTCGTCGTTGTCGAAGGTGGTCAACACCAGGACTCGAGGCGGATCGTCCAGCAGCATGAGCTGTTCCGTGGCCTGGATCCCGTCCATGACCGGCATACGGATGTCCATGATGACCACGTCCGCCCGGGCCTTCGGCAACAGATCCAGGGCGTCCGCCCCGTTCTCCGCCTCACCCACGACCTCGATGTCGTTCTGGGCGGCCAACACCATGGAGAACCCGGCTCTGATCAGGGGCTGGTCGTCAACGACGACCACCCGGATCGGCCCGCTTGTCTGTGTCATCGCTCTTCCTTGTCGGGATTCGAGTACATACCTGCCAACCACGGCCGAGCCGGGGACCGGCCGTGAAGCTGCCGCCGGCGAGTTCGACGCGCTCCCGCATGCCCACAAGTCCGTTTCCCCCGGAGCGCGAGTGGCCGCCTGCGCCCCCTCCGCCGACGGCGAGTCTGCCCGATCCGTCATCCACCACCGTGATCAGGAGTGTGTCCCGGTCCTCCCTCAGCCGGATCTCGACCTCCGCGTCGGGACCGGCATGGCGCAACACGTTGGTGAGACACTCCTGGACGATCCGGAAGGCGGTCATCTGTTCCGCCGCCGTCAGACGCTCTTCGCCGACCTCGACGGACAGGTTCACCGACAGTCCGGCCGCCCGGGCGCGTTCGACGGCCGTGTGGATCTCGTCGAGAGTGATGATCCGCCGTCCGGAGCCTGTGCTCGTGGAGTTCTGGTCACCGCCGCGCAGCACCCGGACGATGCGGTGCATGTCCTCGATCGCGTCCCGCCCCGTCGAGGCGATCGCGTCCAGCGCGGCCGCGGCAGTCTCGGGCGACGTGCGCAGCGCGTACCCGGCGCCGTCGGCCTGGAGGATCATCACGGCCAGGCTGTGCGCCACGACGTCGTGCAGTTCACGGGCGATCTCCGCCCGCTCCTCGGCCGCGGCGATCCGGATCAGATGCTCACGCTCCCGCTCTGCCTGTCCGGCGCGGGCTACCTGGCTCTCGGCGTACAGCCGCCGTGCGTGCAGGGAATACGCCATCAGCCAGACGGCGATCGTCAGCCCCCAGAGGAACAGCACATCCTCGGCGGATGACAGGAACGGGTCGATGCCGGTGCCGGGCAACCCCACCAGTCCGGTCGCCGAGGCCGACAACACCGCGACACCCGCCGCGTACGGCATCCAGACGGTGCGCGCATGGTGGACGACCGACATCATCGCGAACAGCACGGCCACGTCGTACGCGGCGGGCGCCGAGGCCAGATCGAGCAGATCATGAAGAGCGAACTGGGCCGCGACGAGGGCCAGGACGACCACGAGCACCGTGCCGGGCAGCCGGCGCCTTGCCAGCAGACACAGGGCCATCAGCCCTCCCATGCCCAGGTCGGCGAAGGCGTTGTACCTGCTTGCCGCCACCACGACCACCAGCGCGAGCGCCACGTCGCACACCACGCCCATGGTGTGCCGGCGTCGGCCGGTCAGGAGCAGCGCCCCCGCCGGCGCCCCGAGCTTCGCAGGGCCGTCGGCCGACCGGCCGCCTCGTTCCTCCGCCGGTGCCAGAGCCGAGGAGTTCCCGTTGTACTGTCCGACCGTCCGTGCGCCGGGCGTCTTCATGCTTGTCAAGGTAACAGCGCCGTACGACAGCGCACGCGCCCCGAGGTCCCGTCCGCAGTCGGGCGGGCAAGCGGCCGGCGTATCGGTGCAAGGAGAAGCAGAGTGATGGTGGAGGCAGAGGACATGACAGACGCAGAAGGAACACAGGCCCGTGGCAAGGTCATCGCCATCACCGGCGCGAGCAGCGGCATAGGCCGGGCCACCGCGCTCGCCCTGGCGGAGCGCGGTGCGGCGGTCGTCCTCGGTGCCCGGCGCAGCGAACGCGTCGAGCAACTCGCCGCAGAGATCAGGGAACGCGGTGGCCGCGCCGTCGGCGTGCCGACCGATGTGCGGCGGCGCGAGGACCTCGTCCGCCTCCTCGACACGGCGGTCACCGAATTCGGCCGACTCGACGTGCTGGTCAACAACGCCGGCATCGGGCCGATCTCACCGCTGGAGGACCTGCGCGTCGACGAGTGGGACGACATGATCGACGTCAATCTGCGTGGAGTCCTGCACGGCATCGCTGCCGCGCTGCCCATCTTCCGCAGGCAGGAGGCCGGGCACCTCGTCACGGTGGCATCGACCGCCGCATATCGCACCGTCCCAGGACAGGCGGTGTACTCCGCGACGAAGACGGCCGTGCGCACGATCTGCGAAGGACTGCGGCAGGAGGTCGGTGACCTGCGCGTCACCATCGTCTCCCCGGGCTTCGTCCACACCGACTTCGTCAACGCGGTCACCGATCCCGACGCCCGGGCCGAGCTCCTGGCCCGCCGCGATGCCATGGCACTGGATCCCACTGCGATCGCCGACGCCATCGCGTACGCCGTCGCCCAGCCGGTCCAGGTCGACGTCAACGAGATCGTGGTACGGCCCACCGAGCAGCGGTGACGGGCGCGCCCTACTGGTGACGACCTGGGCGGCAATGACTTCGGCACCCTGTTCCCAGAGGCATAGGAGTGAGCAAGGGTGCCCCGGCGCCGAGTGACGTGGATCACTGGAACTCCCCCTGGACCGCGGAGAGAACAGGGTGTGAGGGACTCAGACCACGACGTACGGCGCCGCGTGCGTGACGGCGACCGCGAGGCGTTCGCCCAGCTGTACGAGGAGTTCGCCGGCCGCGTGTACAACCATGCACTGCGCCTGACAGGCGACTGGTCGGCGGCCGAGGACATCATGTCCGAGACGTTTCTGACCGCGTGGCGCAACCGCGCTCAGGTGCGGGAGGACGGCGGAACCCTGTTGCCGTGGCTGCTGGGCGTCGCCACTCACAAGGCGGACAACGCCCGGCGCGGCGTGCGCCGACGGCAGGCGTTCCTCGCGCGTCAGCCCCGGCCCGGCCATGTGGAGGACTTCGCGCCCCGGACGGTCGGACGCATCGACGATGTGCGGCGGCTGCGGGCCGTCCAGGCGTCCCTGAGCCGGCTGCGGCGCCACGAGAGGGAGGTGCTCGCCCTCTGCGTGTGGTCCGGTCTGGACTACCGGCAGACGGCTCAGGCCCTGGGCATTTCCGTCGGCACCGTGCGGTCCCGCCTCTCCCGCGCTCGTAAGAAACTCGCCCGGCTCTCCGAGGAGAACACGGAACCGCCCACCACTCGCGGAGAGGTAACAAGTACGGCCGCGTTCGCGGCCGTGCCCGCGCGGAAGGAACTCACATGAACGGCAGGCCGAACTCCGCTTCCTCCGAGCCGTCGGACGAGCGGGCCGCACTCGCCCGTCTGCTGCCCGCCCCGCCCGACTGGGACCTTCCGCGTGAGCAGTACCTCCATCACAAGGACCTCCTGATGCGACACATCGACCGTGACCAGGCCGGCACTCCCGCACGGCAGCCCCGCCGACGGCTGCGCCCCGCCCTTCTCGCGCCGTTGACGGCGCTGGCCCTGGCCGCCGTGGTGACCGGGGGGATCGCCCTGAACGACGGCGACCGCACGCCGGCCACCGGCGCGTCCTCGGGTACGGCCGCGGACATGCAGCCCGTGTCCGCCCTCCTCCAGCAGATCTCCGACGCCGCGGGAAAGCGTGACGCCCTCACTGTGCGGGACGACCAGTTCTCGTACGTGAAGGAGAAGGTCCGCGAGGCCGATCTGTCCAGCGGGAAGGCTGTCGTCAGCCCGCTGCACGACTACGAACTGTGGCTCTCCCAGAACCCCGAGCCTGTCAAGACGCAGGGCGTGATCCGGACCGACGGCGAGACCACGCGCCTCAACGCCGAGCTCGGCGACCCGGCCGGTACACCGGCCGGGTTCAGCCGGCCCACCTATGAGTGGCTCAGCTCCCTGCCGACGGACCCCGACAAGCTGCTCGACCACCTCTACGCCAAGACCCCGCAGGTCGACGACAGGGAACGGGACCAGGCCGTCTTCGAGCAGATCGGGGACCTCCTCG
The DNA here is from genome assembly GCF_042956125.1 of Streptomyces sp. NPDC008313. NCBI lineage: Bacteria > Bacillati > Actinomycetota > Actinomycetes > Kitasatosporales > Streptomycetaceae > Streptomyces > Streptomyces sp. NPDC008313. The sequence goes on from NZ_JBIBFR010000035.1 coordinate 16,735, forward strand.
ACCGTGCGATGCCACCGCGTACGGCCGCCGCCCTCTACCGGGCGGCGGCGAAGATCCCCGGCGTCACCGAGGCCCCGCAGGCGAAGGACGCCCTCGGCCGCCAGGGCCTGGGCATCGCCCGGAGCGACAAGAAGAACGGCGTCGTCACCGAGTGGGTCTTCGACAAGGAGGACCTCGCCTACCTCGGCCACTCCACCCGTCTGACCAAGGACACGCCCTACGGCAAGGCCGGAACGCTCCTGGACAGCTCAGCCCTCCTCAAGAGCACCATCGTCGACAAAGCAGGGCAACTCCCCGGCAGCGAGAAGGCCTGACCTCTCGGGCAGGGCGTCCCCTTCAGTGCGCTCCGGACGTGTGGCGAGCCCCTTCTTGTTGTCGCCTCTTGGAGCGGATCGGCGGTGCTGCCGCGGATCTGGCTGACGGTGCTGGTAGGTGGTGCGCTCCGTATGGGCTTCCGTCCGTGGCCCGGGGTGGTGCGCTGCCCCGCGCGCGGGGCGGGTGGGGTGCCTTCCGCGCTCGCGGTACGCGGGCGTGGCGGTGGTGACACTCATGCGCCCCGACGACGGTGCGGCCTCGGCCGTACCGTCGCCGCTCGCCGCGCTCGTGCCCTTGAGGCGCGGTAGGGGGTCGCGTTGCCCCTGGCGGGTTTCCCGCGTCCCGCCGCGAGGCCGGTGATGCGAGGGCGTTGACGCTGTGCGGGTTCATCCCTCCAGCAGTCGCTGGCCCACGTACTCGCCGTCCGCCGAACCGCCCGGGACCGCGTACAGGCCGCTTGCCTCGTGCCGGATGTACCGCGACAGCGCGTCACCGCGGTCCAGATGGCGCTGCACCGGTATGAAGCCGCGCACAGGGTCCGCCTGCCAGCAGACGAACAGCATGCCCGCGTCCGGCGCGCCGCGCCGGTCGTAGCCGTCGTGGTAGGAGAACAGACGGCGCAGGATGGTCGCGCCCTGGTTGTAGTCGGGCCGGCTGACCCGGGCGTGTGCGTTGATGGGGACGACGAGGTTTCCGTCGGCGTCCGTCTTCTCCAGCTCCATCGCGGTGGTCTCGGTGCCTCCGCTCAGGGGCGCCCCGTCGGCCTTGCGCCGCCCGATGACCTTCTCCTGCTCTCCGTGTGACAGCTTTTCCCAGTCGTCGAGCAGCATGCGGATGCGGCGAACGACGACGTAGGAGCCGTTCGCCATCCAGGCCGGATTCCCGTCGGAGGGGACGAAGACGCTCTTCTCGAAGTCCTCCTCGTCCGGGTGCGGGTTGCGGGTGCCGTCGATCTGGCCCATCAGGTTGCGGGCCGTCACGGGATGGGCCGTGGCGCCCGGAGAACGGTTGAACCCGCTCATCTGCCAGCGCACCCTGGCGGAGGAACCCGTCTTTCTCTGCAGGACGCGCATCGCGTTGAAGGCGACCAACGCGTCGTTCGCACCGATCTGCACCCACAGGTCGCCGTTGCTGCGGGCCTTGTCGAGCCGGTCGGAGGAGAAGGCGGGCAGCGGGTCGAGCGCGCGGGGCCGTTGACTTCGCAGCCCCGTCCGGTCGAAGAAGGAGTGACCGAAGCCGAAAGTGACCGTCAGTGCGGAAGGGCCCGCGTCCCGGGCCACGTCGATGCCCCCGTCGTCTGCAGGTTCACCCGCCATGAGCCGCGCGGCCGTCGCCGACCACCGGCGCATCAGCGCGATGGCCTCCCTGCGGCCGGCTCCGGCTGCAAGGTCGAAGGCGACGAGATGGCCATGTGACTGGAGTTCACCGGTGATGCCGGACTGATGTGTTCCATGGAAGGGTGACCGGTCGGAGCCGAGCGAGGTGAGCGGTGTGCCTTTCGCGGGCGCGGCCGCGGCGTGTCCGGCCACCCCGCCCGCGGCGCCGAGGAGCATGCCGGTGGCGCCGGCCGTGCCGAGCAGCCGACGGCGGGACACACCCGAGGCGTCCTTCACACGGACTGGAAGGGACGGACGTCCGGAGCCGCTGTCGGGGTCCGCGGGCAGGGGCTGTTCGGGCATGGCGAGGGCCAACCAATCTGCGTGTCGGCGGCCTGCCTGGCGACGACGGGCAGCCGAGTGCGCATGAGACGACGTTCACGGGGGATACGCCCCTGGATCGCGCAGTGTTGAATCCACGAGGGCAAGCCGTCCTGAACGTGACGCTCACACCCTTGGCGTCCTTCGCGTGAGAGGCCTTCCCACAGCCGCGGTGTCCTTACCCGGACGCCGCGGTGCCGCAGCCGGCTGCCAGTTCGTCGGCCGCAATCCGGCGGTGAGGGCGACGACGGCGTCGCGCGGACGGCGTTCATCACGGGAACTTCCCTTCCGATGAGGCCCTGTTCTCGTATGGCTACCGCCAGGTGGCGTGCAGCGCTGAGTAACCACTTGGGGCTGTGGTCGCGCTGTTGGAGGGCGGCGAAGTCGGCGTGTGCGGTCTCGACGGCCTCTGGGTACGCCCGGGGCTTCACCGAGAAGGTCTTGTCCCGGGGGATGCGCTTGGCTGCGAGTGTGTCGAGCTGTGTCCGGAGTTCCTGGGTGAGGGCCGAGCAGCGGGCATGGCCGATAGGGATGTCGGCGCTCGGGGTGTCCGGGCCGACGGGCGCGGGCGCCGGGGTTCCGGGCCTCCACGTGGAGCCGCTCACGAGGTAGGGCCGGCCCGGGACCGGTTGTCACGCCGGGGCTGCGGCTGCCTCGTCCTGCGGGGTACGCGGGCCGGGCACCGCGGCCCGGACGGAGGGTCCAGATCGAGGCGGCTGTTCACGTCCAGCTCGAACCGGCCGTACGGATTCACGCTCGTACGGGATGTGCTCGACACGGTCCTTGTCGTTCACCGCCGCCGCCCGCCACTGCTCGGGCACCACTCCCGCGAGCGGCACGCTCTCCGCCGGATCGAAGAACGCGCCCTCCTTCAGCGGCTGTCCCAGGTAGCGCTGGAGCAGATCGATCGCGTCCATCACCGGCCGGTAGGCGGTGTTGTCGCACTTCAGCTTCAGCGCCGACCCCGGTGAGGTGACGCAGGAGGGAGCGGAAGGTGTTCGGGTGGACGCACCACCGGATGGTGTGGGCCGGCCCCGAGCGCAAGGGCGCGTGGCGGTGGCAGGGGAGTGGATGACGAGACCGCCGGCCGCGGTGCCCCGCGTCCCGCCGTGGGCTGTGCCCCGGCAAGCCCGCAAGCCGGGTCTGCTCAGCAGCCCGCGACGGTGAGCCACTCCCTGAGCGTCGCGAGGGCCCGGGTGCGCAGTTCGGGTGCTGCCGCGAGTGCCGACCGGCGCAGTTGCGCCGGATGGATGTTCGCCGCGACCAAGGCCTCGGCGTGTCCGACGAGCCACCTCTCGATGTCCTCCGCGGGGGTCTCCAGATGGAACTGCAGGGCCAACACCTGGGTGCCGAGGGCGAAGGCCTGATGCGGGCAGTCCGGCGTGCCCGCCAGGACCCGTGCGTTCTCGGGGATACCGAACATGTCGTTGTGCCAGTGCAGGACCGGCACTCCCGTCAGGTGGCGCAGAGGGGACGCTGTCCCGTCCGGGGTGAGCTTCACCGGGGCATAGCCGACCTCCCGTGCCGCGCCGCGAGTGACCTGCGCGCCCAGTGCACGCGCCAGCAACTGCGCTCCGAGGCAGATGCCCAGTGTCGGCGACCCGTCGGCCAGCCGAGCGCGCAGCGCGAGGAGTTCGTCGGCCAGGAACGGATAGCGGTCGGCGTCACCGGCGCCCACCGGGCCTCCGAGTACCACCACCAGGTCGGCGGCACGGATCAGCTCGGTGTCGACCGGTTGAGTGGCGACATCCAGGTAGCGCGTCAGGTAGCCGCGCTCCTCGAGCACCGGTTCGAGGAGACCGAGGTCCTCGAAATCGAGATGGCGGACAGCCAGAGCGGTCCGGCTCGGTGAGGTGTCCGTGGTGTCAGTGGTGTCCGTGGTGTCAGTGGGCATCCGACCTCCTCGCGGGTTGCCGGCGCGTCACGTCCGCAGATAGGACGCGCCGTTGAGATCGACGACGGTTCCTGAGGCCCAGGCCGCCGCAGGAGACGCCAGGAAGTGGACCGTGGCGGCGATCTCAGCCGGCGTGCCGACTCTGCCGAACGGGCTCTCTCCCCGTAGCCGGTCACCTTCCGGTCCGGACAGTCGCGCGGCCTGGCGCTCTGTGGCCACGAAACCGGGCGCGACCGAGGTGACGGCGATGTCGTGCGGAGCCAGTGCCACGGACAGGGACTGGCCGAGGGCGTGCAGCGCCGCTTTGGTCGCCCCGTAGGCCGGGAAGTCCGGTTCCCCACGGAACGCACCGCGTGAGCCGACGTTCACTATCGCCCCGCCCGCGCGACGGTCGATGAGGTGCCGGGCGACGGACCAGCTCAGGTCTGCCGCGCCGAGCAGGTTGACCTGGACCATGCGCTGCCAGATCCGCTGCCAGTCGGCCAACGAGGTGTCGGAGATCCGGTGCCGTGTATCTGCCGTGGGCCCGACGGCCGCGTTGTTCACCAGCACATCCACCACACCCAGCGCGGCCACCGCATCAGCCGTCAGCCGCTCAGCCGCGCCGGGGTCGCCCAGGTCCGCCCGAAGCAGGGCGTGTCCCTCGCCCGGCATCTGCCGCAGGGTCTCCTCGGCGTCCGAACGGCGGCCGACGTACTGCAGGGCGACGCGGTCACCACCCCCGGCGAAGGCCAGTGCGACGGCCCGGCCGATACCACGCGAACCGCCTGTCACGAGGACGCCCCTCATCGGGCGAACACCATGGATTCGTCGCGGAAGGACTTGAACTCCAAGGCGTTGCCGGCCGGGTCCCGGAAGAACATGGTCCACTGCTCACCGGGTTCGCCGGGGAAACGGAGGTGGGGCTCGATGTCGCAGGGCACTGCGGCGACGCGCAGCCGCTCGGCGAACTCGTGGAAGCGCCGCTCGTCCAGCAGCAGACCGAAGTGCGGGACGGGCACGGCGTGGTTCTCGACCAGGCTGGAGCCTGCCGGCTGCGGAGCGTTCGGTACCAGATGAGTCACCAACTGATGCCCCTCGAGGTCCCAGTCCACCCAGTGGTCGGTGCTTCGGCCCTCGGGCAGGCCGAGCACATCGCCGTAGAAGTGACGGGCTGCGGCCAGGTCGTCCACGGGGACGGCCAGGTGCATGGCGGGTCGGTGGGTCATGGTGCGCCTCCTGGGCTCGCTACCGGAGCAGCATGCGCGGCTGACTGCTCGATGTCAACATCGATACATTTGGACACTTGGCATCGGGCATGGCTCGATGTCAACATCGGGCCATGTCATCCCCACTGCCGAAGGCCCCTCGTCGCGGGCTGGCCGACGAAGCCGCCGATCTCGTGCGAGCGGCCATCTTCTCCGGGCACTTCCCTCCCGGGGCCGCCCTGCGAGAGGTGGAGCTGGCCGCACGCCTCGACGTGAGCCGGGGTTCGGTCCGAGAGGGCCTGGCACAACTGGAACGGGAGGGCCTGGTCCGCGGCGGCTGGCACCGGGGCACCACAGTCATCGACGTGACGGCAGCGGACGTCGAGGAGGTCTACACGCTGCGAGCAGCGCTGGACCGGTTGGCCGCCACCACCGCGCGGCGTACGGCCTCGCCCGAGGACCTCTCCCGGCTGGACCAGACCGTCGTCGATATGGCCGCCGAGATCGACGGAAGCGCCGACGCCCACCGCCTGGTCGCCCTGGACATCGCCTTCCACGACCAGATCTACACCGCCGCGGGCAACGTCAGACTGACGACCGCGTGGCGGACCATCCGCTCACAACTGCATCTCTTCCAGTTGCGCCGTGCGGACGCGGGATACGACCACTACCGCGCACGCGTGGTCGACGAGCACCGGGAACTGGCCGCGCTGCTGCGCTCCGGCGACCCCCGCACCCTGGCCCGCCTGGCCGAGGAGCACGTGGACTCCGCCCGGCGCAGCCTGCTGGCCGCGCTGCCGGACTGAGCCGGAAGCGAGGCCAGCGCACCCGAACCGCCGGACTCCGGCGCGGCTTTGCTCGGCGACGCCGTCGGCCGCACCGCCGCCCTCGCCCTGGACGAGGCCGGCATACACGCGCACGATGGACACGCCGAGGAGTGAGGGCAGGAACACGAGGCCGGTCGTCCTCGGCCCTCGTCCTCGGTCCGTGCCCGGGGAGGCATTGACCGTTCGTGACCCGCGTCGCTACATTGCCCAGGCATGACAACGTTGTCCAGGAGGCATTGATGAGTCATCAGGAGAACGATGCCGCACCACGAGACGGCCGGCGGCCGGTGCCCACGCAGGGCGACGGGATGACCCGCCGCGGCCTCATCCGCCGGTCGGGGATGACCGGCGTCTCCGCCGTCGGCCTGTCGCTGCTGCCGGGCACGGCGCACGGCACGACGGCCGCATCCGGCGAAGGGAGCCGGGCAGTCGGCGTCGAGGACAGACCCTCGCGTCCGACGACCGTTCCGGACGAGGTCATGCAGGAGGTGTACGAGGAGGTCAAGACCCCCTACCGGTACGGTCCCGTGCTCACCACACCCGCGGATGCCGAACTGGTGGACTCTCCCAGCGTCTTCCGTCATCGCGACCGCTGGTACATGGTGCACCTGGTGTATCGCGAGGACGGCTACGAGACCCGGCTCGCGTCGAGTCCAGACCTGCTCGACTGGACGCCCGAGGGAACCGTTCTCCCCTTCCGGCCGGGTGCCTGGGACCAGAAGCAAGCCGCCGGATACATCGCGCTGCAGGACCCCGAGTGGGGCGGCTCGGCGCGGCTGCAGACGTTCGAGGGCCGGTTCTGGATGAGCTATCTCGGCGGTGCCGACCCCGGTTACGAGGGCGGACCGCTGTCCATCGGTATCGCCTCCACCCGTACCCCGCACCTGCCCGAGCCCTGGACCCGCCGGGACGCGGCGGTCCTGGGACCCGACGATCGCGACACGCGTTACTGGGAACGCTCGAAACTGTTCAAGAGCAATGTCATCCGTGATCCGCTGGCCCGCCTGGGGGCGCGGTTCGTCATGTACTACAACGCCACGGGCGCCGGGGGATACGGCAACGAGACGATCGGCATGGCGGTCTCCGACGACATGGTCCACTGGCGCCGCCACGGTGAGGCCCCGGTCCTCACGCCGTACGAGTGGCACGGCATCGCCCTGTGCGGCGACCCGCAGGTCGTGCGCATGGGCGACCTGTGGGTGATGTTCTTCTGGAACACCATCGACTACACGTCCAACGGCCGGTTCGACTCGTTCGCCTGCTCTTACGACCTGGTGAACTGGACGCCGTGGCGAGGGCCGAAGCTCACCAGCTCCACCCGGCCCTGGGAGGCCAATCAGGCGACGAAGCCCTGGGTCGTCAAGCACGACGGTGTCGTCTTCCACTTCTACAACGCCCAGTCCACGAGCGGCGCACAGACCATCGGGCTTGCCACGTCGAAGGATCTGCGCGACGAGTCGCCCGGCCCGATCGCCGTGTCGGCGTCCCACACATGGATGTACGACTCGCCGCAGGCCGTCGTCGACGGCGTCGTCGCCGACCATCCGCGCTGGACCGCCTACAACTCGCCCAACACCGTCGACTGGCTGCAACTGGACTTCGACGCACCGCGCCGCTGCGCGGGGCTGACCGTCCACCTCTACGACGACGGCGGGGGAGTGCAGCCGCCTCGGCAGATGTTCGTCGAGCATGTGAGGGAAGGCCGCTTCGAACAGGTCACCGGCGCCCGCTGGGACCCCGCGGGCCCTCGCGCCGGTGCCAACACGGTCACCTTCTCACCGGTGCGTACCTCGTCCCTGCGCCTGCACTTCGTCCATCGTGAGGGCGGCTACCAGCGACCGGGCAAGGGCACGTACTCGGGCGCCACCGAGATCCGGCTCGCTCCGTGACGGCAGGCCCGGGTCACCAGCGCTGAACCCGTTCCCAGACGACGAGGGCCCGGCCGCACCGACGGCGAAGGGGCCCGCGGCGCCGCATGGCTGCCGCCGGGTACCCTTGAGTGCCCGCCGCTCCAGGGCGTCGCCCGACTGTGCGACGAGTCCTCAGCAGGCCCCGATGACATGGACGAGATCGGCGATCGCCCGCCGATGCCCCTGGCGCGGATCGAACCGCTGCTCCCCGGCCGCACACCGGTGGCGCGATCACCGTAGGGTGACCGACGGGACCGCCGGTGGAGCGCTCACAGGACCCTGCGATGCCGGAAATTGCGGGCACCCAGCAGGAGAAAGGCCGTGGCGCGTTGTCCTCACTGTTGCCAAGGTGGCGGGATCGCCGCCGCAGATGGGTCGTTCTCTGCGCGGGGACAGCGATGTTGGGGTCTGTCGCTGTGCTCGCTCTCGGATCCCGCTCCGAACCCGGTGACCACCCTCCCTCGGTGGTGTGTTCCGACAAGGACGGCATGACACTGACGGCCGACGTCGACGCGGACGGACGTTTGGACGAGATACGTGACCCTCACCGCTCGGGAGACGCCACGGTCGTCTTCAGCCGGGCCACGACCGCAGCCGAGGTGCGAGTGGGCCAGGGGCGTACTCGGTGGCAGAAGGCAAGGAGCGCGCTGTCTCCCGACATGGAGACCCGGGGTGCGTTCGGCGACTTCGACGGCGACGGGTATCTCGATCTGGCCCTGTTCCACAGCCAGGAGGACGACGGAGACTACGCCCGTGACAACGTGACCGTGCACGAAGTCCGCTACGGGCCCCTCGCCCGGGACCTGAGCGGCAGCCGCACGGCCGACATCCGCATGGCGGCCCTGGGATTCGTCTATGCGGCGCTCGCGTCCGACGAGAACCACGACGGACGGGCGGAACTCCATGTGTTCCAGTCCACCGGCGACGGCGGTGTCAACGAGTACACCGGCCGGGGTGAGGGGAACGGCATGACTCTGAGCCTGGTGAAGGGGGGCTTCCACGGCCGCGGAGATGTGGATGCGCTTGATCCGGGATGGCCGGACTTCGGCATCTGCGCGTATCCCGCTGCATAGTGGCCGTTCAGCAGCACGCCACACGGGCGAACATCGCTGTGGGGGCGCGGCGTGAGCACGCCGGAGAGGGCCGGCCTCTCGCAGGAGGGAGGTCCGACGGCTCCTCGGCCCCCGACGGGAACGTCACGACCGCGACGCATTCCACCCAGCCTCGGGGGTGCTCGCCGCCCTTCTCGCCGAAAGCGGGTGGCCCGAACGGTGACCCGAACCGACCGAGCCGTGTACGGGACACGGCTGGGACGGCTCACCGGGGCGGGCCCGCGGCTATCAAACGCAGTGCTCGCGATGCCACTCGATCTCCGAGCGGCCGGCCAGGACGACCTCGTCAAAACTGCTGTACCGCTCGTCGAGTTCCCCGTACTTGACGGCGAACAGGTAGGCGCCGTACTCCCCGTCCGCCGAGACGGTGCGGGTGTCGAGCAGGATCGCGTCCGCGCCCCGGGTGAGACAGAGCGCGTGCAGGAACAAGTCGTGGTCCTCGGTATCGCGGCGCGAGTCGACGAACGCCGGGTGAGTGCGCCGGAACCAGTCGATCTCCTCGCAGGGGCGCAGTGCCTCGGTGTACTGGGAGACAGGACCGCAGCCGTTGCTGACCAGCAGGAAGGCCCACAGACTCGGGGGCAGCGGGACACCGAGCCGAGCCTCGGCCGCACGGACCTGTTCACTGGTCGCCGGCACGCGTCCGGGTCGGCTTCCCGGCTGGGAAGACGTCACCTTGTCGTAGCCGACGGGTGTTGCTCTGTCGAACGAGTCGCTGTTCCTGGCAGGCTGGAAGCGCCGGTCCTCGACGGTCACGAGCATGTACTCCGAAAAGTCGTGTGGTGCGGGTCGACAGGGGTCCCGTCCTTCGGCTTCCGTGAGTGGCACGCCTTGTCTGTCTGTAGGCATCGGTGTGCCGGACAACGGGGTCCCTGGGGTACGCAGGCACAGGCCGCGCTGTTGAAGGGACACCGGGATCTCAGTCCGCTTGTCGCGTGCACCGGCGGCGGGCCTGACCGCCGTTGTGATCAACGACTAGTGAAGTAGCCTGCCCCGCCTCGGCGGCCGGCAGATCGGCGGCAGTACGAGGACCCGTGTGCCCGGATGTGGCGTGATCGGCCTCCGCGGATCGACCGGAGCGGGCCGAGCGGTTCGTCAGCAGCAGCCCGAGCGAGGCCGCGACCACGAGGGCGAGGACGAACAGCGTGTACTGCCGGGCGGTGGTGACGAGCCCTCCGCCGTGCACCACCAGCACCCCGGCGATGACCGAGGGCAGTCCCATACCGAGGTAGCAGACGACGAAGAGGACGGACATGACACCCGCCCGTCCGGCCGGCGCCGCGCGGGCCACAACGGTCCGGATGGCGCCCTGGGTTCCGGCGCCGAAACCGACACCGGCGACGAACGTGCTGCCGAAGAACCCGATGGCCGACTCCCCGTCGATCGCGGCCAGTGTGGCCATCGACGCCACCGCGATCAACAGGCCGCCCAGCAACATGCCCGCACGCGGTGGAATACGGCCGAACACGACGGCGGACAGAGCCCCGATTGCGGCCACGAGGAAGAGCCCCAGCCCGGCCGATACCGCCGAAGAGGAGCCAGACAGTTGTCGTGCGAGCGCCGGCCCGAGTGAACCGTGGAAACCGGCGAGCGCCCACGTGGCGAAGAGCATCGGCGCCGCGACGAGCACGGCCCCTCGCACGCCGGGCGGCACGGCCAGTTCAGGGACCATCGCGGCGCGCACGCCCGGTTTGCGGCCGACGGTCTCCGGCATACGGATCACGGCGACGCTCTGGACGACGAACGCCCCGACGAGCAGCAGGTACACCAGGTGGGTGGGCGCTGGCGCGTACTGGACCAGCACGCCGGACAGCAGCGCGCCCGCACCGGACCCCACCCCGGGTGCAACGGAGTTGGCGAGGGCGCCGCGGTGCCGATCGATGTCCAGCATGGCCGCCCCCAGGGCGCCGAGGGCGCCGCCGGTGGAAACGCCTTGCAGTATCCGCCCGAGCAGCAGTGCTTCCACGCCTCCCGCGGTGACGAGCACCGCGAGCGCGGCGGTCTGCAGGCCGAGCGCGGCCAGCAGCACCGGGCGTCGTCCGATGTGGTGGGAGACGCGCCCGAACACGAGCAGTGAAGCCAGCACGGCGATCGCGTAGACGCCGAAGACCACGGTGGTGGTGATCGGTGAGAAGTGCCATTCGGCCGCGTAGGTCGCGTACAGCGGGGTCGGCGCGCTGGAGGCGGCCAGGAACGATATGACGATAGAGGCCAGCAGTACCAGACTGCCGATGCCGGGGCGCCGCGGGGGGACCTCGGTACCGCCGTGTCGCCACGGGCCTTCGGTGGAAGAACGAGCGGGTTTCACCATCACCTCGGTGGAACGGGGTAGGGAACGCGGGCAGCGACGTCGGAGGTGTCCTCGGCGGCCGCCGACCAGGTGTGCTGTAACGGTCCGGGTGCCGGCGGGCCACCAGCCGGGCGGACAAGTAACTGCGGATGCTGTGGTTGGCGATGGAAGGCGCTTCGAACGCCGGTCACCAGGCTCGGCGTGGCGCGCGCCGGCGGAGTGCCGGGCAGGGACGTCACCTCGCCCGTGGCGCCGCTCGCCTCGCCGGGAGCCGGTTGGGAAACAGGTCCGGTCATGCCATCAAGCGTCGCCGCGTGGAGGAGTCTCATCCAGTGGCAGAAATGCCTGGTCTCGTTAGGATACCGCCATGACCATCCACCGAGTATCCGTACTGGCCCTGGAGGGGATGGCGCCGCTCGACCTGGCCATCCCCTTGCAGATCTTCGCTCCCCGCGCGGAGACCCCGTACCAGCTCTCCGTATGCGGAACAGCCGGTCCCGTCCCCACCACCAGCGGTTTCGCGCTGGCTGTCACAGGTGGCCTGGACGGCCTCGATGCGGCGGACACACTGATCGTCCCTGGGTTCGGACAGGGCTTCCGGCCCCGCGAGAAGCCACTGCCGCCGGAGGTGCTCGACGCACTGACCACGGCCCGTGACCGGGGCTGCCGAGTGGTGTCGATCTGCACCGGCGCCTTCGTGCTCGCCGCGGCAGGTCTGCTCGACGGGCGCCACGCCACCACGCACTGGCAGTACACGGACGAGCTCGAACGCACCTATCCCGCGGTGAACGTGGACCGCGACGTGCTCTACGTGGACCAAGGTGACATCCTCACCTCAGCCGGGGTGTGCTGTGGCATCGACCTGTGCCTGCACATCGTGCGCCGCGACCTGGGCGCGGTGACGGCCAACCAGATCGCCCGGGGCATCGTCGCCGCACCCCACCGCGAGGGCGGTCAGGCCCAGTACGTACCCGCACCCGTCGCCGACGCCGGCGACACGGCACTGGCGGACACACGGGCATGGGCCCTGGAGCGCCTGGGCGAGACGCTCACCGTCACCCAGCTCGCCCGCCACGCCGGCATGTCGGAACGTTCCTTCATGCGCCGGTTCACCGAGGAGACGGGCACAACGCCACTGCAGTGGCTGGTGGGCGCCCGGCTCGGCCTGGCGCGCGAACTCCTGGAGACCACCGATCACTCCATCGACCAGGTGGCACGTGACTCGGGCCTGGGCTCAGCCCCCAATATGCGCCTGCACTTCCGTCGCGCACTCGACACCACCCCGACCGCCTACCGCCACGCCTTCAGCCGTCACGTGCCCCACCGGGACACCGCCTGCTCGTGAGAAGAGCTCAGGCCGTAAAAACGCGCGCTTCGAGGTGAACCAGTCCGGCCACTCCGGACAGGAGCGTGACCGGCAGCGTGCGCCGGGCCTCCGTGCCCCGCGCGTGAGGCAGTTCCACGCTCGGACCGTGTCCGTCGGCGTCGGCGTCGAAGGTGACGGTGGTGCCCTGGATGAACGCCGCGCCGCATGCCATGTCGCGCCTCGCCCTCGTGACGCGACACCGGTCTTCGCCGCCTACCAGGGCGGACGGTGTCCGCCGTTGTGGACGGCGTCGCGGCGCACGCGACAACGGTGACGCGGAGGGATGCGCGGAGCCCGGCCACGGGATCGGAGTGGAGGCTGCAGGCGTCATCGCCCCGGGTGCTCCGCCCGTACCGCCGGGCCCTTTACGGTCATTGCACGCCCTGTTGGCGTAATTTCGGGGGACCGGCGGCCCCGGCAGTCCGCAGGGCTCACAGGCGAGGAGGGCGACATGAAGGACGCGCAGGACACGGCCCGAAGGCTGCGCGCCATGTGCGACGAGTTGTCGGACCGTTTCTACGAGCGGGCGGATGTCGTCCGGACGCTGATGGTGACGCTGCTGGCCGGGCAGCACTCGCTGGTGCTCGGCCCGCCCGGTACGGCGAAGTCCGAGCTGGCGCGGGAGCTCACGGGCCGGATCGAGGGGGCGGCCTACTGGGAGATCCTGCTGTCGAAGTTCACGGCACCCACAAGGATGTTCGGTCCCATCGACGTCGCCGCGCTGGCCCGGGGCGAGTACCGGCAGGTCTTCGAGGGGCGCGCCACGACCGCCCATGTCGCGTTCATCGACGAGATCTTCAAGTGCTCGACCGCCGCTCTCAACGAGACACTGGGCTTCCTCAACGAGCGGATCTACCACCCCGAGAACGGAGGCGCGCCGATCCGCTGCCCCCTGATCGGGGCCATCACCGCGAGCAACGAACTCCCCAGCGGGGAGGACTCCGCGGCGATCTACGACCGGCTGCTGGTGCGCATCGAGGTCGGGTACCTGGAGGACCCGTCGAACTTCACCGCGCTGGTGCGGTCCGCCGTCGGCCGTCCGACGGCACCGGTGCCCCCGACCACCCTGGAACTGGCCGCGCTGCAGCAGGCCGTGGCCGAGGCCGTCCCGGACGTGGAGGTCCCCGACGCGATCGTGGAAGCGTTGGTGACGCTGCGGGCCGCACTGCGCCGCAAGGAACTCGTCGCCTCCGACCGGCGCTGGCGGCAGGCGGTCCGCCTCCTCCAGGCGTCCGCGTACCTCGACGGGCGCACCGCGGTGGCGGAGACCGATCTGTCGGTGCTGACGCATGTGCTGTGGGACTCCCCCGTCCAACGCCCGATCGTCGAACGGGAAGTGCTGCACCTGGTCAACCCCGACGCCAAGGAGGCGCTCGACCTCGCCGACGTCATCGAGGAACTGGAGACCCAGCTCGACGCCATGGCCGGGCAGTCCCGTGAGGTGCTGAGCGAGTGGGTTATCAAGAACGCCCACCACAAGCTCGCCATGGCGGGCAAGCGCCTGGAGACACTGCGGGAGGAGGCGTCGAACGCCGGCCGTTCCACCACCGCCATCGACCGGGTCACCGGCCGTCAGCGCGCGGTCCGGGCCCGCGTCCTCTCCGAGGCCCTCGGGATGGACGCGAGCATGGCGCAGGCCCAGCTCTGAGGCGGCACCATGGGTGAAGCGCACAGCGGACTCGGCGAGTTGGTGAGCAGCTCCGGGACATGGCTGGCCATGTCCCTCGCCGCCGTCGCACGGCACACGGCGGCCGTGTCCGCGGGGCCGTTCGACAGGGTCGCGTGGCGGGACGTGTGTGAGCAGTCGGCCGGGCTGCGTGAACTGGCGGAGGAGCTTCACTCCCGCCACGCCCACGCCCCCGATCTCCTGGCGGACGTGTTCCTGGCCGCCTACCAGGCCGCCCCGCGCCTGCGCGACCGTGCGGAGATGGCCCCCTCCCACCTGGTCAACCACCGGGTCGTCGCCTCACTGCTGCACTCACCGGAGTTCACCGGGCTGCACCGGGAGACGGCCGGAGACTCCTACGCCGCCGCCCTGGCCGTGCTCGCCCAGGCTTCCGCACTGCGCGGACTCCTCGAGCGCTCGCGGGAGGCCGGTGACAGGGCGGCGCAGGCGGACAGGGCCCAACAGGTGGCCGTGGCCGCGTCGAGCGCTGTGAGCGAGGCGCTCCGGCAGGCCGCCGACGCGAACGGCACCGTTCCCGACCCGGCGGCCGACGTCGTACACCGGGCGATCTACGCCGCCGAAGCCGCAGAGGCCGCCGCCCGGCATGAGGCCCAGGCCGCCGCCCATGCCCTTGCCGCCGCGCTCCCCGGTATCCGTGCCGCCGCGCGGAACGCCACGGCGGCGGCGGCCGAGGCCGTCCGGCAGGAGGCCGCACTGATGCGCGCGTGGGGCGTCGGTCCCGGCGAGGCGCAGCGGATGCCGTTCGACGAGCGCGCCCGGCTCGCCGACCGGCTGCGCACCGGAAGGCTCGCGCAGTGGGCCGAACTCATCGGCCGGTTCCGACGGATGGCAGGCGCCGAACGGGCCCGCAAGGTGGAGAACGCCACCGGCGAACTGGTCGGCGTCACCCTCGGCGACGACCTCTCCCGGGTCGTCCCCTCCGAGCTGGCGGTCCTCGGAGTCCCGGAGCTGCGCGCGGTGTTCGCCGCGCGCTACGCGGCCGGAGAGCTGATGCTGTACGACTCGCAGGGCGAGCAGACCACCGGGCAGGGCGCCGTCATCGCATGCGTGGACACCTCGCACTCCATGTACGGGGATGGGCCCGGCGGAGTCACCCGTGAGGCCTGGTCCAAGGCATGTGCCCTGGCCCTGCTCGACCAGGCGCGCCACGCCGGACGCGACTTCGTCGGCATCCTCTTCTCCGCCGCCGACAAGATCAGGGTCTTCCGCTTCCCCGCCGGCCGGCCGGCCCCCGTCACCGATGTCCTCGACTTCGCGGAGACCTTCCTCGGCGGCGGCACGGACTTCCAGCGTCCTTTGAGCACGGCCGCGGAGCTGCTGGAGCGGGAGTTCAACGACACGGCCCGCAGGCGGGGCGACATCGTGGTGATCACCGACGACGCCTGTGAAGTGACGGAGACGTGGGTGCGCGGCTGGAACGACGCCAAGCACCGTCTGGGCTTCCGCCTCTTCGGCGTGGCCGTCGCCACCCCAGACACCGCCACCGCGTCCGGGTCGGTCCTGGAGTCCCTGTGTGACAACCTCCGCACCGTCGACGACCTCACGGACGTGCACACCAGCGCCGACCTGTTCCGCGTCATCTGACACGACGCCAGTCGCGCGACGCCGGAGTGCTCGAGGTCCAGCCGGGAGGCCTGACAGCGGAGGCGGCACGGCCAGGGCGCGTCGTAGCCACGAGGCCGCGCGAGGGGGAAGCCGCAGCCGGCAAAGACCGATGAGCGCACGCACTGCTCGCCGCCACGCGAGCCGGCCTCGTCGGGCACGTTGCCGGCAAGGACTGCCATTCCGTGGGCAGGAATGCTGGCACAACTGGCGACTCCGTCGCCACGTCCTGGCCTTCAGCTCACCGTGAGGCGCGATCGTGAAGGTTCCCACACCGAGCTCGACCCATGAGCTGGAGCACTACAGTTCCCGTGTGACGCCTGAGACAGTGGACAAGCTGGACCGGTACCGTGTGGAGATGGCGAGGCGGAACATCCCGTCCGACGTCATAGAGCAATGGACGAGTGCCGCCCTTCCCTGCGCGACCCTGAGGATGGACGGGGACGGGCCCGTCGTAGGCCGCTTCGGCGGCCCCCTGCTCCTGCCGCCGGACACGCCAGACCCCGAGTTCCCGTTCGTCGCGTCGCTCAACTGCGCGGATCTGTCCGAAAAGGTGACGGGGCTCGCCCTGCCGCCCGACGGCCGCCTGCTGCTGTTCGCCTTCCCCGACCTGGATGCCGGCGGCCAAGTCATTCACATCCCCGAGGGAGCGACCGTAGAGGAGAGGACGAGCGCGCCCGAGTACTACGAGGAGGATCCGGATGCTCTGGAAGTTCTCGAGCAATTCCCTCAAGGCGTACTGCACCTGTCCGCCGATGTGTCGTTGCCCTTCCACATCTCGAAGGCGATGGCCACCGAGCACGGCTGGCGGGGCGGGGACCTTCCCTGGACTCCCTACGCTCACACCCACTCGGACTTGTGGCACTTGGGCGGCCGTGACATCCCCCGTGGCGGGTGGGTGCAGGTGGGCGGGCATGCCCTGGAGCAGAGCATGGAAGTCAATCCCGTGGAGTCGGCCGCGCTGTCCTCGGACGAGACGTACGACCTCGAGGACTGGTTGTTGTTGGCGGGCTGGCATCCCCGTATCGAGGGCAGAGCCGGCTTCGCACTTCATTGGGCGATCAGGAGGCAGGAACTGGCCGCCCGACACTTCGAGCGGGCGAACGAGTCCATGCACTGGAATCCGTGAGCGGGTCGACGGTGTCGGTTCGGATGTGGCCGAAGCCGCCCCGGCCGGGACTCTCACGTCGGCGGCGGCCCTTTGGTCTGCTGCATCATGACGGAGGCCAGTCAGCCGGATTCCGCGCAGGTCGTGTGCGGGTAGCCGAGGAAGTGTCCCGTCTCATGGTTGGTGATCAACGCCCGGTAGTCATGGATCGGGTCGTCGATGGTGGGTAAGTCCTCGACCCAGCGTTTGAGGTTCACCACGACGTCATTTCCTCATATGGACACCCGCCAACGCGAGCTACGCTGTCTGCCCAGGCAACACTCCTCGCAGCGCTTGACGGTCAATGGCCCCGAGGTGGTGGACTCCCTCCTGAAGCGACTCACCCCGTCCAAACTTGAAGTCGAGCAAACGGTCAAGGGCCCGGTCGGAACCGAACGTCCCGATGAGCGCGTCGCACCCACCATGAATGATCGTCTTGCCGGCACCGTTGCTGAGGCGCTACTGATCACCGGCGGCGAGCGGCGTTCCGTGTTCGGTGCCGCCGCCGTGGCCTGCGCGACGGCGCTGATCGTCGGCGGCGCCCTCGTGTCCGGTGCGTTCGCCGTCTCCTGGGGCCTGTTCCTCGAAGCCCGGAGGTGCGCGGAAAGTGCCATCGAAGCCGAGGGCTCCTACGCCGCCTACGCCGGTCAGATGGACGAACTCCTCAAAGTGGCGTACGTCGTCTTTCCGTTGCTGCTCCTCGTCGCGTGGGCGCTGGTCGCCTGGCTGTTCACCGCCCAGGCCGTGACCGTGGCACACACGCGGGAGAGCTCGGTGGCGGATTCCGGGGCCGTTGCGACTCGGACGCTCACCCTCTCCGCCCTGTGGCGCCGCTCGGGTCCGCACCTCGGCGCCGCGTTCCGCGTGCAACTGCTCACCGCGGCGTGCGCTGTGGTGCCGGGGCTGGCCGGTCTGCTCGTGCTGGCCGTCGTCGACATGGAACTGGTGCCTGGGGTGACGTGGCCCACGTACCACAAACCCGCGACCGTGCAGTTTCTCCTGGTGGGCCGGGCTCTGCCCGTCGTGATCTGGACGCTGGGGCTCGTCCTGATCTCCCGGTTCTCGCTCGCCACCGCCGTGCGGGTGGCGGACGGCTGCCCTGCGGTGACCGCGATGCGGCGTTCCTGGAGGCTGACTCGTATGGCACGCGCGTATACCGCCGGGATCCTCCTGCTGTGCACGGCCCCGGTCGGCGTCGTGATTGCGATGTCCACATGGCTCGGTGTCCACGTGGCGCACTGGGGAGGGCTGCTCATGCTGGCCGTCACCGACGACAACGTATGGGTGGCCGGCGTTCTTGTCCTCATCACGCCGGTCGCGGTGGCGCTCGTGCTGCTGCCGTTGGCGCTGGCACCGGCGGGTGTCGCGCTCGCGTGTCTACGACAGCGGCTCGCCCACGGGTGAGGGTGAAGCCGCCGGCACCCTCGGTCCGTCCGAAGGCGGGAGGCACGGGTACCGGCCGACCCAGGACACCGCCCGAAGCGCACGTGCGCGGGCAACAGCCCACCCTGACCGCGGAGTGAAATCCGTACTGTCTTCTTGGCGGGTGTCCGGTGCTTCGCCGGACCGCGGGAGCCCAGATGATCCGCGTCGGACGTCAGCACCTGGCGCACCGTCGCCGCGCAGCAGGGCATTGCGGTGCAGACCTGTGGTCCGAGCGGGTCCGGCGGCAGACGGCGCCGGAGCTTCTCCCGGTACAGCCGCAGGTCGGTGCCGCCCGGGCCGACGGGCTCGCCGGCTTCCGGACCGGGGCGCGAGGCGGTGGCCGAGGCCGCACAGTTCATCTGGATTCAGCTGGTGCGGTACTTCGCCGCCGCCGCCTGAGCGAGTTCCTGTGACTTCTGCAGGGCGGTGTCCACCGATTGCCTTCCGGCGATGGCCGAGCTGATCTCCTGGGAGACCTTGTCGCCGAGATCAGCGAACTCGGGGATGTCCACGTACTGGATACCCGTATATGGGCGGGGACTGACGCCCGGGTTCCTCGGGTCGGCGGAGTTCGTCTCCGCCAGGTACTCCTGCCGGTACCAGCCGGCGGACGCCTTCTGGAATTCGGGGTTGGCGTAGAGCGACCTCCGGCTTCCCGCCGGCACCGCGGTCCAGCCGAGTTGCTTGCCGACCTGCTCATAGTACTGTCTGGAGGAGGCCCAGGAGATGAACTTCCAGGCGGCGTCCTTGTTCTTGCCCGCGTTCTGGATAGCCCAGGACCAGGCCCACAGCCAGCCGGCCTTCTGGGTCTTGTCGTGCGGCGCCGGGACGTAGCCGACCTTGCCCTTGACCGTCGAACTGTCGGCCTCGATCAACGACGCCAGGGAGGTCCCGTCGTACATCATGGCGCATTTGCCCGCCACGAAGGATGAGAGGTTTTCCAGGACGCCGCTCCGGTAGGCGTGGGGCTGACCGTACTTGCGGACCAGATCGACGTAGAAGCCTACTGCCTTCTTGAACGCCGGCGAGGTGAGCTGCGCGTTCCACTTCATGTCGTACCAGGCGCCACCGAAGGTGTTGACGACGGTGTTGATCGGAGCCAGGTTCTGGCCCCATCCGGGCAGACCGCGCAGGCAAATGCCCTTCGCGCCGTCGGTGCCGTCGACTTTGGCCGCCAGCGAGGCGACTTGATCCCAGGTCGGGTTCGGCGGCATGGTCAGCCGGTTCTTTTGGAAAAGGTCCTTGCGGTACATCAAAAAGGAGCCCTCACCGAAGAAGGGCTCGGCATAGATCTTGCCGTCGGTCCCGGTCAGTGACGCCATCAGGTTGGGGAACATGTCGTTCTGGTCGAAGGACTTGTCTGCCCTCGCGTAGGAGTTGAGCGGGGTGAGCCAGCCTCTCTTCGAATAGATCGGCACCTCGTACGAGCCGACGATCGCAACGTCGTAGTGCCCCGCCTGGCTCTCGAATTCGTGAGCCGCCGTGGCCCGCGCCCGGTTCTCCGGCAGCAGGGTGTAATCGACCTTGATACCGGTCTCCGCGGTGAAATGCTCTTTGGTGAGCTTCTTCAAATCCTGGAACGGGCCGCCATTCAGCCCGAGCACATGGATGCTCCCCTTCGACCCGCCGGACGGCGGGCCCGCGTTGTCGCACCCGGAAAGCACCAGGCTTGTGGCGGCCGCGGCCGCCACAAGCAGACGAGTGAGACTCCAGCGCTTCATGGGACTCCGATGAATCCGGCGGCGATCGCTGCTTTCGTCGCATGTCCACACTTCTACAGTGAGAGTAATACGAAATATGGCGAAACGAGCGACCCCACTCAGGCACGACCAGACGCCTCTCCGGAACGTCGGGAGAGCGAGTCGGCGGTGACGGCCGCCAGCAGCACACCGCCGGTGATCATGAACTGGACGGCGTCCTGGACCCCCAGCAGCTCCATACCCGAGGAGATCGACTGGATGACCAGCACGCCGAGCAGCGCGGACCATGTCGAGCCACGCCCGCCGAACAGGCTGGTGCCCCCGATGACAGCCGCGGCGATGGCGTTGATCAGCAGCATTCCGGAGCCGGCGACGCGGGCCGTCGTGGGGCTCGCCGAGGTGAGTCCTGAGGCCACGAACAGGCCGCCGATCGCGGCCAGGGTCCCCGACACCATGAACATCGCGATCCGCATCCGCGCCACGCCCACACCGGCGCGTCGCGCCGCCTCGACACCGCCGCCGAGCGCGTAGACCCTCCGTCCGTGGCGGGTGCGGCGCAGGACGAGGTCCGAGGCGATGACGACCGCCAGGAAGATCAGGAGGGCGAGCGGCAGACCCTGGAACTGGTTGAGCGTGTAGGCGGCGGCGAAGGCGATCACCGTCAGGACGCCGGTGCGCACCCAGATCTCACTCAGTGGCCGGTGCGGCATCCCGGCTGCCTTTCGGCGGTTCCTGTTATGGCGAGAGACCAGGACGTACGCGCCGGCGCCGAGCGCCGCCAGACCGTACGCGACACCGGCGGCGCCGAAGTAGGTACTGGTCAGAGAGGCGACCAGACCCCCCTCGTCGATGTTGATGGTGCCGCCGGCGCCCAGGAGGAAGAGCGTCAGGCCGTTCCAGGCAAGCAGCCCGGCGAGGGTGACCACGAACGCCGGCACGCCGACGCGGGCGAAGAAGAACCCCTGGACTGCTCCCACCGCCATCCCCGACATCACCGCCACGATGACGGCGAGCCACTCCGGCATACCGAGGTTCACGTTCAGCACGGCGAACGCCGCCCCTCCCAGGCCGCTGACGGAGCCGACCGACAGGTCGATCTCGCCGATCAGCAGCACAAAGACGATGCCGACGGCGACCAGACCGGTACCGACGATGTCCACGCTGAGGTTGGACAGGTTGCGCGGCGAGAGGAAATTCTCGTTGAGGCCCTGGAAAACGAGCCAGATCGCGACAAGGCCGAGGACGACCAGGATCGGGCCGCGCTCGTCGCCGCGCAGCCTGCCGCGGAACACGTCGGCATATCCCCTGAGGTTGATGTGCCGTCCGCGGGTACGCGGAGGCCGGTCGGACGTGGCGGCCCCGGCGTCGCCACCGGTGCGTCCTGAATCCCCGGGTGCCCTCTTCCTGCTCACGGCCAGGCCTCCTCGTCGCGTGTCGTGCGGTGCGCCACGGCGTTGTCCGCCGCGCCGGTGATGGAGGAGATGATCTGTTCCTGAGGCGTGGTGTTCACGTCGAAAAGGCCGTTGTTGCGGCCGAGGCGCAGGACGGCGACGCGATCCGCGACGGCTTTGACGTCGCCCATGTTGTGACTGATGAGGAGTATGGCGAGGCCGTGGTCGCGCAGTTCGTCGATGAGGTCGAGGAGGTGGCTGGTCTGCTCGACGCCCAGGGCGGCGGTGGGTTCGTCGAGAAGGAGGACCTTGGGCTCGGCCATGAGCGAGCGGGAGATCGCGACAGCCTGCCGCTGTCCTGCGGACAGTGCGGTGACCGGCATGCGCACATCGGGGATGCGGATGGACAGAGTGCGCATCAGTTCGCGGGCACGGTGTTCCATCTCCACCTCGTCGAGGATGCCGAACCGGTGGATCTCACGGCCGAGGAATTGATTGCCGACGACGTCGAGGTTGTCGCACATCGCGAGGTCCTGGTGGACGGTACCGATGCCCAGCGACTGGGCATCGTTGGGGCGTTTGATCTGGACGAGCCGCCCTTCCCACTCGATGACGCCCTTGTCGGCGGGGCTGACACCTGAGATCGCCCTGACGAGCGTGGACTTGCCGGCGCCGTTGTCGCCCACCAGAGCGACGACCTCACCGGCCCGGAGCCGCAGCTCGACATCCACGAGCGCGTGCACGCCGCCGAACCGCTTGGAGACGCCGCGCAGCACCAGCACGGGCGGGTACGCCACGGGGACCACCTCCCTCACCGGGTGAATCCGGTCTAGTGGGTGAGTCCGGCCTTGTCGCAGGCGGGCCGGAGCCTCGGAGTGCAGATCTGGTCGATGGTGTACACGCCCTCCTTGACCAGGGTCTGCCCGATAGTGCCGGCCGTCACGGCGACCGGAGTGAGCAGAACGGCCGGAATGCCCCTGGTGGTGGCGCTGTCGATGGTGTTCGGGGCGATGGAGCCGAGTTTCTCGCCTCGTCCCAGGGCGACGGCCATGGCGGCAGCCACGGCTGCCTCCGTCCTGAAGGGTTTGTACACAGTCATGTACTGCTCCCCTCCGACGATGCGCCGCACGGCATCGAGGTCGGCGTCCTGGCCGGTAACGGGGGGCAGTGCCCTGACACGTGCGTTCTTGAGAGCGGCGATGACACCGGAGGCGATGGCGTCGTTGGCCGCCAGGACACCGTCGATACGGTCCGGGCCCAGGGCCGCGATGGCCGCAGCCATATTGTCGTGGGCGTTCTCCGCTATCCAGCCCGGGGTGTCGTACGATCTGCCGATCTTCACCTTGCCCTCGATGACCGACAGCGCCGCCTTGGCGTACCAAGCCGCGTTGGGGCTGGCCGGATCGCCGTTCATCATGACGATCTGGCCGCCGTTCGCCTTGTCGCCCATGCCCTTGAGGAGAGCCTCGCCCTGAAGTCTGCCGACCTGGCCGCCGTTGAAGGTGACAAAGGCCGAGATCGGGCCTTCGGCGAGCCGGTCGTAGGCGACGACGGGGATACCCGCCGTGTGCGCCGCCCGGACCGAGGAGCGGAGCGCCTTTGGGTCGACGGCGTCGAGGATCAGGACCGCGGTTCCCTTGACGATCATGGAGTGCATCTGTTGCCGCTGTCTCGTCGCATCGTTCTCGGCATTGGCGAACGCAATAGTGCAGTGGGCGCACAGCTCCTTGAGCCTCTTCTCGATCAGCGGCCTGTCGGAGTGCTCCCAACGAGAGATCCCCTGGCTCGGAAGCAGCAGGCCGACGGTGAAGCCGTCCCGGCCCGCCCGGCTGTTGCTTCCGCAGCCGGCCAGGGACAGGACCATGAGCCACGTGGTGACGAAGGCGATGGCGTTCCACGTATGGGTCCTCATGTCGGATCCCCTTGTTCTGTCCGGGGCCCGGGTTCGCCCCCGGGCTCGCGGACTGGCACAACGATCTCGCTCCATACCTGCTTGCCTCCGCCGACCGGCACCGAGCCCCAGGCCGCCGACATCGCTTCGACCAGGAGGATGCCGCGGCCGCCGGTCGCCTCCCAGTCCACGATCACCGGCTTGGCGGGCGCGCGCGGCGAGGAGTCGCTCACCGCGACCCGTACCCGGTCCGCGGCGAGGGTGAGCTCGACGCGGACCGCACCCTGGGTGTGCGCCAGGGCGTTGGTGACCAGTTCGGAGGTGACGAGCAGCACGGTGTCGGCTTCTTCCACGACCTTCCACGCGCGCAGGGTGCGCGCGGTGAAACGGCGGGCATGCATGACGGCATCGGGCAGCCGCCACACCACGTAGCGGGCCCGTGTCGGCCGCACCTTCATCCCGTCGTAGCGCAGCAGCAACACCGCGACGTCGTCCTCGCGACGTCCGGTCTCACCGAGTAGATCGTCGGCCATCCGTCCGGGGTCCGAGGGGTCGGCCGCGGCGAGCGCGTCGCACGTCCGGCGCATGCCCTCGTCCAGATGCAGGCCGGCGGACTCGACCAGGCCGTCGGTCACCAGGGCGAGGACCGTGCCCGGGGCCAGCGCGACCGTGGTCATCGGGAACTCCGCCTCCGCGAGTATGCCCAGTGGGAGTCCGCCCTCGACGGCGATCTCCTCGGTGGCGCCGTCGGGATGACGTACCAGCGGTGAGAGGTGCCCGGCCCGGACGAACCAAGCGTCGCCCTCCTCCAGGTCCAGCTCGACATAGCAGCAGGTGGCGAACAGGTCGGTCTCCATACCCACAAGAAGCCGGTTGGCGCGCGAGATGACCACATCGGGCGGATGGCCCTCCACGGCGTAGGCCCTCACCGCCGTGCGCATCTGGCCCATGATCGTCGCAGCCCCGGCACTGTGCCCCTGCACGTCACCGATGACCAGGGCCACCCGGGTCTCGGACAGCGCGATGACGTCGTACCAGTCACCGCCCACCTGCAGCCCGTGTTTCGCGGGCAGATAACGGGCGGCGGCGGTCCCTCCGGGCAGCTTGGGGAGACGGCGGGGCAGCAGACTGCGCTGCAGCAACGTGGCGAGTTCCTGCTCGGCGTCGTATGCCTGCGCGCGCTTCAGGGCCTGCCCGACCAGCCCCGCGGTCGCGGTGAGCAGGGACCGCTCATCGGGGAGGAAGTCGTGCGGCTCGTCCCACCCGACCAGGCACACCCCGGTGCCCCGGCTCACAGCCGGGAGCGGCAGGACGGCCAAGCCGCCGGGGCCGACGCCCGAGAGACCGGGTTCGAGGGCGGCGCTCGAGGGCCACAGGCTGATACGCCCGTCCCTCAGCGCCGTCTGAAGCGTGGGCAGGGCGGTGACTGGTGCGTCCGGCCACTCCGAGCGCCACTCCGAGCGCCACAGCTCCGGCCAGGCGCCGGGCTGCGGTGGATCGAGCACGGTGACCACCAGCCGGTCGTCCTGCAGCTCGGCGAGCGCCACCCGGTCGGCGCCCAGCGGCTTGCGCAGGGCGGAGCCCACCACCCGGCTGACGTCCCGGAGCGTTGTGGCGTCGTCGAGCGCGGAAGTCAGCCACTGGACCTTGGAGACGTCGTCGGTACTCTGGCGCTCCGCGGAGACCGCGGTCACCAGGCCCAGCACCCGCTTCGGACTGCCGTCGGTGTCCTTGAACACCCGGCAGCTCAGATTCAGCCAGCGGAGCTCACCGGTGGGCCGACGGATCCTAAACTCCAGTTCCCGGTACCCGGGGGCCTGCGCGGACGGCTCCCTGACCGATATCAGTGTGGGCATGTCCTCCGGGACGATCTGCGCGAACAGCGTGTCCGCCTTGCTGTCGAAGTCGTCCGGGGCGATGCCGACCAGTTCGAGCACGGTCGCGTCCGCCTCGATCATCCCGGTTTCCAGTGCCAGGACGAACGAGCCGACGCGCAGACTACTCAGAGCAGGCCCCAGCAGCGGGGAGGGCGCGGACCGGTCGGCCTCAGCCTGGAGCCGGTCGGCTACCGCGTCGGCGTACTGCTGGAGGAATCTCCGCTGCTCGGGTCCGAAGCCATCGGCGGAATCCCCAACGACGACGAGGCAGCCCAGCGGTCTCTCCCGCGCCCCGAGCGGCATCACACTGAGCGGCCCGCTTGCTCGAGCACTCGCAGCGCCGCCCCCGTGGGAGAAGGCGAGTGCCCCCGTGGCCGGCCACAGCGGCCGACCGGCGCGGAAGGCTTCGGATACGGGTGACCCGCCGGACAGCGGGACCCGCTCGGGCAGCCCGTAGTGGGCAGTGGCGCCCCCGGCCGCTTCGACCAGCCGAAGCCCTTCGCTCTCGTCGCCGAGCACATACACAGCCGCCAGCGCCGCCCCGGCGAACGCCAGCACCCGCTCCCTCGTGGTGGGCTCCGGCGCCGGAGACAGCGGACCGGATTCTTTCGCCCCGGCCCCGTATGCCCGTGGCCCCGAGACTCCGGGCTGCTCCGAGGCTCCGGACCGGACATCGCCATGATGGGGCATGTCCGCATCTACCTCCCGTCCGTGCCGCAGGTGCCAGCAGGTGGAGGTACCCCGGAACACGGGCGGCGACTCGGGGTGCCGAACCCGGTCACTAGGGACCAAACGAACGATAAGCGGCACCCACACACTAGAATCGCATATACCTAAAAATCGACCAGGTGTGCCGGAGATCGGCAGGGGAGACGCTCCCGCCAGCCGCTTGACGCAAGAGGCTGTGCACTGGGCGGGAAGGGACACGTCCGGCTTGTGTGGCAGGGATGCAGCAGGGGCGGAGGCGGCCAAGTGCGTAGGTGTCCATTCGCGAGCCGCTCGCGGATGGCACAACGGTCGTCACCGGCTACCACCCACGACAGCAAGGTCCTGCCCGGCATCCACACCCGCCTGGCCCGTCGCGGACTGCTCCCGCCGAGCACCTGGTCGACGTCGGCTACACATCCCTGCCCCTCCTATAACAGGCCACCTGTGACCACCAGGTCACCGTCTCCGGGCCGCTGAGGAGCAACCCCACCCGCCAACACCGCCGAAATGAGGGCTTCGAGACCTCCCGCGGTCTGCTGGTGGCCGTCCTGCGGACGGGCCGGTGCGAGGTGTTCGCCGTCAACCGCTCGGTGGAACCGCTCTCCTCACCGCGACGGGTGTACTGGCCGAGTCGGCCTGCCGTCCCGGACGCCGCCCGGCCGACTCGGAGGCATCGCTGCGCGCCACCGGGACCGCGGAAGTCCTGGTGGTCAGGAAGGGGCGCGCAGTGCCTCCACCGGTTCCATCCGAGAGGCCCGCACGAATGGATAGAGGCCCGCCAGCAGGCCGACCACCGCGCCGACGACCGGTGCGCCCAGGGCCAGTCGGCCGTCCGGTCCCCGGAAGTTGTGGTCGCTGGTGCCAGTGCAACCGCCCTGTAATCACCCGACCGGCGCCCCGTCCCGTGCCCCCGCCCCGGCCCACGCGCTCAGCGCCTCCACACGGTCCCGGCCCCGCTCCCGTTCCCGGCCCCCGGAGTCCGTGGCGCGGGTGGCCCAGGCGATGTGCCCGTCCGGGCGTACGAGGATCTCGGTCACGCCGTGCAGGTCCTCGCGGTCGTCGTGGGCCGTGACGGTCGCGGCGGTGACGCGTTCACCCCACCCCGCGTGGACGGCCGTGGCCGTGGCCGGGTCGCTCGTGAGGTCCAGGTGGACGAAGCGGGCGGCGGCCAAGAGGTCGTAGACACGTCGCACGGCGGGGTCGGAGGTGGTCAGCCCGATGTCGGGCATCCGGCGGCCCACCAGTGGGTCGGCGCCGGGCCCGGTGGGCGGGTAGGCGGTGTGAAGCGCGGAGACCCGGCCCGCCAGGACGTGGTTGACCTGGTCCATCCGGAGGAATTCGTCGAACAGTTCGCGCAGGGCCGCCGCCGGCCGCTGGTACCGGGGTACGAGGGTGAGTTCCGCGAGCAGGGTCTGGACCTCGGTGTTCTCCGTGACCGCGTGGCCGACCGGGCGGCGCTCGGCGTCGTAGCTGTCCAGCAGGCCGGGCGGCGCCCAGCCGTGGACCGTGGCGGCCAGTTTCCAGCCGAGGTTCACTGCGTCCTGAAGGCCCGTGTTGAGCCCCTGGCCCGCCGCGGGGAAGTGGATGTGGGCGGCATCGCCCGCGATCAGGAGACGGCCGGAGCGGTACCGGTCGGCGAGCCGGGTGGCGTTGCCGAAGCGGGACAGCCAGCGGGGCTCGGTGATGCCCAGGTCGCGGCCGCAGATCCGGGTCAGGGACTGGCGGAACTCCTCCAGGGTCACGGGCTCGCGGGCCGGTGTCCGCATCGTGGCCGGATCGATGTAGACCAGCCGGGTGACACCGCCTTCCATGGGCGCGACCAGCACGCCCGCGGACCGGGCGGCCTCCAGTGCGGCCGGGTCGGCGCCGAGGACGGCGAAGTCGCCGAGCACGCCGGTAAGGCTCTCGTCGGTGCCGGGGAAACCGATGCCCGCGGCCTGTCGTACGGTGCTGCGCCCCCCGTCGCAGCCGACCGCGTACCCGGCCCGCAGGGTCTCGGCGCCGCCGGGTCCCCGCACCTCCGCCGTGACACCGTCGGCGTCCTGGCTCACCCCGGTGACCTCATGCCCGCGCGCGAACTCCACGCCCAGTTCGAGGGCGCGCGCGGCGAGCAGTTCCTCGGTGCGGGCCTGGGCGATGAACAGGGTGCAGCCGTGCCGGGAGTCCAGCCGGGAGAAGTCGAGGTGGGTGGGCAGTTGCGCGAAGTGCCAGCCGGGGACGGTCCGGCCGAGCGGCAGGAACCGGTCGAGCAGCCCCCGCTGATCCAGCACTTCCAGACTGCGCGGATGCAGCGTGAGCGCCCGTGAGTCGCGCTGCGCTTCCACGCGGCGCTCCACGACCCGCGTGCGGACACCGGCCAGCGCGAGTTCGCAGGCCAGCATCAGCCCGGTCGGTCCCGCGCCCACCACGAGTACGTCAAGGTCCATCGGAATCTCCTCTATTTAATGAACGATGTTCACGAGAACGCTGTTCACTATAATGAACCCCATGACCTCCCCGTCAACCCACGTCCAGTCCCAGACCCGGGGCCGCCCCCCTCGCATCGACCGCGCGCGCACTTTGCGCACCGCCCTCGACCTGCTGGACGAATCGGGCCTGGACGCTCTCACCATGCGGCGGATCGCCGACGCGATGGACGTGCGGGCGAGCGCGCTGTACCGCTACTACGCGACCAAGAACGACCTGCTCACCGCCATGGCGGAGCACATGATGGACGGCGTCACCCATGCGGCCGCCAGCACTGCTGGGAGCGGCTGGCGCGAGCAACTGACCGTCCTCGCGCACGCCCTGCGCACCGCTCTGCTCGGCCACCGCGACGGCGCGCGCGTGTTCGCGGGGACGCACTCCACGGGGGCGAACACCCTCGGCTACGCCGACACGGTCGTGGGCATCCTGCGGGAGGCGGGTTTCACCGCCGACGACGCGGCACGCGCCCTCTACACGGTCGTCAACTTCACCGTGGGCCACACGCTGGAGGAACAGGCCGCCCTCGTCCCCGCCTCCGCCGAAGGTGCCGGGGACGACGACCCGGCTGTGCTGCGTACAGCGGTGGAGTCCGGGAACTACCCCCACCTGGGCGCCGTACTGCCCGCCCTCACGAGCACCGACTTCGACGGCCTCTTCGACTTCGGGCTCGACCTGCTCGTCGACGGTCTGACGGCACGGCACTGAACCACGGTCACCCGCCGGCCGGCGAGGTCCGTCCCACACCGAGGCGTTCCGCTGCGTAGTCCGGACGCCACTGCCCGAACAGCTGCCGTACCCCGGCGGTCGGCGCCGTCGGCGGGGTACGCCGGCACGGTCCGCGCTCGGGGGAGTGGCGGACCGTGCCGGGACCGTGGACCGGTGGGCCAGGTGATATGGCAGGCACCATCCCAGGCCTGCCCGTCCTGGGACATTTTGCTCTGCCTGGTCTCCTGAGCAGAACCGCCCCAGGCCGGACCGCCCGGCCCACCGTTGCCTCCAGAGTGCTCCCCACCGCCGGAGAGGCCACGGTCACTGGGGGATACGCGGCGGCCGGCCCGAGTGTTGAAGCCGTTCCGAAAGAGAGACGGCCGGCTGCCCCGCGCGCTGCGCCGGGGAGCGGTGACGTGACGTGGACGCACCACGCGGGGTGTCGACGAGCCCCGCGGCGACGGGCCGGTACGCCTCACACCGGTCCCACGGGAACGGGTGCGCCGACATCCGCGGTCGTCCGGTGGTCGAAGGCGATCAGCGGGTCGCCGGTCAGCGGATGCTCGACCACCGCCGCCCGCACCCCGAACACCTCGGCCATCAGCGCGGGTGTGAGGACGTCCGCCGGTGTGCCGGAGGCGACGACCGCGCCGGAGTGCAGGACGTACAGGCGGTCGCACACGGAGGCGGCGGCGTTCAGGTCGTGCAACGACACCAGCGTCGTACGGTGCTGGGCCCGCAGCAGAGCCAGCAGGTCAACCTGGTGGCGGATGTCCAGGTGGTTGGTCGGCTCGTCCAGGACGAGCACGTCCGGGTCCTGGGCCAGGGTCCGCGCCAGCAGCACCCGCTGCCGTTCGCCGCCGGACAGCGCGGAGAACCGGCGGTGCCCGTGCTCCGCCATACCGACCCGGTCCAGGGAGTCGGCGACGATCCGCCGGTCACCGTCGTCGTCCCGGGCGAAGGACCGCTTGTAGGGGATGCGGCCCATCGCGACGACCTCGCGCACCGTCAGCTCGAAGTCACTGCCGCGTTCCTGGGGGAGCGCCGCCACATGACGGGCCGCGCGGGCCGCCGGGAGGGCGGTCAGATCGGCGCCGTCGAGCAGGACCCGGCCCGACTCCGGGCGCAGATGCCGGTAGACGGTCCGCAGCACCGTCGACTTGCCGCTGCCGTTGGGCCCGATCAGCCCGGTGATCTGCCCGGGAAGGGCGAGCAGCCGCACGCCGGACACCACCGTGCGGCCGTGGTAGGCCACCGTGAGGTCCTCGATCTCGATCCTCATCACGCACGCTCCAGCCGGCGGTCCAGGAGGAACAGCAGCACGGGAGCGCCGATGAACGCGGTGACGACGCCCACCGGCAACTCCATGTGCGGCAGCGCCGTACGGCAGACGGTGTCCACCACGACGAGCAGCACCGCGCCGGTCAGCGCGGAGACCGGCAGCAGCCGGCGGTGGTCGCCGCCGACGACCAGGCGGCACAGGTGCGGCACCATCAGTCCGACGAACCCGATGGCTCCCGCGGCCGACACGAGCACACCGGTCAGCACACTGGTCACCACGAACAGCTCACGGCGCAGCCGGGCCACGTCCACGCCGAGCCCGGCCGCCGTCTCGTCGCCCAGCAGCAGAGCGTTGAGCGACCGGGCCCTGCCCTGCAGGGCGACGAACCCCGCGCACACCGTGGCCGCGGGAAGGGCGAGGTTGGTCCACTGAGCCCCGCCCAGGCTGCCCATCAGCCAGAACAGCACTCCCTGGGTCTGCTGTTCGTCGCCGACGCGGAGCACCAGGTAGCTGGTGAACCCGGACAGGAACTGGCCGATCGCCACACCGGCCAGCACCAGGCGCAGCGGGGAGAACCCGCCGCCCCTGCGGGCCATCGCCCACACCAGCCCGAAGGAGAGCAGCGCACCGAGGAACGCGGCGCCGGAGACACCGAGTCCCAGCAGCCCCCCGGTGCCGGCGCCGAGCACGAGGGCGGCCACCGCACCCAGTGACGCCCCGTTGGAAATGCCCAGCAGATACGGGTCGGCCAGTGGATTGCGCACCAGGGCCTGTACGGCGGTGCCCACGACGCCGAGCCCGGCGCCGACGATCGCCGCGAGCAGCGCCCGGGGCACTCGGAGCTGCCACACGATCAGGTCCTGCGTACCGGGCCGGGGCTGTCCTCCGGCCAGCCGGTGCAGCACCGTGGACCACACCTCGGTGAACGGCACCCCGGACGAGCCCCAGGACACGGCCCCGGTGAGGGACAGCATCAGGAGCACGGCGAGGGCTGCCAGCAGGAGGGGGAGGGACACGGTCCTCGTCCGAGGTGGGCCGGACGGCCGTCCCGGAGTCCCGTCCGCCGGCCCCGGCGTTTTGTGCCGTCGTACCGTCCCTTCGGGTGTAGGCGCGATCGCCACCTACTGGCCTCCCTCGAACCGGTCCGGATACAGGGTGTGCGCGATCTGCTCGACCGCATCGGCATTGCCGACGCCCGGCGTGGTGATCTTCTCCGACCTGATCCGCAGGAACTTGTTCTCCTTGACCGCCTTCAGCCCCTTCGTGGCGGGGAAGGTCTTCAGGAAGTGCTCGGCGTCCGCGAACGCCTTCGCGTCGTTGGCGCCGCCGCCCCGGTTGCGCACCGCGAGCTGGATCCAGTCGGGGTTCTTGCCCACGACCTGCTCCCAGCCGACCCGCTGGTAGTCGCTGTCGCAGGTACGGAAGATGTTGCTCGCCCCGGCGAGCGTGATCACCGCGTTGGCCACCTGCTTGCCGCACACCGCGGTGGGCTGCTGGGTGCCGCCGTCGTAGTCGAAGACGAAGTACGTCGGCCGCCGCTCGTCGGGCACCTTGCCGATCCGAGCGCGGACCGCCTCCACCTTCTTCTTCATCGAGGCGGTGATCTCACCGGCCCGCTTCGACGTGCCGGTCAGCGTACCGAGCCGCTCGATGTCGTCGGTGACGTCGGACAGATCCTTCCGCGGGCCCGAGCGCTGGGCGGCGCAGGCCGTGGTGCGCATCTGCACCACCTGGATGCCGGCCGCCCGGTATTCTTCGGGCGTCGGCGTCAGGGAGGCGCCGCGCGTGGGACGGAACGTCTCCACATAGGTGTCCGCGCCCGAACCGAGCAGCCTCTCCTTGGCGATGGCCGTCCGCCCCAGCACCGGCACCTTCGCAGCCTCCGTCGCGAGTCCGCCGGGCAGCGCCCCCTTGCCCGGCGGGAAACCGGTGCCGACGACCTTCGCTCCCGCGCCGAGCCGCAACAGGATCTCCAGCGCCGACGCGTTACTGGTGACGATTTTCGCCGGCGGTGCCTTGAAGGTGACCTTCTGCCCGTCGCAGTTCTCGACGGACACCGCGGAACCGCCCTTCCCGGCCGACGCCGCCCCCTTCGCGCCGCTTCCGCCCCCCGAGCCGCTACAGCCCGTCACGAGCAACCCCACGGCGAGGATGACGCCACCGATCGGGCGCGTCAGCTTCGACACGGCTTGCCTCCCATCACTGCTCCTCCTGCGGCTCTTCCACCGGACCGGGA
Organism: Streptomyces sp. NPDC008313; assembly: GCF_042956125.1. Taxonomy (NCBI): domain Bacteria; kingdom Bacillati; phylum Actinomycetota; class Actinomycetes; order Kitasatosporales; family Streptomycetaceae; genus Streptomyces; species Streptomyces sp. NPDC008313. Next base: position 49,453 of record NZ_JBIBFR010000035.1, read on the forward strand.
AGCGCCGTTCACCAGATGTCCCCGACGTAGTCGGCGCGCGGGAGGACGGAGTTCCCGGCTCACCCCCACTTCTTCACCGCCGGTGCGTCAGCCCCCTGCTCCTCCTCCACGAGCAGGTCGGTCAGCGACGCACGCGCCCGCGCGACACGGGAGCGGACGGTGCCGATGGGACAGCCGATGGCCTGGAGTGACCCCGAGATTCCGACAGCCGGACGTCGGATGTCGCGTCATCCAGCGGAAGTGATCCAAGGTGGCAAAGCGGAAGAATCATCCCGAGGAGTTCAAGCGGGACGCGGTGGACCTGGTGCTTTCCTCGCCGGACCACCGCCGGGGCCGCCCCGACGGTGACTGCCGCGTCCTCACTGGTCAGCCTCTTGGCGATCTCGCGCCAGAACAGCCGCTCGATCTCCCGCCGAGTCGAGGGACGTCCCGGTGACTTCATCGGCGAGCGGCCCGTCAATTCCGCCATCCAACCTGCTGGTCGTCCCACAACACACCCGAAGCAGGGGCGATGTCACCGCGTTCGGCTTCTGGTGAGCAGGGTGACGAGCGGCGGCCCTCGGCGATCGCGGGCCGTATTTTCCGCGCCCTACGCGAAACCGGCCTCCTACGATCACCTGGTACGACTGCTGGAGGGGCGGGAATGCTTGAGGACATCGAGGACGGGACAGCGGCAGCAACGCGGCTCGCGGGTGGTGTGCCGCTTCAAAGCACGCTGGATGCAGGAGTGCGTGAGGTGTCCTGGCACCGGCCTCAGTTCCTGCCGGGGTGGGAGCACTCCGCCCCACTGCCCGCCGACCTGACTCAGGTCGGCGAGTCCCGGCTCGCCCTCGCTCTCTGCCACCGCGACGGGCGGATCCGTCAGGAGGCGCTGCGTCAGTCGGTCCGGTACCCCGGTCAGCTACCGTTGTTCGTGCTCCGTTGCGCCGACTGGGTCGGACCGGTGCGCGAGCACGCGCGGCGGCTGCTGTGCGAGGCCCTGAATGTGGACTCTGCCCTCGACCTCGCGCCGCTCATCCTCCGCATGGGCCGCCGCGGCAGAGGTGCCTTCGGCGTCGATGTACTCAGTCAGATCTTGCGCCAGGCATCCCACGGGCAGCTCGCTGTTCTCTTTGCTGACCCTGACCGCGTCGTTCGGCGGTTCGCGTACCGGCTGGCCATCGAGGGCCGACTGCGCCGTCCCGCTGAGCTGGCCCGTGCGGCCGCCGGGGATCAGGACACTGTCGTCCAGGACCTGTGTGCCACAGCGGCGCTCACGGCTCTGGAGGATGAGGACGGTTACGAGGGTGTGTTGCCTCCACTGCTGTCTGCACGCAACCCGCGTGTCCGTTCGGCCGGCGTCACCGCGCTGAGGCGGGCGGGGCGATCGAAGCAGGCAGAGCCGTTTCTCAGCGACCGTTCTGGCGGTCGGTGAGCCAGGCCCCGACGGCCTGGTCCAGGGCGTCTGCATCGACTCGGGCCAGGAGTCGGCGAACCGTCGATTCCACCGGCCAGGACCGTGCCGGGAACAGCGGATCGATGTCGACGCCGAGGCGTTCGAGCACGGCCGGTGGGGCATCTGCTACCCATTCACTCACCGCGAGCAGTGACTTCGCCCCGGCCAGGACCGCGCAGGCGGTCAGCGCGAGCACCGTCACCAGCGGATGGCGTACTCCTCGCGGATCGCGTGGATCCGGGACCGCCGCCAGCCGCTCCAGCAGGCCGGGCACGTCCCGGCCCAGGGCCGGAGGATGCGGGCTGAGCTGGTCAAACGCGGGCGATATTAGAGATGATGCGTCGGCAGGCGCGGGCTTCCCAGGATCACAGAGCGTAGAGAACTCCATGATCACGGACGTCCGTGCCTGCTTCGTACCAGACCCCACCCAACCCGACGGGACGTCAGCAACCGGACATCATCGAACTACGCCGAAGCCCTGGCACCGACCCCGGTGCCCCTGACGGGTCAATTCGGCCGCCAACGTGCGGGTCGACTTCGTCGTCCACCGCAACGGCGACATCGGACCACCACGTTCGTCCGGCTCGACCAGACTCAGCAGGGCAGTCCGCAGTCCAGGGTCGAGGTCCGCGGCGCGTTTGCGTCCGCCGCCTGGTCGCCGCACTCGTCCAGTAAGGAATTGGCCCGCCTCCAGGTCGGACATGCCCTTGCGCACTGTTGCCCCGCTCACCCCGGCCGCTCGAGCCACGGCCCGAATGCCGCCATGTCCCAGCCCTCGGGCCTCCGCGGCCATCAGCAGTCGCCGCTGTCGTTCGTCCAGGTGCGGGAACAACACCGCGAACTTCACGACAAGTTGATCACGAGTCTCGTCCGGGATGCGCATACGACACCAACGAGCCTCAGCTCTGAAAGCAACACCTTGATGATCGGCAGACCCTTACCCACCGCAATGACACACCGAGCACCCCTGCATGGTGAGCCGGTCCGCGCGTCCGGAAGGCAGCCCCCGCCTTCTTCAACACAACGCGATGCTGGCGCGTACCACTGGGACAGAGATCTACGAGCTGGTCAGAAAGGAGCTCCGAACTCGCAGTACGAGACGTTGCTCCGTAAGCAGCCAGCTTCCGCGACTCCCGCTGTTGCTTCCACCCAGGAGCGCACGTGGGCCCGGAGGCCCACGCGGCCCTTAGCTCTGTACATTCCCAAGTTGGTGTCCGCAGCGAGTGGATACCTCGAATACCGAAAGAGAAACGTGTCACCAAAAATGCGCCAACAGGCATTACGGTTCAGATGGATCGTTGCCTTGGCAGGCATTCTGGCCTGCGGATCCCTCCTGCTCCCCTCCGCACCCCAAGCCAAGGCAGTCGAGGGCGGATTCACCCCTCCCGCTGCAACCGACATGGCTCAAATATGGCTGAAGGGCGTGGACGGCAACCCAGATCAGTTCGCCTGCTCGGGTGTTGTCACCGGCGTGCGCTGGATCCTTACTGCCCAACACTGTTTCAAATTCGCCCCGTACTACGAGTTTTTCGTGCGGGTGGGCTCCACCACGTTGGGTCAGGGCGGTAGATACAACGTTGCCGGAGCCAAGTTCCGAAATGATCTGGCGGTTCTGGAAACACTGCCGGCAGACGGGCATTTGCCGGGATACCCTTACGCAAAATTGGCACCGAACAAGAAGGTGCCGCTGCGCAAGCAACTAGATTCCTACGGGTGGGGAAAGACCTGCGAAACGTGCGGTCCGTCCCCCGTTCTCAAGGGCGCGCACACCAAGGTGATCGACAACGAAGAAGGGCTCAAGGACAGCGCAGGCGGTCCCGCCTATAAGGTCCGGGCACTCAAGGCCAGGCTACGGCAAGGGGATTCTGGCGGGCCGTCCGGGTACTGGGATGGCAAGGTCCGAGTGGTCACCGGTGTCACCTCAACGAGTGTGGTCAATGGGGACAATCCGTCCAACGCACACATGGCGCAGACATACGACGACCCGTTGTGCGCGGCTCAGCGCAACTGTGTCCACGACTGGCTGAGACAGGAAGCTCGTATGGAGGAGTACGTTCCCCATGACGACTTGAAGCTAGCCTCGATCTTGCGTGACGGTCCGCCGACGGAGTCGGTGGACCGTTTTCGTGTTCTGGGCTGGGAGCGGGCAGGGCGAGTGCCCGAGTGTCGT
>NZ_JBIBFR010000036.1:0-48331 GCF_042956125.1 Streptomyces sp. NPDC008313
CGGTTACATTCCGAACCCGGAAGCTAAGCCTCACAGCGCCGATGGTACTGCAGGGGGGACCCTGTGGGAGAGTAGGACGCCGCCGAACTACCTTTGAAAAAGGGCTGGTTCCCGAACTTCGGTTCGGGGACCAGCCCTTTTTTGTCGGCCGACACTTGGCGTTCACGTTGTGCGGCCAACATCCCTGCACATGGGGACTGTTGAGATGCTCAGAGCCGCAGGCGTCGGGATGGGCGACGAGGTCGTCGTGCCGGCGTTCGGAAGCGCCGAACTCGCCCAGGCCGTGAGCCTGACCGGCGCCGTACCGGTCTTCGCGGACATCGATCCGGCGACGTACTGCCTTGACGCAGCTGCTGTCGAGGCAGTCGTGACCGCGCGGACGGCGGCACTCGTGGTCGTCCACCGCTTCGGCCGGCCGGCCGACGTGCCCCGGCTGCGGGACGTCGGTGACCGCCGCGGGCTCCTGGTGCTCGAACACGGGGAGACGCGGGAGCCGTACGACGAGATCGCGCAGCGCAGGGTGCGCGCCGCCTATCTGGACGCCCGGTTGAACGGGGTGCGTACACCGGAGGCTGTCGACGGGCACACGTATCAGCAGTACGTGGTACGGGTGCCGGGCAACGGCCGGCCAGACCGTGACGCCTTCGCACGAGCCGTACAGGCCAGGGGAGTCCACTGCCGCGTGCCGGTTCAGACCCCCGTTCACCGGCTGCCGGAATTCCGGCGGGACGTGTGTCTTCCCGAGACCGAGCGGGCGGCGGACGAGACGCTCGCGCTGCCGCTGCGAGCGGCCTCGGACAAACGGGAGATGCAGCGGATCGTGTCCGCGTGCAATGCGCTCGGAGGGCTGCTCCAGCCGGCCTTCTGAACAGCGCTTTCCCTGAACGGCCGGCATGGCGGGTCGAGCGCGGGCAGGACTCGAACAGGGTTGGGAGCACGCTTCTGTTCGGGGTATGCTCTATTCCGTTGCCGCGAGGGAAACCTCGAAAGGGCGACAGGCCCCTATAGCTCAGTCGGTAGAGCGTCTCCATGGTAAGGAGAAGGTCAACGGTTCGATTCCGTTTGGGGGCTCGCAGAGAATAGGCCTCCGCCCGTCAGGGCGGGGGCCTTTCGCATGTGCCGACCGAATTCGGCCCGCCCGGTCCGTGCGCGGTTCAGTCCGTGCGCAGGCCCGGTACGCGCATCGCGAGAATGGCCATGTCGTCCGACGGGGCGTCCGAGGCGAAACGCTCGACCGCGCGCATGATGCGGGCCGCGACCGCGCCGGCCGTCAGACCCGTGCAGGTCGTGAGGACGTCCGCGAGGCCGTCGTCCCCGAGCATGCGGGTGCCCTCCCGGCGCTCCGTGACGCCGTCCGTGACGCACAGGAGGACATCGCCCGGGTCGAGCGTCACCGTCTCCTCGTAGAGCTCCAGGTCGTCCATGACACCGAGCAGCGGCTGGGGTTCGGCGGCCGGCTCGACCGTGCCGTCCTGGCGCAGCCGCAGCGGGAGGGGATGGCCGGCGCAGACCACCTTGAGCAGCGCCGAGCCGTCCTCCTGCGGCCACAGCTCGCCGTAGAGCAGCGTCAGGAAGCGGCTGCGGGCGCCCTCGTCGAGGATCGCGGAGTTGAGGCGCTCCAGGACGGCGGGGCCGCCGAAGCCCTCGCGCGCCAGCAGACGCAGCGCGTGCCGGGCCAGGCCGGTGACCGCCGCCGCCTCCGGGCCCGTACCGCAGACGTCGCCGATCGCGAAGCCGTACGCGCCGTCGCGGATCGGGAAGAGGTCGTAGAAGTCGCCGCCCACCTCGTTGCCCTCGCCGGCCGCCCGGTAGATGACCTCAACCTCGACGTTCGGGACGTCGGGGAGCTCCGGCGGCAGGAGGCTGCGCTGGAGGGACTGGCTGATGGCCGTGCGCTCCGAGTACAGGCGCGCGTTGTCCAGGGCGAGGGCGGCACGTCGGGAAAGGTCCTCGGCGAGTTCCAGGATCTCCTGGCGGAAGTGCTCGTCCGTGGGCTTGCCGAGGGTCAGCATCCCGATGACGCGGTTGCGGGCGACCAGCGGCAGCACGACGGTCTCCCCGCCGACCGCCGAGGCCGTCGACAGGGTCGTGCCCACACCTGAGGTGACCGTGGAGGGTTCGCCCAGGCCGAGGCTGCGCATGGAGGTGCGCAGGGCCGCCTGGTGGGCGGCCTCCGCGGGCGCCTGCCACACCCGGGCCCCGGGGGTCGGCACCGGGTCGGGCGGCGAAATCTTCGACAGCAGGGCCTTGAGGCCGTCGATCCGCTCCTCGTCCTCGTGCAGGACGTACGAGAGGTACGGCTCGGAGGCCTGGTCGGCGATCGTGTAGACGGCGCACCAGGTGGCCAGGGTCGGCACGGTCATCTGGGCCATCAGGGCCAGCGTCTGGTCGCGGTCCAGGGTGCCCGCGAGGAGGTCGGAGGCCTCGACCAGGAAGGAGAGGGAGCCGCGGCGCAGGCGCTCCAGCTCGCCCAGCCGGGCGGACTCCACGGCGAGGGCGATGCGGTCGGCGGCGAACTGGAGGCGCAAGGCCTCCTCGTTCGAGTATCTGCCGGGGCCTTCGGCGGCGACGCCGAGCGAACCGGTGAGACGGCCCTCGACCTTGAGCGGCACGGTGACGACCGAGCGCATGCCGGTCCCGTTCAGCAGGGGGACGGCGCCGGGTACGACGGTCAGGTCCTCGTGGACGGCGGGCATACGGGCCGAGCCGTAGCGGCCGGGGCCGGCCTCGACGGGGACGCGGGCGAAACGCTGGCGGGCGGAGGGCAGACCGGTGGAGGCGCGCACCTCCAGCTCCGTCTCGTCGTCGGTCGCCAGGAGCAGGAAGGCGGAGTCGGCGTCGAGCATGTCGCGGGCCCGCTCCACCGTGCGCTGGAGGAGGCCGTCCAGGTCGTCGGGGGCCGGTGATCCGATGAAGATCTCGAAGGGATCCGAGGGCTGCCCCTCGGAGCCTGCCGAGGCGTCCGAGGAGGACATCCGGGTGGGGGTCTGCAGGACGGCGCGCTCGTGCTCCCGCACGAGGAGGCAGACCGTGGAGGGTTCGCCGGTGGTGTCGCGGACCCTCAGGTGCGAGGCGTACACGGGGACGACGCGGCCGGCGGAGTCACGGACGCCGTAACTGCCTTCCCAGCGGGAGAGTTGGAGGGCCTCGACGATGCCGGTGCTGGTACCCGGGGTGTGCGGCCAGGCCGCCAGGTCGGTGAGGGGTTTGCCGGCGACCTGCTCGGCCGCGTACCCGAAGAGCTCCTCCGCGTCCTCGTTCCAGGACGTGATCGCGCCGACGCGGTCGATCTGGACGACCGCCACGCGCACGCGCGTGTCGGCGAGCGGGAGGAGTTCGGCCGGAAGGGCCGGGCCGGCCGAGCGCGTGCCCACCGGGCGGTCGGGGAGGTCGAGTTGGAACCAGACCTGCTTGTGGGCGGGCGTGTACTCGACGCCCCAGCGGCGCGCCAGGGCCGCACACAACTGAAGGCCCCGGCCGCCCTCGCGGTCGGGGCTGCCCATGTCGACGGACGCGCCCTGGAGCGGGACCTCGCGCTCCGGGTACCGGTCCGCGACCTCGATGCGCACGCCGTAGTCGGTGCGCAGGCAGGTGACGTCGGCTGCCGTGCCCGCGTGCACCACCGCGTTGGTGACCAGTTCGCTGGTGAGGACGACCGCGTCGTCGACGATGTCGGCGCAGCCCCAGCCCTGGAGGGTGTCGCGGACGAAGGAGCGGGCGGTCGCGACCGATCGTCCGACGGGCTCGAAACTGGCGGCCGCGCGCGCGGTGATCACAGAACTCCCTGTCTCTACGTGCGGGGCATGGCCGGCCGGCCCCTGCTGTTCGGGCAGCAGACGGTCCCCCGTCGGCCGGGGATCCTGGGGTTGCCCCCCGGGATGGAGTCCGGTGGTCATGGTGCGGTGCCCCTTCGACGCCTGCCCGCTCGTGGTCGTCCACCGTCCAGGCCGGACGGGTTTCAGGTGGCTGGACAGCCGCATGCAAGGTTACTTACCTTCACCGTCCATGCGGATGCCGGTCGCCAGTGTTTCCCCCGAGGGTGTGCGGACGGTGTGCGAAGCTGCCGAACTGTTATGGCCTGGTTCAGCCATGGTGAAACACTGGGCAGGCTTAGGAGGAAGGTCCGGGCAGGCAGAGTGGTAACCGAGCGGTAGCAGAGCAGTACCTGAGTACGCCGAGCAGTAATGGTCGACCCTTGCGGGAGGGACACAGTGGAGTCTGGCGCAGCGACGCGGGGCACTGAAACGCGCGCAAAAGGCGGACAACCCCACGGTAACCAGCGCAAACCACGCAATGGGACGACCGAGGTGGACACGGCTGCCCTGAATCGGTTGATGGCGGCGCTGGTGTCGATGCGGGACGGCAATTTCCGCAAGCGGCTGACGGTCTCGGGCGACGGGGTGATGTCCGAGATCGCGGCGGTCTTCAACGAGGTCGCCGACCGCAATCTGCATCTGACCGGTGAGCTGTCGCGGGTGCGGCGCGTGGTCGGCCGTGAGGGAAAACTCACGGAGCGGCTGGAGACGGGCGCCTGCGAGGGCTCCTGGGCGTCGGCGATCGACGCGTCCAACGCCCTGGTCGAGGACCTCGTCCGGCCCGTCTCCGAGGTGGGCCGGGTGCTCTCCGCGGTGGCGGAGGGCGATCTGGAGCAGCGCATGGAGCTGCGCACCCAGGTGCCGGACGGCGGCGGGCATCCGCTCCGGGGCGAGTTCCTCAAGGTCGGGCGGACGGTCAACAACCTGGTCGACCAGCTGTCGACGTTCACCGACGAGGTCACGCGGGTGGCCAGCGAGGTGGGCACGCAGGGCAAGCTGGGCGGGCAGGCCCGGGTGCGCGGGATGTCCGGTTCGTGGAAGGACCTCACGGACTCCGTCAACACCATGGCGCACCGGCTGACGGCGCAGGTGCGTGACATCGCTCTCGTGACGACGGCCGTCGCGAAGGGCGATCTGTCCCGCAAGGTCACGGTGCACGTGGCCGGGGAGATGCTGGAGCTGAAGAATACCGTCAACACGATGGTGGACCAGCTGTCGTCCTTCTCCTCCGAGGTGACGCGCGTCGCCCGCGAGGTCGGCACCGAGGGCGAACTCGGCGGCCAGGCGCGGGTGCCGGGTGTGGCCGGCGTGTGGAAGGACCTCACCGATTCGGTGAACCTGATGGCCGGCAACCTGACCGCGCAGGTGCGGGGGATCGCCGAGGTCACCACGGCGGTCGCCAGCGGCGACCTGTCACGGAAGGTCACCGTGTCGGCGCGCGGCGAGGTCGCGCAGCTCGCCGAGACGATGAACCAGATGACCGAGACGCTGCGCACGTTCGCGGACGAGGTCACACGCGTGGCCAACGAGGTCGGGGCCGAGGGCAGGCTCGGCGGTCAGGCGAACGTGCCGGGGGCGGCGGGGACGTGGAAGGACCTCACCGACTCGGTGAACACGGTCTTCCGCAACCTCACCACCCAGGTGCGTGACATCGCGGCGGTGACGACGGCGGTGGCCAACGGTGACCTGTCGCAGAAGGTCACCGTCGACGTGGCCGGCGAGATGCTGGAGCTGAAGAACACCGTCAACACCATGGTCGACCAGCTGTCGTCCTTCGGTGACGAGGTCACGCGCGTGGCCCGGGAGATCGGTGTCGAGGGTGAGCTGGGTGGCCAGGCGCAGGTGCCGGGCGCGGCCGGTACCTGGAAGGACCTGACGGACTCCGTCAACACCGCGTTCCGCAACCTCACCGGTCAGGTGAGGAACATCGCGCAGGTGACGACGGCGGTGGCCAACGGTGACCTGTCGCAGAAGGTCACCGTGGACGTCTCCGGCGAGATGCTCCAGCTGAAGAACACCGTGAACACGATGGTCGACCAGCTGTCGTCGTTCGCCGACCAGGTGACGCGCATGGCCCGGGACGTCGGCACGGAGGGCCGCCTCGGCGGCCAGGCGCGCGTGGACGGCGTCTCCGGTACGTGGAAGGAACTCACCGACTCCGTCAACTTCATGGCGGGCAATCTCACCTCCCAGGTACGGCAGATCGCCCAGGTGACGACGGCCGTGGCGCGGGGTGACCTGTCGCAGAAGATCGACGTGGACGCGCGCGGCGAGATCCTGGAGCTGAAGAACACCATCAACACGATGGTCGACCAGCTCTCCGCCTTCGCCGACCAGGTGACGCGGGTCGCCCGTGAGGTGGGTACGGAGGGCCGCCTCGGCGGTCAGGCGCAGGTGCCCGGCGTGGCCGGTGTGTGGCGCGATCTCACGGACTCCGTGAACGGCATGGCCGGCAACCTCACCGCCCAGGTGCGCAACATCGCCCAGGTGGCGACCGCGGTGGCGCGGGGTGACCTGTCGCAGAAGATCGACGTGGACGCGCGCGGCGAGATCCTGGAGCTGAAGAACACCCTCAACACCATGGTCGACCAGCTCTCGAACTTCGCGGAGCAGGTCACGCGGGTGGCCCGAGAGGTGGGAACCGAGGGCATGCTCGGCGGCCAGGCCGAGGTGCAGGGGGTCTCCGGGACCTGGAAGGACCTCACCCAGTCCGTCAACTTCATGGCGAACAACCTCACCATCCAGGTGCGCAACATCGCCGAGGTGACGACGGCGGTCGCCAAGGGCGACCTGTCGAAGAAGATCACCGTCGACGCCAGGGGAGAGATCCTCGAACTCGTCACCACGGTCAACACGATGGTCGACCAGCTGTCCAACTTCGCCGAGCAGGTGACCCGGGTGGCCCGCGAGGTGGGCACCGAGGGCAACCTGGGCGGCCAGGCCCGGGTGCCCGGTGTCACCGGCATCTGGAAGGACCTGAGCGACAACGTCAACGTCATGGCGAACAACCTCACCAACCAGGTGCGGAACATCTCCCAGGTCGCGACGGCGGTGGCCAACGGCGACCTGACCAAGGAGGTCACGGTCGAGGCGAGCGGCGAGGTCGCGCAGCTCGCGGACACCGTCAACACCATGGTCAAGACGCTGAGCTCGTTCGCCGACCAGGTCACGCGGGTGGCCCGCGAGGTGGGCACGGACGGCATCCTCGGCGGTCAGGCGCGCGTACCCGGCGTGTCCGGCACGTGGAAGGACCTGACCGAGTCCGTGAACGGGATGGCGTCCAACCTGACCGGTCAGGTGCGCAACATCGCGATGGTCACCACGGCCATCGCCAAGGGTGATCTGACCAAGAAGATCGACATCGACGCGCGCGGCGAGATCCTGGAGCTCAAGACCACCATCAACACCATGGTCGACCAGCTCTCGTCCTTCGCGGAGGAGGTCACCCGGGTCGCCCGCGAGGTGGGTACTGAGGGACAGCTGGGCGGCCAGGCGCGGGTGCGCGACGTCGACGGCACCTGGCGGGACCTCACCGAGTCGGTGAACGAGATGGCCGGGAACCTCACCCGGCAGGTGCGCGCCATCGCGCGGGTGGCGACCGCGGTGACCCGCGGCGACCTGAACCTGAAGATCGACGTGGACGCCTCCGGGGAGATCCAGGAGCTTCAGGACTACATCAACAAGATGATCGCCAACCTCCGCGACACCACCATCGCCAACAAGGAGCAGGACTGGCTGAAGGGCAATCTCGCCCGGATCTCGGCGCTCATGCAGGGCCGGCGGGACCTCGCCGACGTGGCCTCGCTGATCATGAGCGAGCTGACCCCGGTCGTCTCCGCGCAGCACGGCGCGTTCTTCCTGTCGATGCCGCTGGTCGACGGCAGGGACCCGAGCGGCGAGGACGAGGACGCGTACGAGCTGCGGATGCTCGGTTCGTACGGGTACTCGATGGGCTCCATGCCGACGTCGTTCCTGCCGGGGGAGGCGCTGATCGGGACGGCCGCCAAGGAGCGGCGCACGATCCTCGTGGAGAAGGCGCCGAGCGGCTATCTGAAGATCTCCTCCGGGCTCGGGGAGGCGCCCCCGGCGCAGGTGATCGTGCTCCCCGTGCTCTTCGAGGGGACCGTCCTGGGAGTCATCGAGCTGGCGTCGTTCACGCCGTTCACGCAGATCCAGCGGGACTTCCTCAACCAGATCGCCGAGATGATCGCGACGAGCGTCAACACCATCTCCGTCAACACCAAGACGGAGGTGCTGCTCAAGCAGTCGCAGGAGCTGACCGAGCAACTGCGTGAGCGGTCGGAGGAGTTGGAGAACCGGCAGAAGGCGCTGCAGGACTCCAACGCCGAACTGGAGGAGAAGGCCGAGCTGCTGGCCCGGCAGAACCGCGACATCGAGGTCAAGAACACCGAGATCGAGGAGGCGCGGCAGGTCCTGGAGGAGCGCGCCGAGCAACTCGCCGTCTCCATGCGCTACAAGAGCGAGTTCCTGGCCAACATGTCGCACGAGCTGCGTACTCCGCTCAACTCACTGCTGATCCTCGCCAAGCTGCTCGCCGACAACGCGGACTCCAACCTCACCCCGAAGCAGGTCGAGTTCGCCGAGACGATCCACGGCGCGGGCTCCGACCTGCTCCAGCTGATCAACGACATCCTCGACCTGTCCAAGGTGGAGGCGGGGAAGATGGACGTCTCCCCGACGCGCATCGCCCTGGTCCAGCTCGTCGACTACGTGGAGGCCACGTTCCGGCCGCTGACCGCGGAGAAGGGTCTGGACTTCTCCGTACGGGTGTCGCCGGAGCTGCCCGCCACGCTGCACACGGACGAGCAGCGGCTCCTGCAGGTGCTGCGCAACCTGCTGTCCAACGCGGTGAAGTTCACCGACACGGGAGCGGTGGAACTGGTGATCAGGCCGGCGGGCGCGGACGTGCCCGTGGCCATCAGGGAACAGCTCCTGGAGGCCGGATCGCTGCGGGACGCCGACGCCGATCTGATCGCGTTCTCCGTGACCGACACGGGCATCGGTATCGCCGCCAGCAAGATGCGGGTCATCTTCGAGGCCTTCAAGCAGGCGGACGGGACGACGAGCCGGAAGTACGGCGGTACCGGACTCGGCCTCTCCATCAGCCGGGAGATCGCGCGGCTGCTCGGCGGGGAGATCCACGCGCAGAGCGAACCGGGGCGCGGCTCCACGTTCACGCTGTATTTGCCGCTGCACCTGAGCGAACTGCCCCCGCAGGGCTACGGGCAGCTCGCGCCCGCCATGGAGCCCGGTGAGCTGCTCGCCTCCGAGGCCGTGCCGTCCGGGCCGGGCGTCGAGACGCCGGCCGAGGTGAAGTCGTACCAGGAGACGCAGAACGGGCCCGCCGCGCTCTTCAGGCGGCGCCGTCGGCCGGCACCGGCCGTGGAGCAGGGGTCCGTGCCCGCGGGGCAGTCGCCGGCCGCGGCGGGCCAGGAACAGTGGGCGTCCGCCGACGGGCAGGAGACGGGGTCGCAGCCGCGGCGCGGCATCCGGTTCGAGGGCGAGAAGGTGCTGATCGTCGACGACGACATCCGTAACGTCTTCGCGCTCACCAGCGTCCTGGAGCAGCACGGTCTGTCGGTGCTGTACGCCGAGAACGGCCGCGAGGGCATCGAGGTCCTGGAGCAGCACGACGATGTGACGGTCGTCCTGATGGACATCATGATGCCGGAGATGGACGGATACGCGACGACCACGGCGATTCGCCGGATGCCGCAGTTCGCCGGTCTGCCGATCATCGCTCTGACCGCCAAGGCGATGAAGGGCGACCGGGAGAAGGCGATCGAGTCGGGAGCGTCCGACTACGTGACCAAGCCGGTCGACCCCGATCATCTGCTCTCCGTGATGGACCAGTGGATGCGCGGGCGGTGACGGCCACGCTCGCCGGGCCCGCGGGCCGGTGCGCGGGCGGCGGACGGCTACGGAGTGTCAGTGGCCCGTCCGCCGGGCCGGCCGTGCCGACGCCGGTGCCACGGGTCCGCTCCGCCGACGACCATGGGGGAGGCTGTGTAGAAGTGTGCGATTCGGGGAACCTTCTGGTCTCCCGCCGCGTTTCCGCTCTGTGCACAGTGACATCGCGGTGACAGGGTGTGGCGACAGGCGGGGTGCGGCTACCATGACCGGCACAAGGACGGGCGGCGCAAGGGAGTCGTCCCCTGAGGCGGCGCCCGGTGCACTGCCGGGGCGAGGAGGGCGGGCCATGGTGCAGAAGGCCAAGATCCTCCTGGTCGATGACCGGCCGGAGAATCTGCTGGCGCTGGAGGCGATCCTCTCTGCGCTCGATCAGACACTGGTGCGGGCATCGTCCGGGGAGGAAGCGCTCAAAGCGCTGCTGACGGACGACTTCGCGGTCATTCTGCTGGATGTCCAGATGCCGGGTATGGACGGTTTCGAGACCGCGGCCCACATCAAGCGACGGGAGAGGACCCGGGACATCCCGATCATCTTCCTCACCGCCATCAACCACGGCCCGCACCACACCTTCCGCGGGTACGCGGCGGGGGCGGTCGACTACATCTCCAAGCCGTTCGACCCGTGGGTGCTGCGGGCGAAGGTCTCGGTGTTCGTCGAGCTGTACATGAAGAACTGCCAACTCCGGGAGCAGGCCGCGCTGCTGCGGCTGCAGCTGGAGGGCGGCGACAAGGCCACGCTCGGCCAGAGCAAGGAGCCGGCCGGTCTGCTCGCCGAACTCTCCGCGCGGCTCGCGGCCGTCGAGGAGCAGGCGGAGGCGCTCTCCAAGCAGCTCGACGACGACTCGGCGGACGCGGCCGCCGTGGCGACCGCGGCCCATCTCGAACGCAAACTCACGGGCCTGCGCAGGGCGCTGGACGCCCTCGAGCCGGGCACGGGCGGCGGCGCGCCCCAGGTGCCGTCGCAGAACTGATCCAGCGGAACCGGCCCGTCGCACGGAGAGCCCTGCGGTGCCCCGCTCGTGAGGACGCGTCAATTCAACGCCTCGGCAAGAGCGACACGAACGGGTGAAACGGTAGGCACACGTGTCGGTGGTGGTCTCCACCGGTAACCTCACACCCATGGCCCCACGTCAGTCCGCAGCCAAGAAGCCGCCCGCGAAGAAGGCGGCTGCTCCGAAGAAGGCTCCGGCGAGGAAGGCCCCCGCGAAAAAGGCGGCTGTGAGGAAGGCGCCCGCCAAGAAGGCCGCGGCGAAGAAGCCGCCGCCGCCTCCGGCACCCAACCCGACCGCGGGCGTGTACCGGCTCGTGCGGGCGCTGTGGCTCGGTGTCGCGCACGCCGTCGGAGCGACGTTCCGCGGTGTGGGGCGCGGCGCGAAGGGCCTCGACCCGGCGCACCGCAAGGACGGCGTCGCTCTGCTGCTGCTCGGCCTCGCCCTGATCGTCGCGGCCGGCACCTGGTCGAACCTGCGCGGTCCGGTCGGCGACCTCGTCGAGATGCTGGTGACCGGCGCGTTCGGCCGCCTCGACCTGCTCGTCCCGATACTGCTCGGCGTCGTGGCGGTGCGCCTGATCCGGCACCCCGAGAAGCCCGAGGCCAACGGCCGCATCGTGATCGGCCTGTCCGCGCTGGCCATCGGTGTGCTCGGCCAGGTCCACCTCGCGTGCGGCGCGCCCGCCCGCAGCGAGGGCATGCAGGCGATAAGGGACGCCGGCGGACTGATCGGCTGGGGTGCCTCCACCCCGCTGACGTACTCGATGGGTGACATGCTCGCCGTCCCCCTTCTCGTGCTGCTCACCGTCTTCGGCCTGCTGGTCGTCACGGCGACCCCGGTCAACGCGATCCCGCAGCGGCTGCGCCTGCTCGGCGTCAGGCTGGGCCTCGTCGCCGACACCGGCGAGGACGACTTCGCCGAGGACGCCTTCGGCGAGGACGACGAACTGTACGAGGATCAGTGGCGCGAGGCGCTCCCGCGCTCCCGCCGCCGCCCGCCCGCCGCCGAGCCGTACGACCCCGGTGACGCCGAACACGAAGCGCTGACCCGGCGCCGGGGCAGGCCGAGGCGGCCCGCCGTGCGCCAGCCCGACCCGAACCGCCCGATGGACGCCGTCGACGTCGCCGCCGCGGCCGCCGCGGCCCTCGACGGGGCGGTGCTGCACGGCATGCCGCCCTCCCCGCTGGTCGCCGACCTGACGCAGGGCGTCGGCACCGAACGGGACGGCTACGAGGAGACGACACCGGTACCCGCGGCGCGGTCCAGGAGCGCGAAGGGCGCGAAGGGCGCGGAGAGGACGCAGGGCGCGCAGAGGACGGAGAACGCGGAGAGCGCCGCGCCCGCCAGGGGAGCGAAGCAGACGGCGTTCGAGTCCGACTCGGTGCCCGACCTGACCAAGTCGGCGCCCGACGCCCCGCGCGAACTGCCCGCCCGCGCCGAACAGCTCCAGCTCTCCGGTGACATCACCTACTCGCTGCCCTCGCTCGACCTCCTGGAGCGCGGCGGCCCCGGCAAGACCCGCAGCGCGGCCAACGACGCGGTCGTCGCCTCCCTGTCGAACGTCTTCAGCGAGTTCAAGGTCGACGCCGCCGTCACCGGCTTCACCCGTGGCCCGACGGTGACCCGCTACGAGATCGAACTCGGCCCCGCCGTGAAGGTCGAGAAGATCACGGCGCTCGCCAAGAACATCGCGTACGCCGTCGCCAGCCCCGACGTGCGGATCATCAGCCCGATCCCGGGCAAGTCCGCCGTCGGCATCGAAATCCCCAACACGGACCGGGAGATGGTCAACCTCGGTGACGTGCTGCGGCTCGCGGACGCCGCCGAGGACGAGCACCCCATGCTCGTCGCGCTCGGCAAGGACGTGGAGGGCGGCTACGTGATGGCCAACCTCGCCAAAATGCCGCACATCCTGGTGGCCGGCGCGACCGGGTCCGGCAAGTCGTCCTGCATCAACTGCCTGATCACCTCGGTCATGGTGCGCGCGACCCCCGAGGACGTCCGCATGGTGCTCGTCGACCCGAAGCGCGTCGAGCTGACCGCGTACGAGGGCATCCCGCACCTGATCACGCCGATCATCACCAACCCGAAGCGTGCCGCGGAGGCGCTGCAGTGGGTCGTACGCGAGATGGATCTGCGCTACGACGACCTCGCGGCGTTCGGCTACCGGCACATCGACGACTTCAACGCGGCCATAAGGAACGGCAAGGTCAAACTGCCGGAGGGCAGTGAGCGCGAGCTGACCCCGTACCCGTACCTGCTGGTGATCGTCGACGAGCTCGCCGACCTCATGATGGTCGCGCCGAGGGACGTCGAGGACGCCATCGTGCGGATCACCCAGCTGGCGCGGGCCGCAGGCATCCACCTGGTGCTCGCCACCCAACGGCCCTCCGTCGACGTCGTCACCGGTCTGATCAAGGCCAATGTGCCGTCCCGGCTCGCCTTCGCCACGTCGTCCCTCGCCGACAGCCGCGTGATCCTGGACCAGCCCGGCGCGGAGAAGCTGATCGGCAAGGGCGACGGCCTCTTCCTGCCGATGGGGGCGAACAAGCCGACCCGTATGCAGGGCGCGTTCGTCACCGAGGACGAGGTCGCGCTCGTCGTCCAGCACTGCAAGGACCAGATGGCGCCGGTCTTCCGGGACGACGTCACCGTGGGCACCAAGCAGAAGAAGGAGATCGACGAGGACATCGGTGACGACCTCGACCTGCTGTGCCAGGCGGCCGAGCTGGTCGTCTCCACGCAGTTCGGGTCCACCTCGATGCTCCAGCGCAAGCTGCGCGTCGGTTTCGCGAAGGCCGGCCGGCTCATGGACCTGATGGAGTCGCGCAACATCGTCGGCCCGAGCGAGGGGTCCAAGGCGCGCGACGTGCTGGTGAAGGCCGACGAGCTGGACGGGGTGCTCGCGGTGATCCGCGGGGAGACGCAGGACTGAGCGGCGGTGGGCGTCGCACGGCTGCGCGAGGGCGTCGCCGCAGGGGTGGGGCGAGGCCATGCGGGTATACGAACGTGACCCACCCGTAAGCAACCGGCGGGCAACTGTTTTCCTTGGCCGTACGTCAAGTTGAGGGAAAGGCAGTCACATGCCCCGACATCAGGATGACCGGCCATTCTGATGGCGTACAAAGTCGTACCGCCCGGTTGCCCCACCCTTTCGCACCCCCCCTAGACTGAACCTCCAGCACAGGTGGCTAGACGCTCGAAAGGCGCCCCCGTGTCCATCGGTACATCCCCTGACGGCAACTCTCCCGAGGACAAGCGTCCGGACGGCCACGCTCTCGAAGACGAGCGTCCGTTCGAACTCGACCGCGTAGGCGATCACGGTCTCGGCCATGAGGCCGACGGCCCCTCGATCGGCCGATCCCTGCGCCAGGCGCGCATCGCGGCCGGACTGACCGTCGACGACGTCAGCAACGCCACCCGCGTCCGCATCGCCATCGTGCACGCCATCGAGCGGGACGACTTCACGCCGTGCGGCGGAGACGTCTACGCCCGCGGCCACATCCGCACCGTGGCCCGAGCCGTCCGTCTCGACCCGGCGCCCCTGCTCGCGCGCTACGACGCCGAGCACGGCGGCCGCCCGGCACCGACGCCGGCCGCCCCCCTCTTCGAGGCGGAACGGATCCGCCCGGAGCGCCGGGGGCCCAACTGGACCGCCGCCATGGTCGCCGCGATCGTCGCGGTGATCGGCTTCGTCGGCTTCACCCTCGTCAGCGGGGAGGACGAGGGCGGCACGAAGACCCAGGCCGCCGAGGGACCGACGCCGACGACGAGCAAGTCCGCCGCCGAGCCGAGCCCGAGCAAGCCCGCCGACCCGAAACCGGACCCGACCGACAGCGCCATCGCGGCCGCCCCGCGCGACCAGGTGACCGTCCAGGTCAGCGCCCCGGAGGGGCGCAGCTGGATCTCCGCCAAGGACCACAACGGACGCCTGCTGTTCGACGGTCTGCTGGAGCAGGGCGACTCCAAGACCTTCGAGGACAAGCAGCGGATCGACCTCGTCCTCGGCGACGCGGGCGCCATCCGGCTCCACGTGAACGGCAAGGAGATCAAGGACGAGTTCCAGCCCGGCCAGGTCGAGCGCCTCACCTACACCAAGGGCGACCCCGAGGTGGGCTGAGGGCCCGCGGGCGGGGCCGGCGGCACTGCCGCGGCACGGACGAACACGGTCAGGCCGGGGCCGGCCAACCCCGTCGACGTGGGCCATCGGTCGGACGAAGTACTCTAGAGCCCATGCCTGAACGCCGTACCGTCGCACTCGTCACCCTTGGCTGCGCCCGTAACGAGGTGGACTCGGAGGAGCTCGCAGGCCGCTTGGAGGCGGACGGCTGGGACCTCGTGCAGGACGCCGAGGAAGCGGACGTCGCCGTCGTCAACACCTGTGGCTTCGTCGAGGCCGCCAAGAAGGACTCCGTCGACGCCCTTCTGGAGGCCAACGACCTCAAAAGCCACGGCAGGACCCAGGCCGTGGTCGCGGTGGGCTGCATGGCCGAGCGGTACGGCAAGGAGCTGGCCGAAGCGCTGCCCGAGGCCGACGGAGTGCTCGGTTTCGACGACTACGCGGACATCTCCGACCGCCTCCGGACCATCCTGAACGGTGGCATCCACGCCTCGCACACTCCGCGCGACCGGCGCAAGCTGCTGCCGATCAGCCCGGCCGCGCGGCAGGACGCGGGCTCGGAGGTGGCACTCCCGGGACACGGCGCCCCCGAGGACCTCCCCGAGGGACTGGCGCCCGACTCCGGTCCGCGCGCCCCGCTGCGCCGCCGGCTCGGCGGCTCGCCCGTCGCCTCCGTGAAGCTGGCCTCCGGCTGCGACCGGCGCTGCTCCTTCTGCGCCATCCCGTCCTTCCGCGGCTCCTTCATCTCCCGGCGCCCCAGCGACGTCCTCGGCGAGACCCGCTGGCTGGCCGAGCAGGGCGTCAAGGAGGTCATGCTGGTCTCCGAGAACAACACCTCGTACGGCAAGGACCTCGGCGACATCAGGCTCCTGGAGACGCTGCTGCCCGAGCTCGCCGAGGTGGACGGCATCGAGCGGGTGCGGGTCAGCTATCTGCAGCCCGCCGAGATGCGGCCCGGCCTCATCGACGTGCTGACCTCGACGCCGAAGATCGCCCCCTACTTCGACCTGTCCTTCCAGCACTCCGCGCCCGACGTGCTGCGCGCCATGCGCCGCTTCGGCGACACCGACCGCTTCCTGGAGCTGCTGGACACCATCCGCGCCAAGGCCCCGCAGGCCGGCGTCCGCTCCAACTTCATCGTCGGTTTCCCCGGCGAGACCGAGGACGACCTGGCGGAGCTGGAGCGGTTCCTCACCGGCGCGCGGCTGGATGCGATCGGCGTCTTCGGGTACTCCGACGAGGAGGGCACGGAGGCGGCGACGTACGAGCGCAAGCTCGACGAGGACGTCGTCGCCGCGCGGCTCGCGCGGGTCTCCCGGCTCGCCGAGGAACTGGTCGCGCAGCGTGCCGAGGAGCGCGTGGGCGAGACCGTGCACGTGCTGGTCGAGACCGTCGACTCCGCCGAGGAGGAGTGGGCCGCGACCGGCCGCGCCGAACACCAGGCCCCGGAGACGGACGGCCAGGTGCTCCTCACGAACAGCGAGGGCCTGACGGTCGGCCGTATGGTCGAGGCGAAGGTGGTCGGGACGGAGGGTGTCGACCTGGTGGCCGAGCCTCTGTCGGGTTCGCTCGGATGTACTGAGGAGGCGGGCAGATGACCGGAATCCCGGCGTCCGCGGCGGGCGGCTCCGCCGGCGCGCAGGGTGCGGCGCAAGCCCCCGGCGCTCCCGCAGGAGTGAAGCCGGCGCGAACCGGGAAGCTGGGAGCGGCTGCCGTGAACCAGGCGAGCGTGTGGAACGTCGCGAACCTTCTCACCATGCTCCGGCTCGTGCTCGTGCCGGGCTTCGTGGCGCTGATGCTCGCCGACGGCGGGTACGACCCGGCCTGGCGGGCCTGGGCCTGGGCCGCCTTCGCCGTCGCCATGATCACCGACATCTTCGACGGCCATCTGGCGCGTACGTACAACCTCGTCACCGACTTCGGGAAGATCGCCGATCCCATCGCCGACAAGGCGATCATGGGGGCGGCGCTGGTCTGCCTGTCCTACCTCGGCGATCTGCCGTGGTGGGTGACCGGGGTCATCCTCGGACGGGAGCTGGGGATCACGCTGCTGCGCTTCCTGGTGATCCGCTACGGCGTGATCCCGGCCAGCCGCGGCGGCAAGATGAAGACCCTGGCCCAGGGCACGGCCGTCGGCATGTACGTCCTGGCACTGACGGGGCCCCTGGCCACGCTGAGGTTCTGGATGATGGCCGTGGCGGTCACGCTGACGGTGGTGACCGGGCTGGACTACGTAAGACAGGCCATTGTGCTGCGCCGCAGCGGGATCGCCGCGCGCCGAGCCGCCGCCGAGGAGGCGGAGCGGTGAGTTCCGTGGCCGCCGACGTGCTGCGACTACTGACGGTCAGGGGCGAGACGCTCGCTGTCGCCGAGTCGCTGACCGGCGGCCTGGTGGCCGCGGAACTGACCGCGGTGCCGGGGGCGTCCAAGGCGCTGAGGGGCTCCGTCACCGCCTACGCCACCGAACTGAAGCACCGGGTGCTCGGCGTCGACGCCACCCTGCTGGCCGAGCACGGGGCGGTGGATCCGCAGGTCGCGGCCCAGATGGCGGCCGGAGTGCGGAAGGCGCTGGGTGCCGACTGGGGCATCGCGACCACGGGTGTCGCCGGGCCCGACCCGCAGGACGGGCAGCCGGTGGGCACGGTTTTCGTTGCCGTCGCGGGGCCGCCCGGGCCCGCCGACGGCGCGGTCGATGGCGGGAAAGTGGCCTCACTGCGGTTGAACGGCGTCCGGGCGGAAATCCGTATGGAGAGTGTACGGAGCGTACTCGCGCTGCTCCTGGAGGAGCTCGAGGGAGAACGGACCGGAAACGAGCGGGCACAGGATACGGAACAGAACGGGGGGACTTGATGTTTGCAGCCCAGAGTGAACACGACATCGCTCCCCGCACGGCCGCGGCGCGAGGCGGTACGGTGGGGCGTGAAGGATGCGGCTACGCGGTCCGAGGAGGGAGCCACCGATGATTCTGCTCCGTCGCCTGCTGGGTGACGTGCTGCGTCGGCAGCGCCAGCGCCAGGGCCGTACTCTGCGCGAAGTCTCCTCGTCCGCCCGAGTTTCGCTCGGCTATCTCTCCGAGGTGGAGCGGGGGCAGAAGGAGGCGTCCTCCGAACTGCTCTCCGCGATCTGCGACGCGCTGGACGTACGGATGTCCGAGCTCATGCGAGAGGTGAGCGACGAGCTCGCGCTCGCGGAGCTGGCCCAGTCGGCAGCGGCCACCGATTCGGTGCCCGCTCCGGTGCGCCGCCCGATGCTCAATTCCGTATCGGTGACCGGTGTGCCACCGGAACGGGTCACGATCAAGGCACCTGCCGAGGCGGTGGACGTCGTCGCCGCCTGATGGCCGGCGTATGACGCCGCGCGCAGCGGTGCAAGGCATGTGAAGCCCCGGTCGGGGTCCCCGGAACACGGGGACCCCGACCGGGGCTTCTTTTTCCCCTGCGCCCGCCGCGCCCGCTGCGGGCGTGTGGACCGCGGCCTGCCGCTCTCACCCCGTGCCCGATTTGCGTCTCATGTGGTGAATGTCATGGTGGATGGCATCGCCTGTCGCAGACCTCGCCGCCAGACCTGGGAGAACCGGATGTCCGTCGTGAAGAGCCCGCTGCCCGACGCCGACCTGAAGATCGTGTCCGGGGCGCTCCAGGGCGCGCTGGTCGACCTGGTCGACCTCTCCCTCGTCGCCAAGCAGATCCACTGGAACGTGGTCGGGCCGCGCTTCCGCTCCGTCCATCTCCAGCTCGACGACGTGGTGGCCTCCGCCCGTCAGCACTCGGACACCGTGGCGGAGCGCGCCTCCACCCTGGGTGTCTCGCCCGACGGGCGGGCCGCGACCGTGGCCGGCAGCAGCGGCATCGCCCCCGCCGCCGAGGGCTGGGTCAGGGACACCGAGGCGGTGGGCACCCTGGTGGACGCCCTCGGCGCGGTGATCGCGCGGATGCGGGAGCGGGTGAACGCCACGGGCGACGCGGACCCGGTGAGCCAGGACATCTTCATCCAGATCACGGCCGACCTGGAGAAGCACCACTGGATGTTCCAGGCGGAGAACGGCTGACCGGGGGCCGGACGCGGGACGGGGCGGGCGTGACGGCGCCGGCACGGCGCTGGGCGGCCGTGGGGCTGGGCGCGCTGTGGTGGTGCGTCGTGCTCCGGCTCGTACTGGCGCCGGGCGCCGGAGTGCTCGAAGGGGCGGTCGTGGCCGGGGGATGGGGGCTGGGCCTGCTGCCGGTGCACTGCGCGCCGAGGACGCGGGGTGAGCGGGCGGCCCGGTGTCAGGCGCCCGTACGCCGCTGAGCGGACCGCGCCCGGCGACCGCGCGGAGCGGGAGCCGGGCCCGGCTGACAGGTGGGGCACCAGTAGGTGGGCCGTTCCCGGGAGCCGTCGCCCTGGTCGGCCACGAGGATCGACGTGCCGCAGCGCAGACAGGGCCGGGGCGCACGTCCGTACACGAAGAGGTTCTGGTCGCGCAGGCCCGTGGTGATACGCGTCGGGCGGTCGCGGTTGGCTTCGAGGAGCCTTTTGGCGAGAGCGGGCAGCTGAGCCGCGCGGTCGGCGGGGAGTGCGCCGACGGGCAGCCAGGGGGTGACGCCGAGCAGGAAGCACAGCTCGCTCTTGTACACGTTGCCGATGCCGGCCAGGTTGCGCTGGTCCAGCAGCGCCTCACCGAGAGGACGGGCGGCGTCGCCCAGGAGGTTCTCCAGGGCCTTGCCGGGGTCCCAGTCGGGGCCGAGGAGGTCGGGGCCGAGGTGGCCCACGGCGCGCTGCTCGTCGGCGGTGCGGAGCAGCTCCAGTACGGGGAGGCGGTAGCCGACGGCGGTGAGGTCGTGGGTGCCGAGGACGGCGCGGATCTGGAAGGCGGGGCCGCCGCTCCAGCGCTGCCCGTTCGCGAACACCTTCCACGAGCCGTCCATCCGCAGGTGCGAGTGGAGGGTCAGCCCGCCTTCGACGCGGGTGAGGAGGTGCTTGCCGCGCGGTGTGACGTCGAGGACGCCGCGGCCGGTGAGGTCGGCGGTCGCGAACTTCGGGACCCGGAGGTCGGAACGCGTCAGCACCTTGCCCGCGAGGGCGGCGTGCAGGCGCGCGGCGGCCTGATGGACGGTGTCTCCTTCGGGCATGGATCCAGGGTGGCACGGGTCGGGGCGGATGGGGCGGTGGTCGGTTCGGCCGGGCCGGCCCGGATCCGTCTCAGGCGCGCAGTCGCAGCCCGCGCGGCGTCGCGATGAAGCCGGCTCCTTCCAGCAGGGTGCCGACCGGGGAGGTCAGGGCCGAGGCGCCGTTGACGCGCTCGACCGTGACCGTGCCCAGGGAGCCCGCGCGGGCGGCGGCGGACAGGGCTTCGGCGGCCGTGCGCAGCCGCGGATCCTGTGTGGCCGCGCTGTCGGGGTCGGAGGGCCAGGCCAGCAGGGTCTTGCCGCCCCGCTCCATGTAGAGGGTCAGTTCGCCGTCGACGAGCACGACCAGGGAGCCCGCCTTGCGGCCCGGTTTGTGTCCCGCGCCCGTCGGCGGCTCGGGCCAGGACAGCGCGGCGCCGTAGGCGTTGGCGGGGTCGGCGGCGGCCAGGACCACGCCCTGGGCGTCACTGCCGGGCCGGGGCCGCGCGCCCTCGCCGGGGAACGCGCCCGCGAAGTCCCACCCGCCGGTCGTGCGGGTGGCGAGGTCCGG
Source organism: Streptomyces sp. NPDC008313 (assembly GCF_042956125.1). Lineage (NCBI taxonomy): Bacteria > Bacillati > Actinomycetota > Actinomycetes > Kitasatosporales > Streptomycetaceae > Streptomyces > Streptomyces sp. NPDC008313. The sequence goes on from NZ_JBIBFR010000036.1 coordinate 20,516, forward strand.
CCCGCCGACGGCGTCGTCGGCGAAGCCGTGGTCGGGCACCGGGTCGAAGGGGCCGGCCGCCGTGCCGTTCGAGAACGGGTCGCCGGGGGCGGCGCCCGGCACCGGGGCTCCGTGCGGCAGGCCGTTTCGGAGGTCGGGCCCGGGGAGCGCCGCGCCCCGCTCGCGGGCGTTCGCCGCGGCCCGCAGGCGGTCGACCGCTCCGTCCATCGCGAACTGGGCGGCGCCGAGCCCCTCCACCACGTAACCGCGGCGGGCCTGACCGCTGTCCTCGAAGGCGGCCAGGACGCGGTAGACCGCTGAGAAGCCGCCCTCCACGCCCTCGGCGGACACGGCGCCCCGGGTGACCACGCCGTGCCGGTCGAGCAGGGTCCGGGCCAGGGCGTGCGCGCGCACGGTGGGGTCGGACTCGAGGCCGGGCAGCAGGGACCAGCGGCCCGCGACGGTCGGCGGCCCCGTACGCGAGGCGGTGCGCGCCGCGGCGGTGAGGGAGCCGTACCGCCCCCGGGGGACGGACCGCTTCGCGCGGTGGGCGGTGGAACCGGCGGTGCGGCCGGAGCCCAGGAGGGAACGCATCGGGGCGAGGGTGTCGTTCGTGAGCCGTCCCGACCAGGCCAGGTCCCAGAGCGCGTCGGCCAGTTGGGGGTCGGTGGCGTCGGGGTGCGTGGTGGCGCGGATCTGGTCGGCGATCTGCCGGAAGAAGAGCCCGTACCCCCCGGCGAGGGCGTCCAGGACCGACTGGTGGAGCGCGGTCAGCTCCAGGGGATGCGGGGCGGGCAGGAGCAGCGGGGCCGCGTCCGCCAGATAGAGGGAGACCCAGCCGTCCTTGCCGGGCAGCGCGCCCGCACCGGCCCACACCACTTCCCCGGCGGCGGTGAGCTCGTCCAGCATCGCGGGGGCGTAACCGGTGACCCGGGACGGCAGGACCAGCTTCTCCAGCGCGGACGCGGGCACCGAGGCACCCTGCAACTGCTCGATGGCGCGGACCAGTCCGTCGACACCGCGCAGGCCGTGCCCGCTGCCGATGTGCTGCCACTGGGGCAGGAACTGCGCGAGCGCGGCGGGCGGCACCGGCTCCAGCTCGTGCCGCAGCGCCGCGAGCGAACGGCGCCGCAGTCTGCGCAGCACCGTCGCGTCGCACCACTCCTGGCCGATGCCCGCGGGGTGGAACTCCCCCTGGACGACGCGGCCGCTCGCCGCGAGCCGTTGCAGCGCGCCGTCCGTGACGGCGATCCCGAGGCCGAAACGGGCCGCGGCCGCCGTCGAGGTGAACGGGCCGTGGGTACGCGCGAACCGGGCGAGGAGGTCACCGAGGGGGTCCTTGACCGGCTCGGTGAAGGCCTCCGGGACACCGACGGGCAGGGCGGTCCCGAGGGCGTCGCGCAGCCGGCCGGCGTCCTCGATCGCCGCCCAGTGCTCCTGCCCGGCGATCCGGACGCGGATGGCGCGGCGGGCCGTGGCCAGGTCCGCGGCCCACTCGGGTGCGGCGCCGCGCGAGGCCAACTCGGCCTGCGTGAGGGGCCCGAGCAGACGCAGGAGGTCCGCGACGCCCTCGGCGTCCTTGGCGCGGCGGTCCTCGGTGAGCCACTGGAGCTCCTGCTCCAGTTCGGCCAGCACGTCGGCGTCGAGCAGTTCGCGCAGCTCCGCCTGGCCGAGGAGCTCGGCCAGCAGATGCGAGTCCAGCGACAGCGCGGCGGCGCGCCGCTCGGCGAGGGGCGAGTCGCCCTCGTAGAGGAACTGGGCGACGTAACCGAACAGCAGGGAGCGGGCGAAGGGTGAGGGTTCGGGTGTGGTGACCTCGACGAGGCGGACCTTGCGGGACTCGATGTCGCCCATCAGCTCGGTGAGACCCGGGACGTCGAAGACGTCCTGGAGACATTCGCGGACCGCTTCCAGGACGATCGGGAAGGAGCCGAACTCGCTGGCCACCTGGAGCAGTTGCGCGGCGCGCTGGCGCTGCTGCCACAGGGGTGTGCGCTTGCCGGGGCTGCGGCGGGGCAGGAGCAGCGCGCGGGCGGCGCACTCCCGGAAGCGCGAGGCGAACAGGGCCGAGCCGCCGACCTGGTCGGTGACGACCTGGTCCACCTCGCCCTTATCGAAGGCGACGTCCGCCGCCCCGATGGGCGCCTTGTCGGGATCGGCCGCCTGGAACGCCCCGGTGTCCAGGGGCTCCTGGTCGAGGAGGTCGAGGCCCATCAGGTCGGCGTCGGGCAGCCGCAGCACGATGCCGTCGTCGGCGTGCATGACCTGCGCGTCCATGCCGTAGCGCTCGGAGAGCCGGGCGCCGAGCGCCAGCGCCCAGGGCGCGTGCACCTGCGCGCCGAAGGGGGAGTGCACGACGACCCGCCAGTCGCCCAGCTCGTCACGGAACCGCTCGACGACGATCGTGCGGTCGTCCGGGATGTGCCCGCAGGCCTCGCGCTGTTCGGCGAGGTAGGACAGGACGTTGCCGGCGGCCCACGCGTCCAGGCCGGCGGACGACAGCCTGCCGAGGGCGTCCTCCCTGGCCATCGAGCCGACCTCGCGCAGGAACGCGCCGACCGCGCGGCCCAGTTCGAGCGGGCGGCCCAGCTGGTCGCCCTTCCAGAACGGCAGCCTGCCCGGGACGCCGGGCGCGGGGGAGACCAGGACCCGGTCGCGTGTGATGTCCTCGATCCGCCACGAGCTGGTGCCCAGCGTGAAGACGTCGCCGACGCGGGACTCGTAGACCATCTCCTCGTCGAGCTCCCCGACCCTGCCGCCGCCCTTCTTGGGGTCGGCCCCCGCGAGGAAGACCCCGAACAGCCCGCGATCGGGGATGGTGCCCCCGGAGGTCACGGCGAGCCGCTGCGCGCCGGGCCGCCCGGTGACCGTACCGGCGACGCGGTCCCACACGACGCGCGGCCTGAGCTCCGCGAAGGCGTCCGACGGATAGCGGCCGGCGAGCATGTCGAGCACGGCCGTGAACGCCGACTCCGGGAGCGAGGCGAAGGGCGCGGCCCTCCGGACCGTGGTGAGCAGGTCGTCGACCTGCCAGGTGTCGAGCGCCGTCATCGCGACGAGCTGCTGGGCGAGGACGTCCAGCGGGTTGGCGGGGACCCGGAGCGACTCGATCGACCCGGTGCGCATCCGCTCGGTGACCACCGCCGCCTGGACGAGGTCACCCCGGTACTTGGGGAACACGACGCCCGTCGAGACGGCGCCCACCTGGTGGCCCGCGCGCCCCACGCGCTGCAGCCCGGAGGCCACGGAGGGCGGCGACTCCACCTGGACGACGAGGTCCACCGCGCCCATGTCGATGCCCAGTTCGAGGCTGGAGGTGGCGACCACGGCGGGCAGGCGGCCCGCCTTAAGGTCCTCCTCGACCAGGGCGCGCTGCTCCTTCGACACCGAGCCGTGGTGGGCACGGGCGATGACGGAGGGGGCGCCCTGCGCGGCGCCCGAGCCGCCCATCAGCTGAGCGGGCGCGTGCGCCTCCTCCAGGGGCTCGCCGGTCGCCCGCTCGTGGGCGATCTCGTTGAGCCTGTTGCACAGCCGCTCCGCGAGACGGCGCGAGTTGGCGAAGACGATGGTGGAGCGGTGGGCCTGGACGAGGTCGGTGATCCGCTCCTCGACGTGCGGCCAGATCGAGGGCTTCTCCGCGCCGTCGGCGGCATCGGCGGCCGGGTAGGCGCCGAGCTCGCCCAGATCCTCGACCGGCACGACCACGGTGAGGTCGAACTCCTTGCCCGACGGCGGCTGGACGATCTCCACCTTGCGGCGCGGCGACAGATAGCGGGCGATCTCGTCCACCGGGCGCACCGTCGCGGACAGGCCGATGCGCCGCGCGGGCCTGGGCAGCAGCTCGTCCAGCCGCTCCAGGGTGAGCGCGAGGTGCGCGCCGCGCTTGGTGCCCGCGACCGCGTGCACCTCGTCGAGGATCACCGTCTCGATGCCGGTCAGCGCGTCGCGCGTGGCCGACGTCAGCATGAGGAACAGCGACTCCGGGGTCGTGATCAGGATGTCCGGGGGGCGGGTGGCCAGGGCGCGGCGCTCGGCGGCCGGGGTGTCACCGGAGCGGATGCCGACCTTCACCTCGGGCTCGGGCAGACCGAGGCGCACCGCCTCGTGCCGGATGCCGGTCAGAGGGCTGCGCAGGTTGCGCTCCACGTCGACCGCGAGGGCCTTGAGCGGCGACACGTACAGCACCCGGCAGCGCTTCCTCGGGTCGGCCGGCGGCGGGGTGGAGGCCAGCTGGTCGAGCGCCGCGAGGAAGGCGGCCAGCGTCTTGCCGGAACCGGTCGGCGCGACGACCAGCACGTCCGAACCCTCGCCGATGGCACGCCACGCACCGGCCTGGGCCGCCGTGGGCGCGGAGAACGCCCCCGTGAACCAGCCGCGGGTCGCGGGGGAGAAGCCGTCGAGGGCCCGGTGGGCGGAGCTGACCATGCGTCCATCCTGCACCCGGCCACTGACAACACCCCGGACCCGCACGCCGGACCCGCATCCCGGGCTGCGTGAACGCCGGGGCGGCGGGCCGCGGGGCGGGCCGACGGCGGCCGCGGGTCAGGGCGGCTGCGGCCCACGGAGCGGATCCGCCCGTGGCGCAGAATGGAGGACATGGCGGGTTCCGGTGAGCGGGCACGGCACTGGCAGTACGCGGAACTGCCCGGTGTCGACCTGCTGCGCGCCCGCTACGTCGAGAAGAAATTCGTACGGCACACCCACGAGAACTTCGTCATCGCCGCGATCGCCGACGGCGTGGAGGTCTTCCACCACGGCGGCGCCGACCAGTACGCGGGTCCCGGAACCCTGGCGCTGGTCAACCCGGACACCCCGCACACAGGGCGTGCGGGCGTCCCCGAGGGCTGGCGGTACGGCGCGGTCTACCCGACGCCCGGCCTGGTCGCCGAGATAGCCGCCGAGACCACCGGCATCCGCGGCACCCCCGGATTCACCAGCCCGGTGCTCGACGATCCGTACGCGGTGGGCCTCGTCCACCAGGTGCTCCGAGCCGCCGACGAGGGCAACGGACTGGCCGCCGACACCCTGCTGCGGGTCGCGGTGACCCGCCTGCTGAGACTGAACGGCGGGCCGCTGCCCCAGCGCCCCGTGCACACGGCGGGAGCCAAGGTGGCGGCACGCGCGCGTGCCGTGCTGGAGGAGCGGATGGCCGAGCCGCCCACGCTGGAGCGGCTCGCCGCCGACCTCGGCACCGGCCCCTTCGCCCTGCTGCGTGCCTTCCGTGACGCCTACGGGATGCCGCCCCACACCTGGCTGACCGACGCCCGGGTGCGCCGGGCGCGGGCCCTCCTGGACGCCGGCACCCCACCGTCCCGGGCCGCCGTCGCCGTCGGCTTCACCGACCAGCCCCACCTCAACCGCCACTTCGCCCGCATCGTCGGCGTGCCACCGGGCGCCTACCAGCGGGAGCGCAAGAACGTACAAGACGACGGGGCCGGGCCTCTCGTACCGTCGGGGACGTGGCACAAGAGACAGCACGCGCGGCCCTGGACACCGAAGGCCGCCCAAAACCCGACTCGGCCGTCGTCCGGGACGCCCTCGGAGTCGGGGTGGCCGTCGGGCTCTCCGGTTTCGCCTTCGGAGTGACCTCGGCGGGCAGTGGCCTCACACTGCTCCAGACCTGCGCGCTGAGCCTCCTGGTGTTCACCGGCGCCTCCCAGTTCGCGCTGGTGGGCGCGCTCGCGGCCGGGGGCAACCCGTTCACCGCGGCCGCCGGAGCCTTCTTCCTGGGGGTGCGCAACGCGTTCTACGGACTCCGCCTGTCGCAGTTGCTCGCCCTCCCGCGCGCGGTGCGCCCGTTCGCCGCGCAGTGGGTCATCGACGAGACCACGGCCGTCGCGCTCGCCCAGCCCACCCGCCGCGCCACCCGTCTCGGCTTCACCGTCACCGGGCTCACCCTGTACGTGCTGTGGAACATCACCACGCTGCTGGGCGCGGCCGGCGCCGAGGCCATCGGCGACACCGACGCCTGGGGCCTGGACGCGGCCGGCCCCGCCGTCTTCCTCGCCCTGCTCGCGCCGATGCTGAGGACCACCACCGAACGCGCGGTGGCGGGCGCCGCCGTCGTCCTGGGACTCGGCCTGCTGCCGGTCCTGCCCGCGGGCGTACCCGTGCTGGTGGCCGCGCTGGCGGCGCCGGCCGTCCTGTACGTGGAGGGCCGGCGCCGTGCCGGGACCGGCCAGGACGCACCGGGGGAGGACCGATGAACGTCTGGATCGCGATCGGCGTGACCGCGGTCGGCTGCTACGCCGTCAAGCTCATCGGACTGCTCGTCCCCGCGGGCGCCCTGGAGAGGCCGGTCGTCAGACGTCTCGCGGCCCTGCTGCCGGTGGCCCTGCTCGCCGCGCTCACGGCCCAGCAGACCTTCGCCGACGGGTACCGGCTGGTCGTCGACGCGAAGGCCGCGGGACTCGCCGCGGCCGCTGTCGCCCTCCTGCTGCGGGCTCCGTTCCTCGTCGTCGTCGGGGCGGCCGTCGTGGTGACGGCGGGGGCGCGCGCCGCGACGGGCTGACCTCCGGGAGGGACGGCACCCACACCACCGGCGCGTCCCGGCGTCAGCCGACGGACCGCCCGTACGACCGCAGGGTGCGCAGCGCCTCGATGGTCACGATCGGGCGGCACTCCAGGGCGGTGCCCGGCGCCCACGGACGCCAGCGGATCGGCCAGCCGCCGTCCTCCCGCTGCTCGGCCGCGAGGAAGTCCAGCGAACGCGACATCTCCTCGTCCGTGAACCACGCGCGCGCGAGCGAGTCGGGAGTGCGGGCGTAGTCGTAGGGGAAGTGGTGCTCGCCCGGCGCGTATCCGGGCGCGACCGGGCACGCGTCCTGACGCCCGGGATCCAGAACGGCGAGCCCGTGTTCGCGCACCATCCGGCCCAGCCGGTCGGCCGCGGCCTCCGCGCGTGGACGGTCGGGGGCGGAGTCCAGGAAGGCCACGGCGGCCTCGATCTCGTACGGGTGGGACTTCTCCAGGGAGTCGACCGCCTGCCAGCAGAAGTCGGTGGCCCGGAACAGCCAGGCGTGCCACACCTCGTTGCGGTGCAGCATGCCCACCACGGGCCCGGTGGCGAGGAGTTCGCCGGGCGGATCGTCGACGACGGGAATGAAGGGGGCCGCCGGATAGCCGCGCTGGGCCGGAAGGATCGCCGGCAGGGCGCCCTGGGGGGTCGACACGGCGGTCAGCCAGCGGCACACGCGGTCCACGCGCTGTCCGCCGCAGCGCCCGATGGAGTCCAGGACGCGCAGCGCGTGCCCGGTGTGCAGCGGCTGGCTCACCGGGCCGCGCAGGTCGGGTTCGAGCGCGTGACCGTAGCCGTCGTCCGCGTTGCGGTAGGCGGCCAGCGCCGTCTCCACGGCGTCGGCGTCGCCGTCCAGGAAGTGGTGGGCGAAGCGGCGCTGCTCCAGCACGCGCGCGGTGAGCCACACGAAGTGCTCCGCGCGCGCGAGAGGCGTGCGGGACGTCGGGGCGGGTGGGGTTGCTGTTCCTGAGTCGGCCATGCGTCAGACCGTAGGGGGAAAGCGCCCTCCGCAGGTACGCCCGGCCAGGGCCCACCCCTCAGGGCGGGATACTGGGGTCATGCGGTTGACGGTTTTCTGGGAGCGGATGGCGGAGCACTTCGGTGCGGCGTACGCCGACACCTTCGCGCGCGATCATGTGATGACGGAGCTGGGCGGGCGCACGGTCCACCAGGCGCTGGAGGCCGGCTGGGAGGCCAAGGACGTGTGGCGCGTGGTCTGCACGTCCATGAACGTCCCTTACGAGAACCGCTGACCGGACCGGTTCGGGCGAGCGAGAACCGCTGAGCGGCCTTGTTCGGGAGAGCGAGGACTGGTTCGGGGGCGTGAAGCCCACTGACGGCCGATTCATGAGGCGTGAGGCAGCTCGGTGGGCCGCTTTGTGAGGCGCGCGGGCCGTTCCGCGGGCCGTTGCGCCGGACAGGCGTGACCGATTGTCGGCCGCGTGGGCGAGACTTGCACCGTGGCACCGACAGACGAGACGGCCCAGGCCGTCCAGCAGACACCTTCCTCCGGCACGACGCCGCCCACCCCGCCCCCGGCCGGGGACGCCGTCGGGCAGGGCGGCCGCATGCCGCGCTGGCTGCCGCGCGCCATGGTGCTCGCCCTCGCGCTCATCGCCGTCTTCCAGCTCGGCAGCTGGGCGTTCCACCAGCTCACCGGCCTGCTGATCAACATCCTCATCGCGTTCTTCCTGGCGCTCGCCATCGAGCCGGCGGTGAGCTGGATGGCCTCTCACGGCATACGCAGGGGGCTCGCCACCGCTCTCGTCTTCCTCGGGGCCACGGTCGTGGCGGCCGGGTTCGTGACGTTGCTCGGTTCCATGCTCGCCGGTCAGATCGTCAGAATGGTCGAGGGGTTCCCCGACTACCTCGACTCGGTCATCAACTGGATCAACACGACCTTCCACACCGAGCTGAGACGCGTGGACATCCAGGAGGGCCTGCTCCACTCCGACTGGCTCCGCAAATACGTGCAGAACAGCGCCACCGGCGTCCTGGACGTCTCCGCGCAGGTCCTGGGCGGGCTCTTCCAGATGCTGACGATCGCGCTGTTCTCGTTCTACTTCGCCGCCGACGGGCCCCGGCTGAGGCGTGCCCTGTGCTCCGTGCTGCCGCCCGCCCGGCAGGCCGAGGTGCTGCGCGCCTGGGAGATCGCCGTCAACAAGACCGGCGGCTATCTGTACTCGCGCGGTTTGATGGCCCTGATCTCCGGCGTCGCGCACTACGTCCTGCTCGCGCTGCTCGACGTGCCCTACGCGCCGGTGCTGGCCGTCTGGGTCGGCCTGGTCTCGCAGTTCATCCCCACCATCGGCACCTATCTCGCCGGCGCCCTGCCGATGCTGATCGCCTTCACCGTCAACCCCTGGTACGCGCTGTGGGTGCTGATCTTCGTCGTCATCTACCAGCAGTTCGAGAACTACGTGCTGCAGCCCAAGCTGACCTCCAAGACCGTGGACATCCATCCCGCGGTGGCCTTCGGGTCGGTCATCGCCGGCACCGCCCTCCTCGGTGCTCTCGGCGCCCTGATCGCCATCCCCGCGATCGCCACGCTGCAGGCCTTCCTCGGCGCGTACGTGAAGCGGTACGACGTCACGGACGACCCGCGGGTGCACGGGCACCGGGGCCGAGGCGCGGGCACGGTCGTGCGAGGGGTGCGGCGCCTGCGGCTGAGGCGGCGGGGGGAGCGCCCGGACTCGGAGCGCACGGACGCGGACACGCGTACGGACACGGGGCGGGGACCCGGCTCGGAGGACGGTTCCCCGTAGCGGCCGCTGGGACCGGCCCGGCGGGCGTCGGTGGATTCGGTCGGCGTCCTCGGATTCGGCTGGCGTCGGTGGGGTCCGCGGGTTCAATAGGTGAGGACCGCCGACACACCGGCGGCGGCGACCGCCGCCGCGTAGCAGCCGACCGCGAGCCCCACGATCCGTCGGCGGACCGCCTCGCTCCACGGCGTCCGGGACAGCAGCCAGGCCAGCGCGGGCAGCACCAGGACGGCGTGCAGGCTCACTCCGTGGAGCGGCTTGAGCGGCTCCGTCGAGTGGTACGCCATGCTCTGGTGACCGGTCCGTGTGAGGTACACGCCCCGGGCGATCATCGCGGCCCCCGAGAGCAGGGCCACGAGAAGGAGGGCGAAACCGGAGCGCACCGCGAGCGGCATCCCGGCGGGGCCCGAGGGCCGGTGCCGGAACGATACGAGCGCGAAGACGGTGAGCACGGCCACGAGCACACCGCCGCCGACCGCGAGGGTCATGGACACCGCGCTGTCGAACCCGGTCTCCATGTTGAGGTGCGAGGGCACCCGCCGCCACGCCTGGAGGGTGATCCCGCCGGCCTCCACCACGCAGTCGGCGGCGAACACGGCGAGCAGTGTCGTGCGCAGCCGGGGCGCCACCCGCAGATACGAGGTCACCCAGGTGATCGCCATCAGCGTCAGCCCGAAGGAGAGCCCGAACGTGACGGGCTTGCGCCAGGAGACGGGCCCGTACCAGGGGCCGCCGTCGACGGCGAACACCGTGAGGTGGAACAGACCCGACACGACGAGCGCGGCGCCGGTCGCGTGGCAGAGACGCTCGGCGAGGGAAGCGGCCGCAGCGGGCGCGGGGGCTGTCGAGGAGGCGATGGTGGCGGGGGCGACGGCGGGGTTCCGGGGCCGGGTTCCTGGACGGCTCTTCATGGGGCCAGCTTCCGGCCTTCCGGGGTACGCGGTCGTCGTACGGCCGGAGGCTTCCGTATTACGACGCGCGGAGTAGCGGCCCGGTGGCGGTGGGGCGGTCGGGGCGGTGGTGCCGCAGTGATCCGGTGGTGCCGCGGTGATCCGGTGACCGATGCGTTTCGTGCGGGGGGAGGCACGTGGCGCGCTTGACACCAAAATCGAACATCCATTCTTATGGAGATGCCGACAGGGCTCCCGACAGGGGTTTTCACGGTGAAGTGTCCCGAGTTATCCACAGGCAGGACGGCCGTCGGGGCGCATTGTCAGTGGCAGGCGTTAGCGTCTTTGACGTGAAGCGATCGACTCAAGCAAATCGGGTGGAACCCATGGCAGGAACCGACCGCGAGAAGGCGCTCGACGCCGCGCTCGCACAGATTGAACGGCAATTCGGCAAGGGCGCCGTCATGCGCCTGGGCGAGCGGCCGAACGAACCCATCGAGGTCATCCCCACCGGGTCCACCGCGCTCGACGTGGCGCTCGGCGTCGGCGGCCTGCCGCGCGGCCGTGTCGTGGAGGTGTACGGGCCGGAGTCCTCCGGTAAGACCACCCTGACGCTGCACGCTGTGGCGAACGCCCAGAAGGCGGGCGGTCAGGTGGCCTTCGTGGACGCCGAGCACGCCCTCGACCCCGAGTACGCGAAGAAGCTCGGCGTCGACATCGACAACCTGATCCTGTCCCAGCCGGACAACGGCGAGCAGGCCCTGGAGATCGTGGACATGCTGGTCCGCTCCGGTGCCCTCGACCTGATCGTCATCGACTCCGTCGCCGCCCTGGTGCCGCGCGCGGAGATCGAGGGCGAGATGGGCGACTCGCACGTGGGTCTCCAGGCGCGGCTGATGAGCCAGGCCCTCCGGAAGATCACCAGCGCGCTCAACCAGTCCAAGACCACGGCGATCTTCATCAACCAGCTGCGCGAGAAGATCGGTGTGATGTTCGGCTCCCCGGAGACAACGACCGGTGGCCGTGCGCTGAAGTTCTACGCCTCGGTGCGGCTCGACATCCGGCGTATCGAGACGCTGAAGGACGGTACGGACGCCGTGGGCAACCGCACCCGCGTCAAGGTCGTCAAGAACAAGGTCGCCCCGCCCTTCAAGCAGGCCGAGTTCGACATCCTCTACGGCCAGGGCATCAGCCGCGAGGGCGGCCTGATCGACATGGGCGTGGAGAACGGCTTCGTGCGCAAGGCCGGTGCCTGGTACACGTACGAGGGCGACCAGCTCGGCCAGGGCAAGGAGAACGCGCGCAACTTCCTCAAGGACAACCCCGACCTGGCCAACGAGATCGAGAAGAAGATCAAGGAGAAGCTGGGTGTCGGCGTGAAGCCGGAGGAGCCCTCCACCGAGCCGGGCGCGGACGCGGCGGTCCCGGGCACTGCGGACGCGGCCGCGAAGGCGGTGCCCGCGCCGGCGGCCAAGACCACCAAGTCCAAGGCCGCGGCGGCCAAGAGCTAGCCGGTGACACGGCGAACCGACTGGGCCGAGTACGCCGACCCCGTTCCCTCCGGGGGGAAGGGGCACGGGGGAGAGGGCGACTCGCGCCACAGCGGGGCTCCGGACGAGGCGATGCCGCACGACGGCGCGCGCGGCCGCCGCAGAGGCCGTGGCCGTCGCGGTTTCGGTGATCCGTCCGACGGCCCACAGGACCCAGGTCCCCCTTTCCCGTCGAGGGCCGGGAAGGGGGAGTCTCCGGGGGACCCGGGTGAGCGGGCGAGGGCGATATGCCTGCGCCTGCTCACCGGGACCCCGCGCACGCGCAAGCAGCTCGCGGACGCGTTGCGCAAGCGTGAGATCCCCGACGACGTGGCGGACGAGGTGCTGTCGCGGTTCGAGGAGGTCGGCCTCATCAACGACAGCGCCTTCGCGGAGGCCTGGGTGGAGTCCCGGCACCACGGCAGGGGCCTGGCCAGGAGGGCGCTCGCCCGGGAGCTGCGGACCAAGGGCGTGGACCCGACGCTGATCGACGAGGCCGTCGGACAGCTCGACTCGGAGCAGGAGGAGACGACCGCGCGCGAGCTCGTCGCGCGCAAGCTGCGCTCCACCCGGGGGCTGGACCGTGACAAGCGGATCAGGCGCCTCGCGGGCATGCTCGCCCGCAAGGGCTACTCCGAGGGCATGGCCCTCCGACTGGTGCGACAGGCGCTGGAGGAGGAGGGCGAGGACACCGACGACCTCGGGAGCGACCCGTTCTGACCGGCGGGCGGGCGCCCTCGCACGACCGGGGGCGTCAGGTCTTCGATCAGCTCTTCGACGTCATGCCGCCAGATCATGCCGGCGGTGCCGCTGCCACCGGGAGTCCGGCCGCCCTCCAGGCCTGGAAGCCGCCGACCAGATCCGTCGCACGGCGCAGCCCCAGTTGACGCAGGGACGCGGCCGCCAGACTGGACGCGTACCCCTCGTTGCAGATCATCACCACCCGCAGGTCGTGGCTGGTGGCCTCCGGGGCGCGGTGGCTGCCCCAGGGGTCGAGCCGCCACTCCAGTTCGTTGCGTTCGACGACGAGCGCGCCGGGGATCAGGCCGTCCTTGTCGCGCAGCTTCGCGTACCGGATGTCGACCAGGAGCGCCTCGCCCGCCCGCGCCGCGTCGTGCGCCTCCTCGGCCGTCACGCGGTCCAGGCCCTCACGTACCCGTTCCAGCAACTCGTCGATGCCCACCGGGCGTTCGGGGTGTGCGCTCACTGCCAGTCCTCCGGTCGTTCGACCTGCTCCAGCCGCAGCACCTGCCCGGTCCGGCTGTAGCGGCGGATGCGGGGCAGGGGCGGATAGTAGGCGTGGACGGAGACCGCGTACTCTTCGGTGGCCTCGTTGAGCACCTCGTGCACATGGTGAGGGCCGAAGGACCGCCCCTGGCCGGCCGTCAGCCGCCGTTCCCGGTCGACGCCTTCGCTGAGTTCGAGGGTCTTCCAGCCGTCGGAGGGCAGGCGGGCGGCGAGCGCGTTCTCCTTCAGCGCGCCCGACGCGGTGACGAACGCGCCGACCGAGTCGGCGTGGTCGTGCCAGCCCGTCCCGGTGCCGGGCGGCCAGCCGATCAGCCAGGCCTCGCTGGCTCCCGGGCCGTCGAGACGGACCCAGGTACGGCCCTCCGGGTCGAGCGGCAGGGAGGCGATCAGTGCGGAGTCGGCGGCCGTACGGCGCGCGAAGTCGAGCAGTTCGGCCTGCGTGGGCGAGTGGGCAGGCGCGGAGACAGAGGGTGACAGGGACACGGGTGACCGTCCTGGGCGTTCGCGTGGGCGCGCGGGCTCACGGAAGGGAGCCGCGCGAGGAAGAGGGGATGCGAATCAGCGGGACGGACGACACACGCAGCCCGCATAGCGGACCAGGTCCATATGGACCCTCCGCCACAGGCGCACACAGGTGTCGGTCACGATCCGGAGTGAACCACGACGGTTCCAGGGGGTCAACTCGACCTGGCCGTCGCGCAGACCGGACCATCGCGCAGGCCGGACCGTCTCACCGACTGATCCATCGCACGGACGGGGCCGTCTCACCGACTGATCCATCGCACGGACGGGGCCGTCTCACCGACCGTGCCGTCTCACCGGCCGGCCGGTCGCGCGGAAGCCGGAAGCCGGTGGCCGGCAGCGGCTAGCGACGTGCCGCGGTCTCCGCCCCCGCTCCCACGCCTGTCCGGCTCCCGCCGTCGCCACCGTCACCGCTCGCGGTCTCGTCCCCGCCCCCCGCCGGCCCGCCCAGCGTCGCCTCGGCCGCCGCGTACAGCGCCGCCGGGCGCACACCGCTGAGCGCGGTCACGAGGTGACCGTCCGGCCGTACGAGCAGGACGGTGTGCGGGGCCGCGCCCGGATAGCTCTCGGCGACCAGCAGTTCGGCGGGATGCGGCAGCGCGGTCACGGCGGCCGCGAGCCGGGGCATGATCCCGGCCGACACCCAGTGCTTGCGCTCCCACACCCCCGTGCCCGGCGCGATCAGCACCACCAGCAGAGCTCCGCGCCCCAGCCGCTCCCGGAGCCTGACGAAGGAGCCGTCCTCGGCGGTCACCCGTACATCGACGACCTGGGCGCCCGGAGCCGTGTCGACCTCGGCCTCCGTTCCGGCGAGCGGAGGCATCAGCGGCGAGTCGGCGTACGCCCCCGGCGCACCCACCGCGCCCTGCCCGAGGTGACCGTCCGTGAGCAGGGCGTCCTGACCCCGGCCCGCGCCGGGCAGGACGTACGAGCGCAGCCCTCCGCCGCCGCGCAGGAGCGGCAGTGCCTGGTCGGCGGCGCGCAACCGGGCGGCGACGATCGAGCGCCGCTCGGACTGGTAGCTGTCCAGCAGGGTGTCACGCGGCCCGTGATGCCAGCTCAGCGCCAGTTTCCAGGCGAGGTTGTCGGCGTCCCTCAGGCCCTCGTCCAGTCCCTGTGTGCCGAGCGCCCCGAGCAGGTGTGCGGCGTCCCCGGCGAGGAAGACCCGGCCGGACCGCCACCGGCGGGCGAGGCGGTGGTGGACGGCGTGGACTCCGGTGTCGAGCAACTCGTACGGGGGTGTGGAGCCGCCGCTCCAGCCCGCGAGGGTCTCCCGGATGTGGGCCACGAGCAGGTCGGGTGTGACGAGGTCCTTGCCCGGCGGCAGCAGCCAGTCCAGCCGCCACACGTCGTCGGCGAACGGGCGCGCGGTCACCTCGCCGGCCGAGGGCACCGATGTGCGCCACGGCGGCGTCCGGTGGTACAACGCCTCGCCGGACCACGGTAGTTCCGTGCGCAGCGTCGCCACGGCGTGCCGCTCGACGGCGGTGCGGCCGGGGAAACGGATGTCCTGCAGTTTGCGCACGGTGGAGCGCGGCCCGTCGCAGCCGACGAGGTAGCTGCCGCGCCACCAGGTGCCCGTGGGGCCGCGGGTGTGCGCGGTGACGCCCGAGGTCTCCTGCTCGATGGCGTCGAGTCGGCTGCCCACGGCGACCTCGACGAGCGGCTCCTCCGCGAGGGCCAGGCGCAGGGCCGCGGTCAGCACGTGCTGGGCGATGTGCAGCGGGGCCGCCGGGCCGTCGGGGCCGAACGTGATCTCGCGCGTCACCTGCTTGCGCCGCATCGACCGCCATCCGGCCCAGCGGAAGCCGGCCTCGGACAGCGGGGACCCGGTCAGCCGCTCCAGGAGCGCCGCGGTGTCCTCACGCAGCACCACCGTCCGCGCGAGCCTCTGCTCGTCCTTGCCCGGCCCTTCGTCGAGCAGCACGGAGGGCACGTCCTGACGCGCGAGCGCGAGGGCGAGCGTGAGCCCCACGGGCCCCGCTCCGACGATGATCACCGGGTCCACGGCGCGGCGCTCCCTGCCTGGAGCGGTGTACTGCTGACGAATGTTCGGGAACAGGCAGTCGGAGCGGGGTGCACGATCACAGAACGTATGCAACCTACTGCCGGTGCTTGCGTCAAGCGACGGAGGCAGTGGCGAACACGCCACTGCCTCCGTCGACGCACTTCTCGTCGGTCCCGCGAGCCGGCCACCGTGCCGGCAGGGTGTCAGGGTCCCTTGGTGACGTCCGTGTGCTCGCCGGGCGCCGAGAGCTCGTCGACCGCGTCGGCGCCCACGACCGCGCCGGTGGACTTCTTGCCGCGGCGCAGCCGTCCCTCCAGCCAGCTCGCGAACGAGGTGAGGGAGAAGTTCAGCGCGATGTAGATCAGGGCCACGACCGTGAAGCTGGCGATCGTGTTCGCGCCGTAGTACGCGCTCATCGAGCTGACCGACGCGAGCAGTTCGGAGAAGGTGAGCACCGCGCCGCCGAGTGCGGTGTCCTTCACGATCACGACGAGCTGGCTCACGATCGCCGGGAGCATCGCGGTGACCGCCTGCGGCAGCAGGATGAACCGCATGACCTGGTTCTTGCGCAGGCCGACCGCCATGGCGGCCTCGGACTGACCCTTGGGAAGCGACAGGATGCCGGCCCGGACGATCTCCGCGAGGACCGAGGAATTGTAGAGCACGAGTCCGGTGACGACGGCGTACAGCGGACGGTCGTCCGAACTGACGTTCGTGTACTCGGAGTACAGGGCGATACCGAAGATCATCAGGATCAGTACCGGAATGGCCCTGAAGAACTCGACCACGACACCCGCCGGAACCCGGATCCAGCGGTGGTCCGAGAGCCGGGCGATACCGAAGAGCGCGCCGAGCGGTAGCGCGATGACCATGGCGAGAGCCGCGGCCTTCAGCGTGTTCTGCAGACCCGGCAAGAGGTACGTGGTCCAGGCCTCCGACGTGACGAACGGCTTCCACTTCGCCCAGGCGAGCTGGTCCTTGTCGTTCAGCTCGTCGAACACCCACCACAGCACCGCGGCGACGGCGACCAGGAAGACGACCGAGTACAGGATGTTGCGCCGCTTGGCGCTCGGGCCCTGGGCGTCGTAGAGAACGGAGCTCATCGCTTCACCGCCACCTTCTTGCCCACCCAGCCCAGGATCAGGCCGGTCGGCAGCGTCAGACACACGAATCCGAAGGCGAAGACCGCGGAGATCAGCAGGAGCTGCGCCTCATTCTCGATCATGTCCTTCATCAGCGCGGCCGCCTCGGCGACGCCGATCGCGGCGGCCACCGTGGTGTTCTTCGTCAGCGCGATCAGTACGTTCGTCAGCGGGCCGACCACGGAGCGGAATGCCTGCGGGAGCACGATCAGCTTCAGGACCTGGGTGAAGTTGAGGCCGATGGCGCGCGCCGCCTCCGCCTGGCCCACGGGCACCGTGTTGATGCCGGACCGCAGTGCCTCGCAGACGAAGGCCGAGGTGTAGGCGATCAGACCCAGCACGGCGAGCCGGAAGTTGATGGCGTCGAACGTGCTGGCGCCGAGGGAGACACCCAGGGTCTGGTTCAGACCCAGCGACGCGAACAGGATGATCACGGTCAGCGGGATGTTTCGCACGATGTTCACGTAGGCGGTCCCGAAGCCGCGCATGAGAGGCACTGGGCCGACCCGCATGGCGGCCAGCAGGGTTCCCCAGACCAGGGAGCCGACGCCCGAGAAGACGGTGAGTTTCACCGTCACCCAGAACGCTCCCAGTAGGTCGTAACCTTCAAGAAAGTCGAACACGATCTCCCGCGCTTCCGCGTGTGTCGATGCCCGGGTGCGCCGCCGTGGGACGGCGCACCACCTGGCCCTGCATCAGCTGACGACGTTGCCGATCTTCGGAGCGGGCTCGTTCTTGTAGTTGGCCGGGCCGAAGTTGTCCTTCACGGCCTTGTCCCAGGCCTTGTCGGCGACCATCTTCTCCAGGGCGGTGTTGATCTTCGCCTTGAGGTCGCTGCCCTTCTTGACGCCGATGCCGTAGTTCTCGTTGGTCATCTTGAAACCGCCGAGCTTGAACTTGCCCTTGAAGGTGTCCTGCGCGGCGTAGCCGGCGAGGATCGAGTCGTCCGTCGTCAGGGCGTCGATGGCCTTGTTCTGCAGACCGGTCAGGCACGCCGAGTACGTCGGGAGCTTCTGCAGCTGCGCCTTGGGGGCCAGCTTGTCCTTCACGTTCTGCGCCGAGGTCGAACCCGTCACCGAGCACAGCTTCTTGCTGTTCAGGTCCTTCGGGGACTTGATCGAGCTGTCGTCGGCGCGGACGAGGACGTCCTGGTGCGCGAGCAGGTACGGGCCGGCGAAGTCGACCTTGGCCTCGCGCTCGGGGGTGATCGAGTAGGACGCGGCGATGAAGTCGACGTCACCGCGCTGGAGCATGGTCTCGCGGTCGGCGCTCTTCGCCTCCTTCCACTCGATCTGGTCCGCCTTGTAACCGAGCTGCTTGGCGACGTAGGTCGCGACGTCGACATCGAAGCCGGAGTAGCCGTCCGGGGTCTTCTGACCGATGCCCGGCTGGTCGAACTTGATGCCGATGGTGATCTTCTTGCCGCCGCCCGACGAACCACTGTCGTCCTTGTCGTCGGAGCCACACGCGGTCGCGGTGACGGCGAGGGCGAGTACGGCGGCCGAGGCGGCGGTGACCTTGCGGAGCTTCATGGTGAACATCCTTTGCGTGATGAAGAGATGCGGGCCGTCAGTGGCGGAGAGGGGGCCGTCAGTGGTGCAGGATCTTCGACAGGAAGTCCTTGGCCCGGTCACTGCGGGGATTGCTGAAGAACTGATCCGGCACAGCCTCTTCGACGATCCGGCCGTCCGCCATGAAAACCACCCGGTTCGCAGCCGAACGGGCGAAGCCCATCTCATGGGTGACGACGATCATGGTCATACCGTCTCGAGCGAGCTGCTGCATGACCTCCAGCACCTCGTTGATCATCTCGGGGTCGAGCGCCGAGGTCGGCTCGTCGAAGAGCATGACCTTCGGGTCCATGGCCAGCGCGCGCGCGATCGCGACGCGCTGCTGCTGACCGCCCGAGAGCTGCGCGGGGTACTTGTCCGCCTGCGTGCCCACGCCGACCCGGTCGAGCAGCTCGCGGGCCTTCGTCTCGGCGGCCTTCTTGTCGGCCTTGCGGACCTTGATCTGGCCCAGCATCACGTTCTCGAGCACCGTCTTGTGCGCGAAGAGGTTGAAGGACTGGAAGACCATCCCGACGTCGGCCCGCAGCCGCGCCAGTGCCTTGCCTTCCAGGGGGAGCGGCCTGCCGTCGATCGTGATGTCGCCCGAGTCGATCGTCTCCAGACGGTTGATCGTGCGGCACAGGGTGGACTTCCCGGACCCCGAGGGTCCGATGACCACGACGACTTCGCCACGGGCGATCGTCAGGTCGATGTCCTGGAGCACGTGCAACGCGCCGAAATGCTTGTTGACGCTCTTCAGGACGACCAGTTCGTCGGTCGCGGCCGCGGCATCCTTGGCCACCGATACTTCGGTCATCGCTCTATGGCTCCGTCCTCCTCGGTTTCGGAGGACAGTAGTAACCCGCGACGACCAGCGTCATTACATCTGAGGGGAAATTGAGGATAACGATCTGGTAGCAGTCGGCCACGGCGCGTAGTGGGCGACGCACCGCGCGTACCGGCTGGGTAACGGTAGCCGGGCGGAACCCGCCCGCTCTTGACGCCGTCCTCATCCATCGGAGTCACTGCCATGATGCACGCGCGCGTGCCCGCGATGTAAGAGACCGTACCGAACGACCGATGAACTTGAGGGGGCCGGAATGAGACTGCTCCTCGTCGAGGACGACAACCACGTCGCCGCCGCCCTGTCGGCGATCCTGGCGCGGCACGGCTTCGACGTCACGCACGCCCGCAGCGGCGAGGAGGCCCTGCGGGCACTGGTCCCGGAGGGCGACGGCTTCGGCGTCGTCCTGCTCGACCTCGGCCTGCCCGACCAGGACGGCTACGAGGTCTGCGGCAAGATCCGCAAGCGCACCAGCACCCCGGTGATCATGGTCACCGCACGCGCCGACGTACGGTCCCGCATCCACGGCCTCAACCTCGGCGCCGACGACTACGTCGTGAAGCCGTACGACACCGGTGAGCTGCTGGCCCGTATCCACGCAGTCAGCCGGCGCACCGCCCACGACGACCCGGCGGCGCCCGGCGGGAGCGCCCTGCGCCTCGGGGCCGTCCACATCGAGCTGCCCACCCGCCAGGTCAGCGTGGACGGATCCGCCGTCCAGCTCACCCGCAAGGAATTCGACCTGCTCGCCCTGCTGGCCCAGCGCCCCGGCGTCGTCTTCCGCCGGGAACAGATCATCAGCGAGGTGTGGCGCACCAGTTGGGAGGGGACCGGACGCACCCTCGAAGTGCACGTCGCCTCCCTGCGCTCCAAGCTGCGCATGCCCGCGCTGATCGAGACAGTCCGGGGCGTCGGGTACCGGCTCGTCGCCCCCCAGGCGTAGCGGGCCCGGGTGCGCACACGGCTCCTCCCGCTGCTCATCGTCCTGATGGCAGCCGTACTCCTGGCCCTCGGCGTCCCGCTCGCCGCGAGCGTGGCCGCCGCCCAGCAGCAGCGGGTGGTCGTCGACCGCATCGACGACACGGCGCGCTTCGCGTCCCTCGCCCAGTACGTCACCGACCGGCCCTCCGGCTCCCGCGTCGCGTCCGTGGACGAGCGCGGTGAGACGCTGCGCACGGAACTCGAGACGTACTACGAGGCGTACGGCATCCGCGCCGGCGTCTTCTACCGCGACGACCACCCGATGGCCCACGCGCCGCAGACCTGGTACCTGCCCGAGGAGGGCGAGGGGCGCGACGCCTACAACGAGGCGCTTCTGGGGCGCCGCAGCCACGACCCCAAGCAGGTCTGGCCCTGGCAGCGCAACCGGCTCGTCGTCGCCTCCCCGGTCATCCGGGACGGCGACGTCGTCGCCGTGGTCGTCACCGACTCGCCCACCGGACAGATGCGGTCCAAGACCCTGCACGGCTGGCTGCTCATCGGCGCCGGTGAGGTCGCCGCGATGCTGCTCGCCCTGGGAGCCGCGCTGCGCCTCACGGGCTGGGTCCTCAAGCCCGTCCGGATCCTCGACGCCACCACGCACGACATCGCCACCGGACGCCTGAAGTCACGCGTCGCGGCCGCCGGCGGCCCTCCGGAACTCAGACGGCTGGCGAGGTCGTTCAACGAGATGGCGGACAACGTCGAGGACGTCCTGGAGCAGCAGCGCGCCTTCGTCGCCGACGCCTCCCACCAGCTGCGCAACCCGCTCTCCGCGCTGCTGCTGCGCATCGAGCTGCTCGCTCTCGAACTGCCCGAGGGCAATGAGGAGATCGCCTCGGTCCGCACCGAGGGCAAGCGCCTCGCCCAGGTCCTCGACGACCTGCTCGACCTGGCGCTGGCCGAGCACGCCGAGGCGGATCTGCGGCTGACCGACATCGGCGAGCTCACGGCGGAGCGCGTCGCCTCCTGGGAGCCGGTCGCCGACAGCAAGGGCGTCCGGCTGACCGGTACCTGCCCGGCCACCACCGCCTGGGCCGACCCCGTCACCCTGTCCAGCGCCCTGGACGCGGTGATCGACAACGCGCTCAAGTTCACCCCCCCGGGAGAGGGCGTCGAGGTCACCGTGGCGTCGAACGGCGAGGTGGCCACGGTCGTCGTCACCGACGGCGGCCCGGGACTCGGCGACGAGGAGCTGGCCCGCATCGGCGACCGCTTCTGGCGCAGCGCCGGGCACCAGAACATCAAGGGGTCGGGCCTGGGCCTGTCCATCTCCCGGACCCTGCTGGCGGCGTGCGGCGGTTCGATCTCGTACGCCCGCCACGAGCCGCACGGTCTGCGGGTCACGGTGACGCTGCCCCGGACGGGCTGACGCTGCCCCGTACGGGCTGAGGCCGCCCCGGACGGGCTGACGGACGGGTCCCGGAGGCCGGTGGGCGCCGGCCGCGCGCGCCGTCGCACGTCCTACGGTTTGACCGACCGGTAGTACCGCGTGGCGCCCCGGTGCAGCTTCAGCGGGTCCGTGAAGATCGCCGTGCGCAGGTCCACCAGCTGGGCCGCGTGCACCTCGTGCCCGATGCCGTCCCGGCTGTCGATCACCGTGCGCGTGAAGTGCTCGGTGAGGGTCGGGTCGGTGTCGGCCCGGGTGACCAGGAGGTTCGCCACCGCCACCGTCGGTATGGCCGCGCCCTGCTGGACGCTCGGGTAGGCGTCGGCGGGCATGTCGGCGGCCCGGTAGTAGCGCGAGATGCCGCCCTGCCGGTGCAGCTTGTCGACGAGGCCGGCCCCGAGCGGGATCAGGCGGATCTGGAAGTTCCCGGCGAGATCGGCGACGGCCCCCGTGGGCAGCCCCCCCGACCAGAAGAAGGCGGCGATCCGTCCGTTCTCCAGCTCGGCCGGCATCTCGGAGATCCCGGTGGACACCGGCTCGATGTCCTTGTCGGGGTCGAGCCCGGCCGCCATCAGGATCCGGTCGGCGATCAGCCGCACCCCGGAACCCGCCTGGCCCACGGCCACCGTCCTGCCCCGCAGGTCCTCGATCGACCGCACCGGCGACGAACGCGGGACGACCACCTGGACGTAGTCGTCGTACAGCCGGGCGCAGCCGCGCAGTTGATCCGCCCCGGGGCGGCCCTCCAGCTTGAACTTCTCCACGGCGTCGGCCGCCGCGATGGTGAAGTCGGCCTTGCCGGTGGCCACCCGCTCCACGTTCTCCTGCGACCCCTCGCTGCTCAGCAGCCGTACGTCGAGGTCGGGCATGTCCTTCGCCAGCTCGTGCTTCAGCAGCACCCCGTAGCGCTGGTAGACGCCGCTGCGCGTGCCTGTGCTGAGGGTCACCGTGCCGCTCGGCGAGCTTTCCCCGAGCGGCAGCAGCCACCACAGCAGCAGCCCGAGCACGACGAACGCGGCCGCGGCCGCCTGTAGCGCGCGGCGCCTGCCGATTCGGGGGAGGGCCTGGACCATGCGCGCGATCCTGCCAGGCCGGACGGGCGGATGACCAGGCCGAGGCCGCCGGTGCCCGCTCCCGGGCGGGAAGCCACAGGTGTGGACGGATGGCACTCCGGGTACCGCCTACCCTTGTCGCATGAGCAGCAGCGACCGGAGCCAGGCAGTGGACGTCCAGGAACCCCGTACGGAAGCCAAGACGTACGAAGTGCGCACCTACGGGTGCCAGATGAACGTCCACGACTCCGAACGGCTCTCCGGGCTCCTCGAGGGCGCCGGGTACGTCCGTGCCCCCGAGGGCGCGGACGGCGACGCGGACGTCGTCGTCTTCAACACCTGCGCGGTCCGGGAGAACGCCGACAACCGGCTGTACGGCAACCTCGGCCGGCTCGCCCCGATGAAGACCAGGCGCCCCGGGATGCAGATCGCCGTCGGCGGCTGCCTCGCCCAGAAGGACCGCGACACCATCGTGCGGCGGGCCCCCTGGGTCGACGTCGTCTTCGGTACGCACAACATCGGCAAGCTGCCGGTCCTGCTGGAGCGCGCCCGTGTGCAGGAGGAGGCACAGGTCGAGATCGCCGAGTCGCTGGAGGCGTTCCCCTCGACCCTGCCGACCCGCCGCGAGAGCGCGTACGCGGCGTGGGTCTCGATCTCCGTCGGCTGCAACAACACCTGCACCTTCTGCATCGTCCCGGCGCTGCGCGGCAAGGAGAAGGACCGCAGGACCGGCGACATCCTCGCCGAGATCGAGGCGCTGGTCGGGGAGGGCGTCAGCGAGATCACGCTGCTCGGCCAGAACGTCAACGCCTACGGCAGCGACATCGGCGACCGCGAGGCCTTCAGCAAGCTGCTGCGCGCCTGCGGCGGGATCGAGGGCCTGGAGCGGGTCCGGTTCACCTCGCCGCACCCGCGCGACTTCACGGACGACGTGATCGCGGCCATGGCCGAGACGCCGAACGTGATGCCGCAGCTGCACATGCCGCTGCAGTCCGGCTCGGACACCGTCCTCAAGGCGATGCGCCGCTCGTACCGGCAGGAGCGGTACCTGGGGATCATCGAGAAGGTGCGGTCGGCGATCCCGCACGCGGCGATCACCACCGACATCATCGTGGGCTTCCCCGGCGAGACCGAGGAGGACTTCGAGCAGACGCTCCACGTGGTCCGCGAGGCCCGCTTCGCGCAGGCGTTCACGTTCCAGTACTCCAAGCGTCCCGGCACCCCGGCGGCGACCATGGAGGGCCAGATCCCCAAGGAGGTCGTCCAGGCGCGGTACGAGCGTCTCGTCGCCCTGCAGGAGGAGATCTCCTGGGACGAGAACAAGAAGCAGGTCGGCCGCACCTTCGAACTGATGGTCGCGGAGGGTGAGGGCCGCAAGGACGGTGCCACCCACCGCCTGTCCGGCCGCGCCCCGGACAACCGCCTCGTGCACTTCACCAAGCCCGACGCCGAGGTCCGTCCCGGCGACGTCGTCACCGTCGAGATCACCTACGCGGCCCCGCACCACCTGCTCGCGGAGGGCGCCGTCCTGGACGTACGCCGCACGCGGGCGGGAGACGCCTGGGAGAAGCGCAACGCCGCCGAGGCGGCCAAGCCGGCGGGCGTGATGCTCGGACTGCCGGGGATCGGCGCCCCCGAGCCGCTGCCGGTGGCCACGGGCAGCGGCTGCGGGTGCGACTGAGCGACGGACCCGGCCGGCGAGCGGCTGACCCCGGCCGTCCGCCGGCGGCGTGCTGATGACGCACGGCTGACCGTCGTGCGCGGTGCGCGTTACGCTGCGGATCATGCTTGTCGCCGCCGCAGTCTGCCCCTGCCCGCCGCTGCTCGTGCCCGACGTGGCCGCCGGCGCGGCACCCGAACTGGATGCCGCACGCGCCGCGTGCACCGACGCGCTGGGCGTGCTCGCCGCCTCCCGCCCCGACCGGCTCGTCGTCGTGGGCCCCGCCGAGCAGGAGGCCCGAGGGGCGCACCCCGAGGGCACCCCCGGTTCGTTCCGCGCGTTCGGTGTGGACCTCGACGTGCGGCTGGGCGCCGGCGCGCCGGAACCCGCGTCACCGGAACGGTCGCTGCCGCCGTCGCTCGCGGTCGGAGCCTGGCTGCTCCAGCGGGCGGACTGGTCCGACGCCCCGGTGGAAGGACTCGGCGTGGGCGAACCGCTGGCGCCCGAGCGGTGCGTTCAGGTGGGGGCGGAGATCGCCGCCGCGGCCGGCCGTGTGGCGCTTCTCGTGATGGGCGACGCCAGCGCCTGCCGGACACTCAAGGCGCCCGGGTACTTCGACGAGCGCGCGGCCGGTTTCGACACGGAGGCCACCCGGGCGCTGGGCACGGCCGACGTGGCCGCTCTGAAGGCGCTGGATGCCGGGCTGGCCTACGAGCTCAAGGCGTCGGGACGGGCGGCCTGGCAGGTCCTGGCGGGTGCGGCCGAGGGAGCGGGCCTCTCGGGCGAGCTGCTCTACGAGGACGCCCCCTACGGAGTGGGGTACGTGGTCGCGACCTGGACCTGACGGACCGGGAACCCAGGGCGGCGCGGGGACGGCCGGGAGTCCGGACTCCCGGCCGTCCGCCGGCGCGCCCTCGCCGGACAGATCGCGTCGCCTCCGGACGCTTCCCGGGCCTCGGGTGCCTCCAGGTGTCCTCGACGCCCTCAGGGGGCCGGAGGGGGAGGCGGCGGGTCGGGCGGCGACATGTCGCCCCCGCTCATCCCGGGACTCGTGTCACGGCTCGTGCCCGGCGTCGGCCGGTGGCTCGTCCCCGGTGCGGCGTGATGACCCGTACCGGGCGTGGCGCCCGTGCCGGGCGTGGCGCCCGTACCCGTGCCGGGCGTGGCGCCCGTGCCCGTGCCGGGCGTGGCGCCTGTTCCCGTGCCGTGGGCGGTGCCGTCGTGCGTCCCGGACCTCTCCTTGTGGGCGAGCCGGTCCACGGCACCCTTGGCCTTGCCGCTGCCCGTCCGGATCCTGTCGCTGTACTTGCCCTTGGTCCTCTCGTCGACCGCTCTGGCGGCCTTGTCGAGACCTTGACCGATCTTGTCCCCGTGCTGCAGTGCGAGGTCAGAGACCTTGTCCTTGGCCGGGGCGAGCCTGGCCTTCACATCGTCCAGGAGACCCACTGGTCCACCTTCCCTCGCGGGCGGTCTACTTCCGGGCGCCCTCGTCGGCCTCGCTGTCGGCGGACTGCTCCGCGGACTGCTGTTTCGGGATCTCGACATCGGTGCCCGCGCCGTCGGCCGCTTTCGCGGTCACGGCGGTCGCCTCCGCCTCCGCCCCGGTCCCGGCGTCCGAGGAGCCGGTCGCGGGGGAATCAGCCGCGGGCCGACCCGCCGCGGCAGGACCGGCGTCGGACACCCCGGCATCGCGCCCGTCGGCACCGGTGGCGGCACTGGCGTCCGCCGCGTCCGCCGCGTCCGCCGCGTCCGCGTCGGCGGCCTCGGTGGAATCGGTCCCGGGGGTCCGCTCCGCCTCCTCCGCCGTTCCGGACGCGGATTCGACCGTCCGGGTGTCGGCCGTCACCTCGGCGGTTGACGCCTCCTCCGTAGCAGCCTTCGACCTCCGAAAAAGCCGTGCAAAAACGCCCATATCCACTCCATACGGTACTCGTGAGAGCGAAATTCCGCGTTACCCGGTGCGTCCCATTGCGTCGCGCGGGTCACCGGCTCTCGAAAACCGGCGGCCGGAACCTCGCAACAGGCAACGACCCCGGACCCGTGGCGTCACGTAGCTCGTTCGAGGAGAGGGGCCGGGGTTTGCGAGACTGGGGCGGTGAGTAGTGCAGCTCCCGCCCCGCGGGTCATCGCCGTCGTCGGGCCAACCGCGGCAGGAAAGTCCGATCTGGGCGTCTTCCTCGCCGAGCGGCTCGGCGGCGAGGTCGTCA
Organism: Streptomyces sp. NPDC008313; assembly: GCF_042956125.1. Lineage (NCBI taxonomy): Bacteria > Bacillati > Actinomycetota > Actinomycetes > Kitasatosporales > Streptomycetaceae > Streptomyces > Streptomyces sp. NPDC008313. The sequence goes on from NZ_JBIBFR010000036.1 coordinate 46,794, forward strand.
ACGCCGACTCCATGCAGCTCTATAGGGGGATGGACATCGGCACCGCCAAACTGACGCCCGAGGAACGCGGCGGGGTCCCGCACCACCTCCTGGACATGTGGGACGTGACCGTCACCGCCAGCGTCGCCGAGTACCAGCGGCTCGCACGCGCGCGGATCGACGCGCTGCTCGCCGAGGGCCGCTGGCCCGTCCTGGTCGGCGGTTCCGGGCTGTACGTCCGCGGCGCGATCGACCATCTGGACTTCCCCGGCACGGACCCCGAGGTGCGCGCGCGGCTGGAGGAGGAGCTCGCGCTGCGCGGCTCCGGCGCCCTGCACGCGCGGCTGGCCGCGGCCGACCCGGAGGCCGCCCAGGCGATCCTGCCCGGAAACGGCCGCCGCATCGTCCGCGCCCTCGAGGTCATCGAGATCACCGGGAAGCCCTTCACCGCCAACCTCCCGCGCCACGACTCCGTCTACGACACCGTTCAGGTCGGCGTGGACGTGGCCCGCCCCGAGCTGGACGAGCGCATCGCACGCCGCGTCGACCGGATGTGGGAGGCCGGCCTCGTCGACGAGGTGCGCGCGCTGGCGGAGCGCGGCCTGCGCGAGGGGCGCACGGCCTCCCGCGCGCTGGGCTACCAGCAGGTGCTCGCGGCGCAGGCCGGGGAGTGCACGGAGGACGAGGCACGCGCCGAGACCGTACGCGCCACCAAACGCTTCGCGCGCCGGCAGGATTCGTGGTTCAGGCGCGACCCGCGGGTGCACTGGTTGAGTGGGGCTGCGGCGGATGTCACAGAACTTCCGCGGCTCGCGCTGGCGTTGGTCGAACGACCGGTTACAGCCTGATCACGTCATGGCATCGGGACGCTCCGGCCGTCATCGCGGCCTCTGACGCCGTGCCATCATCGAGCTTCGATCGACCGAGTGAAGTCCGAGTTGGGAGGGCGCGTGGCGATGGAGGCCGGCCCTCGCGACACGACAGAAGGCACGCAGCAGGACACCGGGCAGGACATCGGGCAGGACGGGGATCGGCTGATCCCCGACGGGCCCGACGAGACGCCTGACGGCGTGACCGCCGACGGCCCCGGGCCGGACGAGATGTCCGCCGGGCCCGAGGTCGAGGTCGAGCTGCGCCCCCAGCGCAGGCTGCGGATCTGGCAGCTCGCCCCCATCGTGGGCCTGGCCGCGACCGGCTCACTGATGTTCGCCTTCCCGCTGGCCTTCGAGTTCGGCGACGGCGGTGCCGTGGTCGCCATGCTCGGCCTGCTCATCTGCTCGTGCGCCGCGGGCTGGGGCATGATGGCCGCCCGCCGCGTCGGTTACACGTGGCCCGGGTTTCCGCAGCGCGGCTCCGGACGCCGCCCGGACTGGCGGGTCGTGATCGCGTACGTCGCCGTGGTCGCCGCCGTCGCGGTCCTGGCCGTCTGGCGGGTCGCGCGCCTGCGCTGAGGCGCCGGCCGCCCCCTCCCCGTTATCTTTTTCGCGGTCCTGCAACGGGGCCGCTGGCCTCCGGGCTCGGCATGACTGTGTCCCCCTGTCGAAGGAATGACCTGGGGG
>NZ_JBIBFR010000037.1:0-45675 GCF_042956125.1 Streptomyces sp. NPDC008313
CCCCGACGCACCCCTCACCACCGCCGCCTCCTTCATCACCGAAATCGGCGACCAGGGACTCAAGGAAGCCTGACCCCCACCGGCCGACCCGGCCCCGTTCGACGACCGGGCCCGGTTCACCGGACGGGTCACCGGACGAGGCCGTCGATCAATGATCGCGATTAGGTAGGGTGATAGTAAATTTTCGATCAAGTCCGCCGCTCCCTATGGCAGATGACCTGACATACAAGGCGGGACGGATAAATGGGGCAAGGAGGATAGTTGTGGGCACTCCACGCCTGAGCAGCACACCGTTGCCGGGAATCGGCGTTCGCTACGACCTGACGACCCGTGAACAGCGCCGCCTCTCGGTGGTCGCGCACCGCGACGGCGCGCGGACCCTGAGCGCGTACCGGGTCGACGACCCGGACGCGTGCGCGCTGTCCGCGCGGCTGACGGCGAACGAGGCCGGGGCCCTCATCGACGCGCTGATGCCCTCGCACCACAGCCCGAACCTGCTGTACACCACCGACCTCGGACTGGTGGCGGAGCGCGTCGAGCTGTCCTCCGTCTCCCACTTCAACGGCAGGGTGCTGGGCGAGACCCGGCTGCGTACCGAGACGGGTGCCTCCATCGTGGCTGTGCTGCGCCGGGCCGAGGCGATCCCCTCCCCCACCCCGGACTTCCGGCTGGCGGGCGGGGACACCCTCATCGTCATCGGAACGCGCGAGGGCGTGGAGGCGGCCGCCGCGATACTCGGGCGGGAGTGATCGCGTGCATTCCTCCGCGGTCTTCCTGACCGAGTTCGGTGCGATCATCCTGGGGCTCGGACTCCTGGGCCGGTTCGCCGGGCGCTTCCAGTTCTCCCCCATCCCCCTCTATCTGCTGGCCGGGCTCGCGTTCGGTAAGGGGGGCCTGCTTCCCCTGGGCACGAGCGAGGAGTTCGTGGCCATCGGCGCCGAGATCGGCGTCATCCTGCTGCTGCTGATGCTCGGGCTCGAGTACACGGCCAGCGATCTGGTCTCCAATCTGAAGACGCAGTACCCGGCGGGTCTCGTGGACGCGGCCCTCAACGCCCTGCCGGGAGCCCTGATGGCCCTGCTGCTCGGCTGGGGTCCGGTCGCCGCGGTCGTCCTGGCGGGCGTCACCTGGATCTCGTCCTCCGGTGTCATCGCGAAGGTCCTGGGCGACCTCGGCCGCCTCGGCAACCGCGAGACGCCCGTCATCCTGAGCATCCTGGTCCTCGAAGACCTCTCCATGGCCGTGTACCTGCCGATCGTCACCGCCCTGCTGGCCGGGTCCGGTCTCGCGGCGGGCAGTGCGACGCTGGCCATCGCGCTCGGCGTGGCCGGGCTGGTGCTGCTGGTCGCGGTCCGCTTCGGCCGCCACATCTCCCGCTTCGTCTCCAACGACGACCCCGAGAAGCTGCTGCTGGTGGTGCTGGGCCTGACCCTGCTCGTCGCCGGGCTCGCGCAGCAGCTGCAGGTGTCCGCGGCCGTAGGCGCGTTCCTGGTCGGCATCGCGCTGTCCGGGGAGGTCGCCGAGGGAGCGCACAGTCTGCTCGCCCCGCTGCGGGACCTGTTCGCGGCGGTGTTCTTCGTCTTCTTCGGCCTGCACACCGACCCGGCGAGCATCCCGCCGGTCCTGCTGCCGGCCCTCGCGCTGGCCGTCGTCACCGCCGCCACGAAGATCGCGACCGGCTACTGGGCCGCCCGGCGCGCCCACATCTCCGGCCGGGGGCGCTGGCGGGCGGGCGGCACGCTGGTCGCCCGCGGCGAGTTCTCCATCGTCATCGCCGGGCTCGCGGTCACCTCGGGCATCGAGCCGTCGCTGGGCCCGCTGGCCACCGCGTACGTGCTGATCCTGGTGGTCGTCGGCCCGCTCGCCGCCCGCTTCACGGAGCCCGTCGCGAGCCGGCTCACCGGACGCCGCCGGACGCCCGCCGTCACGGCCGCGTCCGAGGGCGGCGTGCCCGGACCCCGCGGGACTGCGGACGACGCGGACAGCGTGAGCCGGAACTAGGGCCTGTCCGGCGGATCAAGTCGCAGTAGACCAGAGGTGCCCCGATCAGCGCCGGTGAGCGGGGACTGGTGCGTGCAGCTGCGAGGCGGAGGAGGGCGACATGGCGGAGCCATGGGGGTACCTCCCTGCCCGGGCGAAGCCGAGAGCTTGGGGGAAACCGACGACGACGCCGCGGATGTGCGTGCCAGTCCCCGCGCCTGCGGCATGATCCGCCGGACAGGCCCCAGGGCCTGCCGTTCGGATCATGCGGGGCTCGCGGTCAGCGGGGGCCGGGCGGCGGGACCATCACCCAGCGGATGAGCCGGGTCAGGGCGTGTCCGGACGCCCGGACGGCGGTCCTCTCGATCAGCGGGGCGTGCGGCAGGCCCAGCGGCGCGCGTGCCCAGCCCGGAAGGCCGGCCACCGCGTTGGCGGCGAGCACGGCGTAGGGCGGCCGGGCCGCGAGCGGCAGCGGCGGATGGAACAGGACGAATCGCGCCGCCGACCGTGCCTGCGGCGTGGGCCGCAGCTCGGGCCGGTAGGCGGCCAGCCGTGCGGCGAGTTCCGCACGGTCGCGCGGCGGGTCGTCGACGCCCAGGGCCTGAGCCACCCGGGCCGCGTCGGCGATGTACGCGTCGCAGCCGGCCGCGTCCAGCGGATGCGCCCCGTAGCGCTGGTGGGCGCGCAGGAAGCTGTCCACCTCGGCCACGTGCACCCAGCCGAGCAGATGCGGGTCGGCGGCGCGGTAGGGCTCGCCCGTGTCCGTCGTGCCCCGCACCCGCTCGTGGATGGCACGCACCCGGTCGACGGCCTCCTGGGCGTCGTCGGCGGTGCCGAAGGTGGTGACGGCGAGGAACGTACTGGTGCGCTGCAGCCGCCCCCAGGGGTCGCCCTGGTATCCGGAGTGGGCGGCGACGGCCGCCATGGCCAGCGGGTGCAGGGACTGCAGCAGCAGGGCGCGGAGCCCTCCGATGAACATCGACGCGTCACCGTGGAGGACCCGGATGGGCCGGTCGGGCCCGAACCACCGCGGTCCGGGCGTGCCGTGGATCCGCTCCCGGTTCGCCCGTCCCTCCGGCCCCGCGACACGGCTGAACAGCTCCGCCCCCAGCCGCTCCCGCAACCCGAGACCCGCCGGAACACCAGTACCCATGCGTCCAGTGTCCGCCCTTCCGGGCTGCGGTGGCCTGCCCGGCCGCCGAGATCCCGGGGTCCGCGCCGCCGTGCGGCCTTTTCCTGGAACCGGGGGGAGTACTCCCCGGGATCGGGGGCAACGGGTGGTGAGCCACCCGCGCCTTCCGGTTGCGCCGGTGGCGGCTCCCGCGCCGTTTCAGGGGACGGGCGACCTCTGAAACGGTGCGGTCGAGCCGGAGAAGAGGATCCGGGGGCGCGCCGTGGGCGGACGGGACGAGAGCCTCCCGGCCCCCGTTCCGCCGGGTGTCAGCCCGGGAAGCGGCCCTCGGCGCGCAGGGTCCAGCGGCGTTCGGCGTACGCCAGGTCGTCGCGCCACAGGCGGCCCGCGGCGACGCTCATCAGCCTCCGCAGGACGGGCGCCGCGCCCCGGGCGACGGCGAATCCCGGCCGGTCCGAGACGGCGAGCACGGCCTCGGTGACGGCGGTGCGCGGCCGGCCGCGCTCGTCCGGGGCCAGTGGGGTGGCGTGGGTCTCGACGACCGAGCCGGCGCCCTCGCCGTCCGTGATCCGCATGACCACGGTGCGCGGTCCGGGGGCCGTGAACACCGCGCGCACCGGCACCACGATCCGCCCGGCCAGCCGGAAGGAGACGTCCACGGCGAAACCGTCCTCGTCGTCCCCGGCGGCCGCCCGCTCGGGGGCCGCGACGACGGTCAGGTCGGTGAAGGAGTACGGGTGGAACCAGGCCCCGTGCCAGGGGTCGAGCCGGTTGGCGACGATGTCCTCGGGTTCGCACACGCCCAGCCCCTGGTAGACGGCCTCGACCGACCGGGCCGGGGGCGGCCGCCGCGGTACCCGGGGTGCCGCGAGGGGCTCCTCGCCGCCGGCGTCGTCGAGGCGCACCCAGACCAGCACTCCGTCGTCGTGGACCGGCAGGGGGCCCCAGCCCGCCCGGGGCGTGCCGTCCAGGGCGAGTCCGTGCCAGTGGCAGACGAGGGTGCCGCAGCGCACCCGGCCGCCGGCGAGCGGCGCGCCGAGGTGCGGACACGCACCGGGGCCCGCCACCGGCTGGCCGGCGGCGTCGCGCCAGACGACGACCTCACGGCCCGCGACGGTGCGGGCGAGCGGACGGTCGCCGCCGAGGTCCCGGGCGGCGCCGACGACGTACCAGTTGCCGCAGGGCCGGTCGAGCGCGCGTTTCAGGGCGGCGGCGATGAGCGGGGGCCGGGCGTCGCGCCAGGTGGGCCGCTGCCTCTCCCAGGCGACGGGGTGGCGGCGCAGCCGCAGCGGGAACCGGCCGCGCCGGGGCCGGGTGGTCATACGGCCTCCTCGGGGGCGGGCCCGCCGGACACGGCGAACCGGGCGGCGGCCGGGGCGCGGTGTGCGGGGGCGCGGTGCAGGCGGCGGGCGCCCGCGCGGGACGCCGCCAGGCGGGCCAGCCCGTCGAGCGCGACGACGGCGCGCCGGCGGCGGGGCACCACGGCACGCCGGTGCAGTACGCGGTAGCCGTCGGCGGCGATGGCGTCCAGGATCGCGCCGTACAGGACGAACGCGGTGCGGACGCAGGGGCGGGAGAGGGGGTCGAGCATCGCGAGGCCGGGGGCCGCCGTGCGGTAGACCCGGCGTGTCAGGTCCTCGGCGGCCCGCAGCGCGGCGGTGACCCGGCGGTCCGGGCGGCCGCTCGCCCGGGTTCTCAGCAGCAGCGCCCGGTCGACCCCGTGGGCCCGGAGCAGGTCGCCCGGCAGGTAGACGCGGTCCCGGTCGAGGTCCTCGCCGACGTCCCTGAGGAAGTTCGTGAGCTGGAAGGCGACGCCGAGGGCCGCCGCGTGCGGGGCCGCCTCCTCGCGGGGGACGACGGTGCCCAGTACGGGCAGCATCTGCAGTCCGATGACGGCCGCCGATCCGTGCATGTAGCCGAGCAGGTCGTCGTACGTCGGGTAGTGCGTGACGTGGAGGTCGCTGCGCATGGACGCCATGAAGTCGGTGAAGTGGCGGTGGTCGATGCCGTAGCGGGCGGCGGTGTCGGCGAGGGCGAGGACCACGGGCTCGTCGGCCGGCGCGCCGGCGCGCAGCCCCCGTTCCAGCCGGTTCTCCAGCCGGGCCAGGGCCGCCCGGCGTTCGGGGTGGGTGCGGGGGTCGTCGAGGCTGTCGACGATGTCGTCGGCCCAGCGGGCGAACCCGTACAGGGCGTGCACGGCGGGGCGCCGCTCGACGGGGAGCAGCCGGGTGGCGAGGAAGTAGGTCCGGCCGTGCCGGGCGTTGAGCCGGCGGCAGTGGGTGTAGGCGGCGCGCAGGGCCGGGTCGGTGATGCCGGCGGCGTCGAGTTCGCGGTCTGTCATGGGCGGGGGCCCTCCATGGCCGTCCGCGGGACGCGGGACCGTGTGCCGGTGCGGGCGGGGGATCCGGTCACGCGGGCCGCTGCCAGCTTGCCGGAGAGCAGGACGGTCGGCACACCGACGCCGGGGGTGGTGCCGCAGCCCGCGAGGACCGCGTTGTCGGTGCCGGCGACCAGGTTGCGCGGGCGGAAGGGCCCCGTCTGGGCGAGGGTGTGGGCCGCCGAGAAGGGGGTCCCCGCGGCGTGGCCCCGGTCGTGCCAGTCGGCGGGGGTGACGAGGCACTCCTCCTCGACGGCCGAGGCGATCCCGTGCAGTCCCCGGCGTTCGAGCACGCCGAGGAGGGTGTCGCGGTAGCGGGGCCCGAGGTCGCGCCACTCGGCCGGGCCGGGGCCGATGTCGGTGTTGGGACACGGCGCGAGGACGTAGTGGAGGTGGCGGCCGGCGGGCGCGAGCGTGGGGTCGGTGGCCGTGGGGCGGGTGATGAGCAGGGACGGGTCGCTCATCAGGCGGCCCGTGCGGGTCAGTTCGTCGAACGTGCTCCGCCAGGCGCGGCCGAAGGACAGCGTGTGGTGTCCCAGCTGCGGCCAGGTCCGGTCGGTGCCCGCGTGCAGGACGACCGCCGAGGGGGCGTGGCGCAGGCGCAGCGGACGGCGGGGGCTCCGGCCGAGGAGGCGGTAGGCGACGGGCAGGTCGGGGGTGAGGACGACGGCGTCGCAGGGGATGCGCGCCCTCGCGGTGACGACGGCGGTGATCCGGGAGCCGGAGCGTTCCAGCCGGGTGACGTCGTGCCCGTACCGCAGGTCGGCGCCCGCGTCCGCGGCGGCGTCGGCCATCGCGCGGGGCAGGGCGTGCATGCCGCCGCGCGGGAAGAAGACCCCGGCGACGGTGTCCATGTACGCGATGACGGCGTACGCGGCGAGGGCGCGGGCGGGGGGCACTCCCGCGTACAGGGCCTGGAAGGTGAAGACGCGGCGCAGCCGTTCGTCGCGCAGGAACCGTCCGACGCGGGCGTCGAGCCGGCCGAAGCCGCCGAGGGCCGCGAGCCGGGCCAGGTCGGGGGTGAGCAGGTGCAGAGGCGAGTCGAAGTTGGCGTCGATGAAGCGGCGCCTCTGCACGGTGTGCAGCTGTGTCAGCCAGGTGCGCAGCCTGCGGTATCCGGCGGCCTCCCGCGCTCCGGCGAACCGCTCGACCTCGGCCTCCATCGCCTCGGTCCCGGTGTGCACGGCGAGTTCGGAGCCGTCGGCGAAGCGCGCCCGGTAGGCGGGGTGCAGCGGGACGAGGCCGACCCGGGCGTGGAGGCTGTCGCCGACGGCGGCGAACGCCTCGTCGGCGATGTCCGGCATGGTCAGCACGGTGGGCCCGGTGTCGACGCGGTAGCCGCCGAGGTCGGCGCGTCCGGCGCGTCCGCCCGGCAGGCCGTCGCGTTCGACCACGGTCACCCGGCGTCCCGCGCCGAGCAGGTGCAGGGCCGCCGACAGCCCGGCCAGGCCGGCGCCCACGACGACGACGTGGTCGGTGCGCCCCGGAAGGCTTCTGGTCGTCCTGGTCATCGGGGGCGGCCCGCCCCGGTGCCGGGCGGGCACGTGTCCCGGGCCGTGGCGCCCGGCCGGTCGGTGTGAGGCATCCCGGTTCCTCTCGTGGTCGCGGGCGCGGGCCGGTCCGGCGCGGCCGCGGGTGGCGGCCCGCCCTCCCGGTGCTCCGCCTTCCCGGTGGCCGGGCCGTGAAGGTACTTCCGGTACCCCGCGCCGGTGCCGCGACACACGAAAGCCCGTGCCACGCCGCACCGGACGGGTGAGGCGGGGGTGCGTCCGGGCGGACCACCGCGAGACACACCGGGCGGCTCCCGCGGGTACGCGCACCCGACCCGGCCGCGCGTGCGTACGGGGGTCGTCCGGTGCGCCGCGCCCGCGTGGACGTGCCTCGAACGGGATGCTTCGGGCACCCGCGTCACCGGGTGGCGGCGCACCGGCCCGCCGCCGAAGCCGTACGTACGGAGGAGAGGGATCGTGCTCGACACGGACGTCGCCATCATCGGCGCGGGAGCCGCGGGCCTCAGTCTGGCCCACCGGCTCTCGTCCACCGCCGCGGGCAGCCGCCCTCCGTCCGTGGTGCTCCTCGCCGCGCCGCCCGGCCCGCTGCGACCGCCCGAGCGGACCTGGTGCTACTGGGAGGCGGGACCCGGCCCGTACGACGCCGCGCTGACCGCGTCCTGGCAGCGGCTGAGGGTCCGCTCCGGGCGGGGGGCCGTGACCGAGGGGCGGATCGCCCCGCTGCGCTACAAGATGATCCGCTCACCGGACTTCGAGCGGCTCGTCGGCCGGGAACTGACAGGCCGTCCGGCGGTGCGGGTGCTGGAAGCCGCCGTGGACACCGTGGAAGGCGTTCCCGGCGGGGCCACCGTGCGGGCGGTGACCGGCGAGGGCTCCGCCGTGACCGTCCGGGCCCGCTGGGTCTTCGACTCCCGGCCGCTCGGCAGCCTGCCCGCCGCCCGCACCACACTGCTCCAGCACTTCCGCGGCTGGTTCGTGCGGACCCCGAATCCGGCCTTCGATCCGGACGTCGTGGAGCTGATGGACTTCCGCACGCCGCAGCCCGCCTCGGGTCTCTCGTTCGGCTATGTGCTGCCCACCGGACGTCACACCGCCCTCGTCGAGTACACGGAGTTCTCGGCCGCTCCCCTGTCGCCGGCCGCGTACGACGAGGCCCTGCGCCATTACACGCGGGAGGTGCTGGGCCTCGGGGAGGTGCGGGTGAGCGCGGCGGAGACGGGGGTGATCCCGATGACGGACGCCCGGTTCGCCCGGCAGACCGGGGAGTCCGTGTTCCGGATCGGCGCGGCGGGCGGAGCCACCCGCCCGTCGACCGGCTACACCTTCGCCGCCGTGCAGCGGCAGACCCGGGCCGTCGCGGCCGCCTTCCGGGCCGGACGCCGGCCGGCCCCGCCGCCCGCGCACTCGGCGCGGTCCCTGGCCATGGACGCCGTGCTGCTGCGGGCCCTCGCCACCGGCCGCGTCGACGGCGCCGACCTCTTCTCCCGGCTGTTCACGCACGTCCCCACGGAACGGCTGCTGCGCTTCCTCGACGGGCGCACGCGGCTGTACGAGGACCTGTCCGTCGGTCTGCGCACACCGGTCCTGCCCATGCTGCGCACGGCGGCCGAACTGCCCCTGCTCCCCCGCCGGCCCGCGCCCGGTCCCTGACCGGCCGCCCGTCCCCTTCTCCCTCAAAGCCCGTCCCGTTCCCCTCTGGCACCCACGGAGAGTCCATGTCCCTGCTGCGCGACGCGGATCTGGCCACGGCGTTCGACCACGCCGCCCCGTCGTACGACCGGCTGGTGGCGCTCAACCCCGGCTACCACGCCCACCTGCGCCGCTCCGCGCGCAGACTCGCTCCCCCGGACGGCGGGGCCGGGTGGCGCGTGCTGGACCTCGGCTGCGGCACCGGTGCCTCGACCGCCGCTCTCGCCACCGCGCTGCCGGGCGCGGAGATCGTCGGGGTGGACGCGTCGGCGGGCATGCTGCAGCGGGCGGCCGCCAAGCGGCTGCCCGCGCGTGTGCGCTTCGTCCACGCACCGGCGGAACAGCTCGGACGGGCGGACGTGCGGGGCCCGTTCGACGCGGTCTTCGCCGCGTACCTCTTCCGCAATCTCGCCGACCCCGGCCGGGTCCTCCGCGCGGTCCACGACCTGCTGGTCCCCGGTGGCAGACTCGCGGTCCACGAGTACACGCTCAGCGGGCGCCGGACCGACCGGGCGGTGTGGACCGCCGTGTGCAAGGGGATCGTCCTGCCGGCCGGCACCGTCTGCGGCGACCGGCGGCTCTACCGTCACCTGTGGCGCAGCGTCCTCCGGTTCGACACGGCCGCCGCGTTCGGCGACCGGATGCGCGCGGCGGGGTTCCGGCAGGTCCGGGTGCTGCCGATGCCCGGCTGGCAGACGGGGATCGTGCACACGGTGCTCGGCCGCCGTCCCGGCGGGACCGGCGGGGGCGCGGCATGAGGGCGCGCGGAGGGGCGGGAGTCCCCCGGCGCGGGCGCGACCGCCGTGCGGTGATCCTGCCGGCCCGCCCCGGGTCCGAACGGGTGCGGGGTGAACCGCCGTCCACCGCGGTGATCGGCGGAGGCATCGCCGGGCTCGCCGCCGCGACCGCGCTCGCCGAACGGGGCGTACGGGTGACGCTGTACGAGCGTGAGCCGCACCTCGGGGGCCGGCTCGCGGGGTGGCCGGCCGGTCTGGCCGACGGCAGCCGGGCCACGATGAGCCGCGGCTTCCACGCGTTCTTCCGGCAGTACTACAACCTGCGGGGGCTGTTGCGCCGGGCCGATCCGGGCCTGCGGATGCTCACGCCGCTGCCCGACTACCCGCTGCGGCACCGCGACGGCACGCGGGACGGTTTCCGTCATGTGCCGCGCACCCCGCCGTGGAGCGCGCTGGGCTTCGCCGCCCTGAGCCCGACGTTCCGCGCCCGTGACCTGCTGCGGATGAACCCCGTGGCGGCGCTGCCCCTGCTCGACGTGCGGGTTCCGGAGGTGTACCGGCGGCTGGACACGGTCAGCGCGCACGACTTCCTCACCGGGATCCGCTTCCCCGAGGCAGCCCACCACCTGGCGTTCGAGGTGTTCTCCCGCAGCTTCTTCGCCGATCCCCGGGAGCTGTCGGCGGCGGAGATGGTCCTCATGTTCCACATCTACTTCCTGGGGTCCTCCGAGGGGCTGCTGTTCGACGTGCCCGGAGAGCCGTTCCCGGACGCGCTGTGGGAGCCCCTGGCCGGGTATCTGCGCGGGCACGGCACCGAGTTGCTCACCTCGACGCCCGTCGACCGGGTGCGGCCGGTGCCCGGCGGGGGTCACGCGATCGCGTTCCCGGGGGGCGAGCGGCGGCACGACGCGGTCGTCCTCGCCCTGGACACGGACGGGCTGCGTGCGGTCGTGGGGCGCTCGCCGGACCTCGCCGACGCCGGGTGGCGCGAGCGGGTTGCGGCGCTGCGCACCGCTCCCCCGTTCCTGGTGACCCGCCTGTGGCTGGACGGGCCGGTCGATCCGGGGCGGCCAGGCTTCCTCGGCACCAGCGGTTTCGGGTCGCTCGACAACGTCAGCGTGCTGTCCCGGTGGGAGGGCGAGGCGGCCCGCTGGTCCGCGCGGACCGGCGGATCGGTGGTGGAACTCCACGCGTACGCGGTGCCGGGGACCGCCGCACGCGACGTCGAGGAGAAGCGGCTGGTCCAGCAGCTGTACGAGGTCTACCCGGAGACGCGCCGGGCCGGGATCGTCGGCGTACGCCACGAGTGGCGCGCGGACTGCCCCCTGTTCTCGGTCGGCTCCTACGCCGGCCGGCCCGCGGTGTGGACCGCCGACCCGTGTCTCGTGGTGGCGGGCGACCTGGTCCGCACCGGTCTGCCCGTGGCGCTGATGGAGCGCGCCGCGACCTCCGGATTCCTGGCCGCCAACGCCCTGCTGGAGCGGTGGGGTGTGCGCGGGCAGACTCTGTGGACCGTGCCGCGGCGCGGGCGCTCGGCCCTGCTGCGGGCGCTGGCGGGTGTCTGACACATGCCCGCGGCGTCGCGGCGTCCGGCCCGCACGCTCAGGTGTCAGACACCCCGTGGCCCGCCGGCCGGCGTGACGTGCGCGGGCGCGTCCTGTGCGGGCGGCGGCGTCGGGGTCCACCGGGTCTCGTACAGGTCGCCTACGCGGGCGAGTTCGGCCTCGACGATGCGTCCCGCGTGGGCGGCGACGGCGTCCTCCCTGGCCGCACGGGCGGCGAGGCCGGCGCGGTGGCACCGGCTGCCCGGGTACACGTACGGGTCCGTCCGCCCCCGCCGCGCCCAGTGCCTGCGCCACAGGCAGTGGGCACCGCCGACGAGGCCGGACGCGGCCACGACGAGCGGGTAGGACAGGGCCAGCAGAACGTCACCCATGGCTGAGGTCTCCGATCGGGTACGGGGATCGAGTGGTCCTTCCCTGTCCATCGGCTGCCCCGGGACGCCGACTTGACCGGAACCCTCCCTCCGGGCGGCCTCCCGTACAGCGGTGCGGACCGCGGGTGCGGACGGTCGGCCCTGCCGTCCGCGTCCGAGCCGTGCACCGCGACGCCCCGCCGTCCGCGACACACCCCCGTGCCGCGACGCCCCGCCGATCGCGGGGTGCCTCACCGCGCTCCGGGCACCAGTGCGACACTGGGCGCGATGGAGCCCCGACACCTGAGAATCGGCAGGCGCCGCGTCTGGATGATCAGCGGGGCCTGCTTCCTCGTGCTCGCGCCGATCGGCTATGTCGAGGGCGGCCCGGTCCCGGTCGTCATGGTGGCCGCCGCGCTGGCCCTCGCGACGTCGTTCTCGCACTGGAAGGCCACGTCGTGGCTCGCGCCCGCGATCGCGAAGGGTCAGCAGGAGAGCCGCCGTGACGTGGCCACCTTCTGCGTGGTGATAGCCGTCAGCGGTTACGCCCAGCCCGCCGCCTCCGCGTCCCGCTCCCCCGCCGGTCTCGCGGCGCTCCGGCTGGAGGCCCATCGGGCCGCCGCGCACGACGATCTGCCCGAGGACCTGCGCACCCTGGCCGCCGACGCCCTCGCCGCCTCCGACCAGGCGCACACCGAGGACGCCCCGGCGGCCTGGAGAGCGGCCCGCGCGAGTTCCGAGCGGCTGGCGCACGCGGCGCAGGACGGCAATCCGTACGTACGGCAGCTGCTCATCGAGTGGGTCGAGGGGGACCAGGCCTCGGGCCGTTGAGGACGCGCGTACGGGTGGACGCGCGTACGGGTGTCCAGGGCGGCCCGGTCAGGCCGGGCCGGGGCCCGCCTCACCCCGCAGGAAGTTGCTCACCTGGCAGGCCAGGCTCTCCACCGCCGCGCCGGTGCGGGCCGCGACGTCGGCGCCCTCGGCCTCGCCCTCGTGGAGCCCGATACCCCCGGACCAGAGGTAGCGCTCCGCCCACTCCTCGTCGGCCTTCAGCTGGATCTGGATGTCCACCTGGTTCAGCGAGGCGTCCGCGCCGGCCGCGTACAGCACGGCGGTGGCGCGGCGCAGCGGATAGAGGTCGAATCCCTCGATGAACTGGGAGTTGCGCCAGTCGAAGAACGCGGATTCGCCGTCCGCGCCGATGCGGATGTCGATCTGGCCGTCCTCCAGGTGGATACCGAAGACGTCGCTCGCGCGGTTCTCCACGGTCACGCGGAAACGGAAGTACGCCAGTCCCTCGGCGGCGTCGTCGCGTCCACGCGGCGGTTCCGCCTTCTCCAGGCCGTGGACGCGGACACGCAGGCCGGCATGGTCGTCGTACTCCTGCCAGTCCCCGGTCACGTTCGGCTGGTGCACAGTCCACCTCTCCACTAGAGAGCTGCTTCATATCCGTGCGCCCGGAGACGTGTCAAATGAGTCGAACACGCCGTGGCCAGCGATTTCGCGTCCCTTGATCGGTGATCAAGCCGTGCCCAGCCGGAATCGTCCGCGAGCCCTCGCGGGGTGCTTCCGCGTGCGTGCCGCACATCACGTTCCCCACGCTTCGCGGCCGTCCCTCAGGGCAGCTCGCGGACGATCTCGGACGCCGCCTTGTCGTCGCGCAGGCCGAGGAAGCGGGGATGGCGCAGCATCCCGTCGCGGGTCCACTCGGTGAACGCGATCTGCGCGACCAGCTCGGGCCGCACCCAGTGGGGGCGCGCCTCCCGGACACGGACGTCGAAGGGGGAACCGGGGGTGGCGAGTGCGTCGAGGCGGTCGCGCAGGGCCAGGAGCGTGCGGTGGTCGAAGCCGGTGCCCACCTTGCCCGCGTACCGCAGCCGGCCCGCCTCGTGGTAGCCGAGCAGCAGCGCCCCGAACCCGGTGCGGCTGCCCGCCGGTTCGGTGAACCCGGCGACGACGAACTCCTGGCCCCGGGAGCACTTGAGCTTCAGCCAGTCCGGTGAACGGCGTGGCTGGTACCGGCTGTCGGCGCGTTTGGCGATCAGTCCCTCCCAGCCGCGGGCGCACGACTCGTCGAGGAGTCCGGGGCCGCCCTCGTTGCGGTGGGGGGTCAGCCGCAGCGGGGCGCGGAAGGTGAGGGCGCGGCGCAGCAGGGACTTCCGGGCGCGCAGCGGCAGCCGGGTGACGTCCGTGCCGTCGAGGCGGAGCAGGTCGAAGAGGCAGTACGTCACGGTGACGCCGCTCGCCTCGACGTCGCGTCCGCGGGTCAGCCCCATGCGCCGCTGGAGACGGGCGAAGTCGGTGCGGCCCGCGATGAAGGCGACGATCTCCCCGTCGACGGTGAAGTCGGCGCGGTCCTGGGCGGCGAGTGCCTCGACGATCTCCGGATAGGTCTCGTTGAGGCGCTTGCCGGTGCGGGAGAACAGCAGGACGCGGTCGCCCTCGCGCACGGCGAGGGCCCGTACCCCGTCCAGTTTCCGTTCGAAGATCCATCCGTCGGGGAACTCCCGGCGGTCGCTGAGGGTGGCGAGCATGGGCCGGGAGGCGAGCCGCGCTCCGGGGGGCGCCTCGCGCAGCAGCGCCGTCTGCTCGGCGGGCAGCGCTGCCAACAGGTCGATCATCGCACATCACTCCCCGGTGGTCCGCGGGCACCCCTGGGGCGATCGTCGGTCGCGGCGGGGCGGGGCGCGACCGGAAGAGGACCCTGCGATTGGCATGGACCTGTTCATGATCAGCCGCTAACCTCCCGTCTGAGAGCGCTCTCACCGCAGTCCTTCTGCTCCCCCAGAGACCGGAACGACGAAAGGCTCCCCCCATGAGACGTGCACCCGCATTCCGCGCCGGCCTGTCGGCGGCGCTGCTGCTGAGCGCCGTTACGGCCGGACTCACCCAGGCGTCCGCCGCCGACGCCCCGGCCGGCACCGGCGCCGCCGCGTCGCGGGCCGTGGCGTCGGACGGCGTCGTCGGCGCCATGCGGCACGACCTCGGCCTCACCGAGAAGCAGGCCACCCACCGCCTCGCCGCCGAGGCCACGGCCAGGAACGTGGAGACGAAGGCCCGCCGGGCGGCGGGAGCGTCGTACGGCGGCTCCTGGTACGACGCGAAGAGCGAGGACCTCACCGTCACCGTGACCGACGGGACCCGCCGCGACGCCGTCGAGGCCACCGGCGCCACGGTCCGCGTCGTCGAGCACAGCGCGCGCGAACTCGACGCGGCCATGAAGCGCGTCGACGCGCTCGACGCCCCGGACGGCGTCAGCAGCTGGCACGTCGACCCGCGGACCAACTCGATCGCCGTCACCGTGGTCGCCTCCAAGAAGGATGACAACGATGTCCGGCGGTTCGTGGCCCGCGCCCGCGAGACCGCCCCGGTGACCGTGCACCGGACGCGGACCGACCCCCGCACCTACGCCGCCGGGACCGTCGGCGGCGACCCGTACTACACGGGCAACGTCCGCTGCTCCATCGGCTTCTCCGTGTACGGCGGCTTCGTCACCGCCGGGCACTGCGCCCAGCCCGACAAGAGCGTCAGGGGCTGGGACGGCAGCTACATCGGCAACTTCCAGGGGTCGTCCTTCCCGGACAACGACTACGCCTGGGTCAACGTAGGCAGCGGCTGGTGGACCGTGCCCGTGGTCCTCGGCTGGGGCACGGTCTCCGACCAGCTCGTGCGCGGCTCGGGCGAGGCCCCGATCGGCGCGTCGATCTGCCGTTCCGGCTCCACCTCGCACTGGCACTGCGGGACGGTCCTCGCCAAGAACGAGACGGTCAACTACAGCCAGGGCGCGGTGCACCAGATGACCAAGACGAACGTCTGCGCCGAACCGGGCGACTCCGGCGGCTCGTTCATCAGCGGCGACCAGGCGCAGGGCGTCACGTCCGGCGGCTGGGGCAACTGCTCCAGCGGCGGTGAGACCTGGTTCCAGCCGATCAACGAGATCCTGAACCGCTACGGCCTGACCCTGCACACCGCCTGACCCCACCGCCGCCCGGCGCCCCGTGCGAGGACCGCCTCCCGGCCCTCGCGCGGCGGGCCTCAGACGCCGGGCGGCACCACCGCGACCGGGCAGCCGGCGTGGTGCATGACGGCGTGGGCGACCGAACCGATCCGCGAGCCGACCGCCGAGCGCCGGGCCCGGCGTCCGACCACCATCAGCTGGGCCCGCGCGGCCACCGAGAGCAGCACCTGGCCGGCGCTGCCCATCTCGACGTGCTCGGTCACGGGCACGTCCGGGAAGCGTTCCCGCCAGGGCCGCAGCGCCTCGCCGAGCGCCTTCCTCTCGTACGGCTCCATGCCGCCCGCCTCGTCGAGCAGTTTCAGCGACCCGGGGCTGTAGGCGTACACGGGCGGCAGGCTCCAGGCGCGGACGGCGCGCAGCGAGGCGCCCCGGGCCGCGGCGGTCTCGAACGCGAAGCGCAGTCCGGCGGCGCTGTCGTCGCTCCCCCCTTGCTGACCCACGACGATCTCGTGCCCGGCCACCTCGGCCTCGGGGTGGTCGTCGGCACGGACGAGGACGACGGGACCGCTGGACTCGGCGATCACCTGCTGCCCCACCGAGCCGAGCAGGAAGCCGAGGACGGCCCCGTGCCCGCGCGAGCCGAGGACGAGCCGGTCGGCTTCCGCCGCCGCGGCGAGAAGGGCCGGGACGGCCTCGCCGTCCAGGACCTCCGCGGAGACCTCCAGGTGCGGATGGCGTCCGGTGAGCGCCCTGGCCGCGTTGCGCGCCGTGTCCCCGGCCCAGCGGGCCTGTTCCTCGCGGTCGCCGGGTCCGGCCACCTCGTGCGGCTGCCACTGCCAGGCGTGCACCACGCGCAGCGGCAGCGCGCGCCGGACGGCCTCTCTTCCCGCCCAGGCCGCGGCGGCCAGGCTCTCGGGCGTTCCGTCCACTCCCACGGTGATCGGGCGGGTCATTCACGTGCCTCTCTGTCGCCGGATCCGGTGTCCGGTCACGCTACAGACCGCGGTGGCCACGGGCCGCCCGCGGGGGGCGTCAGCCCGGTTCGCGCGGGGCGCCCTGGGACGCGGCGATCCCACGGCCGGTACGAGGCGGAACCGTCCCGGAGGCGGGAACGGGCGCGCCGCGCGGCGGACGGGGCCGTGGCCTGCGTCCGCCGCGCGGCGCGGGCGCGGATCAGGCGGCCCGGCGTGCGCGGCCGCGGTGGTCGCCGATGATGCCGGCGTACCGGTGGCCGCTGCCCTTGATGGTGCGCGTCTGGGTGCGGTAGTCGACGTGGACGAGACCGAAGCGCTTGTCGTAGCCGTAGGCCCACTCGAAGTTGTCGAGGAGGGACCAGGCGAAGTAGCCCGCGACCGGGGCGCCCTTGCGGACCGCGTTCGCGACGGCGGCGAGGTGCTGCTCCAGATAGGCGGTGCGCTCGGGGTCGTCGACGGTGCCGTCGGGGCGTACGACGTCGGGGTAGGCGGAGCCGTTCTCGGTGACGTAGATCTTGCGGGCGCCGTACTCGTTCGTCAGGCGCAGCAGCAGCGCCTCCATGCCGGCCGCGTCGACCTCCCAGTCCATCCCGGTGCGGTGCACTCCGGGCCGCGGGACCATGCGGGCGCGCGGGGCCGGTCCGGTGGCGTCGTCGGCGATGGTGGACGGGAAGTAGTAGTTGAGGCCCAGCCAGTCCAGGGGCTGCGCCATGGTCTCCAGGTCGCCCGCGCGCTCGGGGAGTTCGACGCCGTAGACCTCCAGCATGTCGGCGGGGAAGCCGCGGCCGTGCACCGGGTCGAGCCACCAGCGGTTGCTGTGCCCGTCCATGCGGCGGGCGGCCGCGATGTCCTCGGGGCGGTCGGAGGCGGCCTCGACGTGGGCGAGGTTGTTGACGATGCCGACCTGGGCCCCGGGGACGGCCGCGCGGATCGCCTGGGTCGCGAGGCCGTGGCCGAGCAGCAGGTGGTAGGAGGCGCGGACGGCGGCCGTGAGGTCGGTGAGCCCGGGGGCCATCCGGCCCTCCAGGTGGCCGATCCAGGCCGAGCAGAGGGGTTCGTTGAGCGTCGTCCAGTGCTGGACGCGGTCACCGAGCCGCTCGGCGACGACGGCGGAGTACGCGGCGAAGTGCTCCGCGGTGGCCCGCTCGGGCCAGCCGCCGCGGTCCTGGAGGACCTGCGGAAGGTCCCAGTGGTAGAGCGTGACGGAGGGGGTGATGCCCTCGTCCAGCAGCGCGTCGATCAGCTTGTCGTAGAAGTCGAGTCCGCGTGCGTTGACCGGTCCGTCGCCGCCGGGCACGATCCGGGGCCAGGCGACCGACAGCCGGTAGGCGTCGGTGCCGAGCCGCTTCATCAGGGCGATGTCCTCGCGCCAGCGGTGGTAGTGGTCGCAGGCCTCGTCGCCGTGGTCGTCGTTGTCGACCTTGCCGGGGGTGTGCGAGAAGGTGTCCCAGATCGACGGCGAGCGGCCGTCCTCGGCGACGGCTCCTTCGATCTGGTACGCCGAGGTGGCCGTTCCCCACAGGAAGTCGTTCGGGAGTGCGTCGAGGTCGATGGGCTCGGACACGGAAGTCCTCTCAGGTGTAGGGGGGTGGGTCACTTCACCGCTCCGGCGGTGAGTCCGGTGACCAGGTAGCGCTGCAGGAGAAGGAACCCGGCGACGACGGGGACGCTGACCACGAGCGAGGCGGCCATGACCTGGTTCCAGTAGACGTCGTTGAGGGTGGCGTAGCCCTGGAGGCCGACCGCGAGGGTGCGTGTCTCGTCGTTGGTCATGACGGAGGCGAACAGGACTTCGCCCCAGGCGGTCATGAACGCGTACACGGCGACCGCGACGATGCCGGGGATCGCCGCCGGCACGATGATGCGGAACAGCGCGCCCAGCGGCCCGCAGCCGTCCACCAGCGCCGCCTCGTCCAGGTCGCGCGGCACCGAGTCGAAGTACCCGATCAGCATCCAGATCGAGAACGGCAGCGAGAAGGTGAGGTACGTGAGGATCAGTCCGCCGCGGGAGCCGAACAGGGCGATCCCGGTGGCGTTGCCGATGTTCACGTAGATCAGGAAGAGCGGCAGCAGGAAGAGGATGCCGGGGAACATCTGGGTCGACAGCACGGTCACCGTGAAGACCCGCTTGCCGCGGAAGCTGTAGCGGCTGACCGCGTACGCGGCGAACACGGCGATGACGACGGAGCAGACGGTCGCCGCGCCCGCCACGATCAGCGAGTTCATGAAGTACCTGGCGAGCGGGACGGTCGACCAGATGTCGATGTACGGGCGGACCGTGAGGCCGCTGGGCAGCCAGCGGAACTTCCCGGACACGTCCTGCAGCGGCTTCAGCGAGCTGGAGACCATGACGTACACGGGCAGCAGCACGAAGACGGTGAGCAGGGTGAGGAAGATCCGCCGGGACCACAGGAAGGACCGCGGTGTCGCCATCGGGGAGCGGGGGGCCCGCTGAGTGCTAGACATCGGCCGTCTTCCTTCCTCGGGAGGTCAGCAGGAGGTAGACGCCCGTCACGACGAGGAGGAACAGGAGCAGGAGGACGGACATGGCGGAGCCGGCGCCGAAGTTCCAGGTGACGAACGACGACTGGTAGATGTGGATGGAGATGAGGTCCGCCGCCTCCGGGGCGGACTTGCCGAACAGCACGTACGGCGTGTTGAAGTCGTTGAACGTCCACAGGAACAGCACCAGGACCAGCACCTGGTTGACCGGGCGCAGCGACGGCAGGGTGATCCGGCGGATCTGCTGCCAGACGCCGGCGCCGTCCAGGGCGGCGGCCTCGTACAGCTCCTTCGGGATGTTCTGCAGCCCGGCCATGACGATCAGGAAGGCGAACGGCCAGCCCTTCCACACCGAGACGGTGAGCAGGGCGATGAAGCTGTTGTCGCCGATCAGCCAGAAGGTGGCCTTGTCGCTCAGGCCGAGCTGGTCGTGCAGGACGTGGTTCACCAGGCCGTTGTCGTGCTGGAACATGAACGCCCAGGTGATGACGGCCGCGTACACGGGCAGCGCGTACGGCACCAGGAAGACCGCGCGCAGCAGTCCCCGGCCGCGGAACACGTCCTGCATGAAGATGGCGGCGGCGGTGCCGAGCAGCCAGCACAGACAGACCGACAGCAGGGTGAAGCCGCAGGTGACGTAGAACGAGTGGAGCAGCGCCTCACCGACGGGCGCGTCGAAGTCCACCGAGAGGCTGTAGTTGTCCAGTCCGGACCAGGGCGCGGCGCCCCAGTCGCGGATGTAGAACTGGGTCAGCTCCTTGAAGCTCATCACGATGCCGATGACCATCGGCACGAGGTGGACGAGGAGTTCGAGGACCAGGGCGGGCAGGAGCAGCAGATACGGGAGTCCGATGCGGCGGATCCGCCCGGTGCGGCGCGGGCCTCGCGCCGCACCGGGGGAGATCTTGCGCACGGCCCGCTCGCCGGTCTCCGCAGCGGCGGTCGTGGTCATGACGGTCTTCGCGCTCACTTCTTGGGCATCTGCTGCTGGGCCTTCTCGAGCTTCGCCTTCACCGAGGCGGTGGTCACCGGCCGCCCGTTGGCGGCGTCGGCGAACAGCTCCTTGACGGCCGTGCCGACCGCCGTCTCGAACTGCGACTCCTCGGCGACCTGCGGCAGCGCCTCGGCGCTCTTGGCGAGGGTGTCGCGCAGCGGGCCGGTGGCCTGGCCGTTGAAGGCCGGGTCGGACTGGGCGCTCTTGACCGGCGGGATGGACCCGTAGGCCTTGTTGAGGATCTTCTGCTCGGCGTCGCTGGTCATGAACTTCACGAAGTCGGTGGCGCCGTCGATGTTGTCGGTGTTCTTGAAGACGGCCATGTTGATGCCGGCGACCATGGAGTTGACGGAGGTGCCGGTGCCCGGGGTGCCGGACTGGACGGGGGCGGGGACGACGCCCCACTCGTCGTCGCTCATGCCCTTGGACTTGAAGGTGGCGGACGCGGTCTGCCACAGGACCATCGCGGTCTTGTCCTTGGCGAAGTCGCTCAGGGACTGGTTCTGGGCGTACTCGGCGTTGCCGGGGGCGATGATCTTGTCCTTGGCCATCAGGTCGACGTACTGCTTGACCGCCGCGACCGCGCCTTCGGAGGTGAAGTCGGGCTTGCCGTCGGGGGTGAAGAAGTCGGCGCCGTGCTGCTTGCCGAGGACGAAGATCTGGTGGATGTTGTTGGACAGGTTCGAGCCCTCGGCGCCCAGGCCCCACTTGCCGTCCTTGGAGAGTTTCTTGCCGTCGGCGACCAGCTCGTCCCACGTCGTCGGCGGCTTCTCGATGCCGGCGTCCGCGAACATCTTCTTGTTGTAGTAGAGCGCGTACGCCATCGAGTACAGCGGCACGGCGGCCGGGTCCTTGCCCTGGACCCCGGTGGAGCCGAGCGCGGAGTCGACGAAGCGGTCCCTGCCGCCGATCTTGCCGAAGTTCTCGGCGTCCCACGGCAGCAGCGCGCCGGAGGCCTGCAGGGAGGCGCTCCAGGTGTTGCCGATGTTGAGGACGTCGGGGCCCTGGCCGGAGGTCGTCGCGGTGAGGATCCTGTTGAGCAGGTCCGACCAGGGCACGACCTCCAGCTTCACCTTGACGCCGGTCTTCTTCTCGAACTTGTCCAGCTCGGGCTGGAGGACCTTCTTGTCCACGGCGATGCTCGCGCCCTGGTTGGAGGCCCAGTAGGTGAGCGTCTTCGGGGAGTCGTTGGACCCGCCGCCCTCCGACGACGAACCGCCGCCGCAGGCCGAGGCGGCGAGTGCGAGTGACAGGGTGACGGCGCCGACGGCCGCGGCTCGGATTCTGCGCATGGCTCCAGGGGTCCCTTTCAGGGAGTCGCGAAGTCGGGCCTCGGACGGCTCCGGATCACCCGGTGTCGACCCGTAGGCCCTCATGTCTTAATTTAGGACGTGAGTTAAACCTCAAGAGAATGTCGCGTCAAGGGATCCAGCAGGGGTATCTTGCCGAGCAGAGCCACGAAACGAGGGGGCCGGGTGAGACCGCGCAACGGACGAACGGTGCGTGACCTGCGGCGGGAGAACCGCACCGCCGTACTACGACGTTTGTATTTCGACGGGCCGATGAGCCGCTTCGCGCTCGGCCCTGCGACGGGACTGAGCTCCGGCTCCGTGAGCAACGTCGTCGCGGAACTGCTCGCCGACGGTCTCGTGGAGGACGCCGGAAGCATCGACTCCGACGGCGGGCGCCCGAGGACGCTGCTGCGCATCGCCCCGGACAGCGGCCACATGATCGGCGTCGACGTCGGCGAGACCCGGGTGCGCATCGAGCTCTTCGACCTCTCGCTGGCCGAACTGGCGCGGGCCGAACGGCCGCTCGCCACCGACGGCGGCAGTCCCCGGGACCGCTACGACGTCGACCTGATCGCCGGCCACATCGGCGACGGCATCGCCGAGGTGCTCGACGCGGCCCGGCTCACCTCCGAGGGCCTGCTCGGGGTCGGCATCGGCGTGCCGGGCATCGTCGAGCGGACCGACGAGGACGGCGCGGTGGTGCACGGCCAGACGATCGGCTGGGACGCCGTGCCGCTGGAGCGGATGCTGCGGCGCTCCGGCCGGCTCCCCGAGGACATCCCGTACTTCATCGACAACGGCGCCAAGACGCTCGGCCAGGCCGAGATGTGGTTCGGGGGCGGACGGGGCGCCCACAACGCGGTCGTCGTGCTCTTCGGCTCGGGTGTCGGCGCCTGCGTGGTCACCGACGACGTGGAGCGCGGCCGGGCCGTCGAGTGGGGCCACCTCACCGTCCGGGTGCAGGGCCGCAGGTGCCGCTGCGGGTCGCTGGGCTGCCTGGAGGCGTACGCGGGCGCGGAGGCGCTGCTGGAGCGGTGGCGGGAGGCGGGAGGGCGGCCGCCGTGTGACGCGGACGAGGAGACGGCGCTGACCGCGATGCTCGCCGCCGCCTACCCCGCCGACGACCGGGCACCCGACCCGGTCGCCGCCTCGGTGCTGGCGGAGACCGCCGAGTACCTGGGCGCGGGCCTGTCCGACCTCATCAACCTCTTCCAGCCCGAGCGCATCCTGGTGGGCGGCTGGGCGGGCCTCCAGCTCGGCCCCCGCTTCCTGGACACGGTGCGCGCCCATGCCCTCTCGTACGCGCTGACGTACCCGGCGGGCCGCGTGGGCATCCACCTCGGACGCCTCGGCCCCGACGCGGTGACCGTCGGCGCGGCGATCCTGCCGCTCGCGGACTTCTTCGCGCACGGCGGGCGGCGCGCCGAGGCGGCTCCCGAGGGCCGGTCGTCCCCGGCGTGGCGCAAGACGCTGGGGGAACGGCTGGCGTGAGCGGGCGGCGCCCGGGCGCCGGGAGGCGTCGGGAGGTGCCAGGAGGCGTCAGCCCGAGGCGCGGACCACCAGCTCCGGGTCGAAGATCAGCGAGGTGGGCTCCTCACGGGTGCCCCGGATGTGCTCGTCGAGCAGCCGGGCCATCGCCGCCGCCATCTCCTCGACCGGCTGACGCACCGTGGTCAGCGGCGGCCGGCAGGTCACGGCGACGCTGGAGTCGTCGAAGCCGACGACCGCGACGTCCTCGGGGACGCGCCGCCCGTGCTCCCGCAGCACCTGGCAGACCCCCTGGGCCATCAGGTCGTTGGCCGCGAACACCCCGTCCACGTCCGGGTGTTCGCCGAGCAGCCCGGTCATGGCCGCCATGCCGCTGTCCAGGGTGAACCCGCCCTCGGCGACCGGCACGTACGGGTGCCCCCGGCGCGCCATCGTCTCGCGGAACCCGGCGAGCCGGTCCTGGCTCGCGGACACCCCGAGCGGGCCGGTGACCGTGACGATCCGGCGGCAGCCCCGCTCCAGCAGACGCTCCGCCGCCAGCCGCGCGCCGTCCCGGTGGGCCAGGTCGACGAAGCTGAGCGGCACCGGCCGGGACGGCCGGGCGAACAGCACCGCGGGCAGGCCGGCGTCCGCGAGCAGCGCCGGCAGCGGGTCGTCCGCGTGGGTGGAGACCACGAGGGCGCCGTCCGCGCTCCCCTGGCGCAGATAGCCGAGCACCTGCTCGCGGGCCGCGGCCGACTCGGCGAACATCAGCACCGGATGCATCGAGCGGGGGCGCAGATAACCGACGACCCCGCTGACGACGCGGCCGAAGAAGGGGTCCGCGAACACCCGTGTGGCGAAGGCGTTCTGCTCGTCGTCGGACGCCTCGCCGGCCCCGGAGACGACCAGGGCGACGGTCTCCGCCCGGCGGGTCACCAGGGACCTGGCGGCCCGGTTGGGCGCGTATCCGGTGCGCTCGATGGCCCGGCGGACCAGGTCCTGGATGGCCGGGTCGACATTGCGGACGCCGTTGATGACCCGGGACACGGTCGCACGGGACACCCCCGCCTCCCGTGCGACATCCTCCAGCGTGGGCGCCTGTCTGCTCATGCCAGAACCCTAACCGCCGCGCGGGCCGACGGTATAGAGCGCTCTCCCGTCGGCGGGAGAGCGCGGGACCCGCTGCGAGACTCCCGCCGTCCCCCCGCGGGGCCGGCGGGAGTCTCGCAGCAGGCCCTTGGGGCCATGGGGCCCCGTGGCCGGACCGCAGCGGGGCAGCGGGCGGCCCGGCCACAGACTCCGCCGGCTCAGGGGAGTTCGTAGTCGGCGTTCAGCGCCGCCCCTGCCTCCGGGTGACTCTGGTCGTAGCCGCGGGCGTCGCACTGCAGTCCTCCGACGACGCAGTGGTCCACCATGGCCCTCAGCGTCGGGTCGTCCCACGCGTTGAAGAAGTCGTAGTGGAACGTGTGGCCGGGGCCGCTCGCCAGCCGCACCCGGGAGAGGTCGCCGTTGACGGGGAAGGCCATCTTGAACTCGATCATCGGCAGCGCGACCGGGTGGTCGGCGGGACAGATGTTGTTGTTCGTGCCGGGGTTGACCACCGGATACGCCATGTGGCTCTTGTGGTCGGGAGTGTCGAGGTACTTACCGTCCCAGCAACTGGGCGCCTGGAAGCGGATGTTGAGCTGCACGTCCGCCCTGCTGGGGCAGTTCTGCGGGAACTCGGTGTTGAAGTAGCTGTCCCCGCACTCCCAGCCCTCGACGAAGCCGGGGTGGTGGCGGAACTCGTCGGCGCTCTGCATCGGGCTGCCGACGACGAAGCGCAGTCCTTTCGGGAACGGCCGCACGCTGGTGTAGTCGGTGACACCCGCCTTGTAGTAGATGGTCTGCGGGCCGACCGGCAGGACCGCGCGGTCGCCGTCGAAGAGCGTGGGCATCCAGTACCCGGACTTGTCGCCCGGCGCCTTGCACGTGGTGGAGCCGCCGGCGAGCGAGGCCGTGGTGCTGGCGGCGTCGGTCGTGGTGTTGCCCATGAACGTGTGGTCGTGGGATCTGCCCGGCTGCCCGGGGTAGACGATGGGATCGTCCGGCCTGGTGTGCGTCACTGAGCAGTTGGCCTGGAACTCCTGGAAGTACCGGTGCGCCGGCTCCTTGGTGGACGGCACGACTCCGGTGACCGGCGGGTTCGCGGGGATGTAACCGTCGCCGTCCGGGTCCTCGGCCGAGAACGCGGTCGACGCGGCCATCGCGTGGGAGGTGTGCGCCGCGGCGACGGGGGCGAGCGGGACGCCCGCGTCCGTCGCCGTCGCGGCGTTCACGACCCCGGGGCCGACGCCGAGCGAGGTCAGCAGTAACGCGCCTGCGATCAGACTGCCTGAGAGGATCTTCGATCTCCGTGCCATGGAGACCTCCTGCCACGTCGATGGGACGGTGGGGTGGGGAGGCGGCCGCGGAAGGCGGGGAACAGCCCGTCGCCCGGGGCCACGGACGGGACACGCACGAGGAGCCGCGTCCTGTGCCGCGCTGCGGTGGGAGAGCGCTCTCCCACCGTCGAGTGTTGTGGCGTCGGCAAGAACGTGTCAAGGGATCGCGCCGCATCCGTTTCCCGCGCTGTCCGCACCTCTTGAAGCCGGGCCGCCTCCGCCCGGCCCCCCGGAGCCCGGTCACATCCAGGCCCGAACGACCGCGAATCCGGGCGTACTTGCCCTTCAATCGGCAACAACCTCCCTGGACTTGGGTCGCAACTCTTGACGCATCGTTCACTCGGATGAAGCATTCGTCGGCGTGAGAGCGCTCCCCCCACCGAAGTCGTTCACTTCCTGAACCAGGACCGGTCTCCCGCGAGAAGCCGTTCCTCCATCTGAACGGAGCCGACTACGCGGTGTTCCTGCCCGAGAAGCGCGTCAACGCGCGGGGGACGACCTGGGGCAACGGCACGCCCCGCGGCACCTCGCTCCCGCTGTCCCGCTTCTACGTCGCCAAGCCCGGTGTGAGCGCGGCAACCCTGAACGCCGCCCTCGACCAGGGCCTCCACCTGCTGCTGACACCGGGGATCTACCATCTCGACCGGCCGATCCGGGTCAAGAGGGCCAACACCGTGGTGCTCGGGCTCGGTTACGCCACGCTGATCCCCGACAACGGGGTGACGGCGCTGACCGTCGCCGACGTCGACGGGGTGCGGCTCGCCGGATTCCTCGTCGACGCGGGCCCGGTCAACTCCGCCACCCTGCTGGAGGTCGGTCCCCAGGGCGCGTCGGCGGACCACTCGGCCAACCCGACCACCGTGCAGGACGTCTTCGTCCGCATCGGCGGCGCGGGAGCGGGACGGGCCACCACCAGCATGGTGATCAACAGCCGGCACACCATCGTCGACCACACCTGGGTCTGGCGCGCCGACCACGGCACCGGCATGGGCTGGGAGACCAACCGCGCCGACTACGGCATCCGCGTCAACGGCGACGACGTCCTCGCCACGGGCCTGTTCGTCGAGCACTTCAACAAGTACGACGTGCAGTGGTACGGCCAGCGCGGCCGCACCGTCTTCTTCCAGAACGAGAAGGCCTACGACGCCCCGAACCAGGCCGCCGTCCAGAACGGCTCCACCAAGGGGTACGCGGCGTACAAGGTCGGCGACTCGGTGACCAGCCACGAGGGGTGGGGTCTCGGCAGCTACTGCTACTACAACGTCGACCCGGCGATCGTGCAGCACCACGGCTTCTCCGCGCCGGACAGGCCGGGCGTCAGGTTCCACAACCCGCTCGTCGTCTCGCTCGGCGGCCAGGGCCAGTACGAGCGCGTCATCAACGACACGGGATCACCGACCTCCGGCACGTCGACCGTGCCGTCCACGGTCGTCTCCTACCCGTGACCGGTCGTCGGACCCGGGCCGCCTGACCCCGGCCCGGAGTCCGACGGCCGCGGCGGTCCCGGCGGCCTAGGCGGCCCGCCCCATCCGTTCCGGGCCGGGGCGGGCCGGTCAGTCGGGCTTCTCGCCGGTCCGGCAGATCTCACGGGCGACGTCGCGGAGCTTGACGTTGCGGTCCTGCGATGCCTTCCTCAGCACCTTGAACGCCGTGTCCTCGGTGAGGCCGTGACGCCCCATCAGGATGCCCATGGCCTCACCGATCTCGTGGCGGGTCTCCAGGGCGTGACTGAGCTGCTGGTGCGTGCGCGACGCGGAGAACGCCACCGCCGCGTGCGAGGCGAGGACCCAGCCGGCGCGCCGGGCCGTCTCGTCGAACATGCACGGCCGGGTCGAGTACACGTTGAGCGCGCCCAGCTCGTCCTCCTCGGTGAACAGCAGGAAGCCCATCATGCTGCCCATGCCGAGCTTCCTGAGCTCGGGCACGAAGCGGGGCCACCTGCCGTTCGGCCGGCTGATGTCCTCGATGGCGTACACCTGCTGCCGGTCGGTGACGGCGTCGAAGCACGGCCCCTCCGCGAAGTCCTGCTGCAGCCGGTCCGCCGTACGGACCACGTCGCTCGTCGCGGCCAGCGCGTACACCTCGCGACGGCTCACGGTGAGGATGCCCGCCTCGTCGCATCCCTTGATCAGCAGCTTCGCGTGCTCCACGATCCGGTCCAGCGTGGCCTGGACGGACTCCTGGGCCAGCAGGTCCCGGGCCATCTCCGCGAGGGCGACGGAGAACCGCTCCCAGTCGTCACCGGACTCCTTGGTCATGCCGCCCGCTCCTCCGCCTTGAGGCACGGCCTCACGGTCACCTGACGTCTCCATACTGCCACCCCTGTCTCCGCGGCCGTCCTCGCCGGGACCCGCCGGTTTCGTCCATGCCATACCGGGAGACCCGGAGGGCGAACAAGGTCGCATCGGGACGGCACGACGCGGGGCCGCCGGACAAGCCCGGCGCCCTGCTCCAGGCCCGAACGGCGGGAGGCTCCTGGACGTGCGATCGGCATCCACGGTCCTCACTGTCCCGATGCATAGCATCCGACTGTCTGGGAATGGGCGACGGAGAGCAGAGCACAGCCAGACATCCCGCCGTGGGAAGCAGGCGAGATGACCACCGAGCCGCGTTGGGACAAGAACCTGTCACGGGAGCAGATCGACAGCCTGAGCAGCACCTTCGACGGCGAGCTGCGCAACGTGACCGATGCGCGCGTCGCCGCGGAGGGCTACCTCCACGCGCTCTCCCGGATCTCGCCGCCGCGGGCGGCCGAGCACTGGGACGACATCCTGCTGGTCGTCACGGAACTCGCGGCCAACACCGTCCAGTACGCCCCCGGCCCCTTCGAGCTGCGGATGCGGCGGACCTTCGACGGTGTGCACGTGACGATGCGCGACAGCAGCACCACCCGGCCCGCGCCCCGCCCCTTCCACCCCTCCCAGGGCGGCGGCGGCATCGGCTGGCACCTCATCCACGCGCTCAGCGACCAGGTCAGTGTCGTGGTCCGCCCGGACGGCAAGGACGTGCACGCCTTCCTCCCCTGGTGATCGCGCGGGCTTCTCGGATCCTGCGGGCCGCGCGGATCCTGCGGGCCGCGCGCGGATCCGGCGTATCAGGCGACCTCGGCGGGCGGAAGACCCCGGTAGTACTCGCCGACGGCGGCCAGATAGGCCGGGTCCTGGGTCTCCCGGTCCGTCCTGAACTCGGGAGCGGCCTTGACCTGGTCCCTCGTGCAGGCCAGGACCAGGGTGCGGGACTCGGGGTCGACACCGCTCACGGCGCCCACGGGGACGAGCAGGCTCCTGCCGAACACCCACACTCCGGTGTCGACGACCAGATGGCGCCTCCCGGACGCGTCCGCCTGCCGGTCCACGTGCCCGACGGTCCCGTCGGACGCCTCCACGGTGAACTCCGTGAGGTCCAGCCCCTCCGTGTGACCGCATCCCGGCGGGTACGACCATATGGCGTCGTTGATCACGCTGCTGCCTCTCTGTGCACGCCTCGTCCGTGTCCGGACGGGCCTCGGTCGGGTGACGCACGGTCACGGCGAGAACCCGTGCGGCGAGCGGCTACCCCCGGCCGGGGCCCCGCATACATGGCCGGGCGCGGAATGTACGGCGCGCCGGCGGCGCGCGGGCCGGCGCGACGACTTCGGCGCCAATTCCTCGCGCTCACGCATCAGTTCGCCGTGCCGGGGCAATCGGGGGTTCGTGCGGGTGGCGTCGCGCTCTTCCTCGGGCGCCACCGGCTCGGCTCCCCGGAGGTGGACGCCCTGACTGGGATCGGTCCGCTCCGGGTCGAGGCGGGAGCGGCCGCGCGGCGGAGCGGGAGGGCGCGGCCGCTCCCCTGTGCCCGGCCATCGGCGGACACGGACAGTGACGTCGTGGTGGCCCGGCGAGACGGCCGGCGGTCCGGTCCGCGCTCGGCGCGACGAACACCCCCGTTTGCGGCTCCAATGGAGGGACACGCGCAAGCTTCACCATCAGTACGCCATCGGCGGCGGCGCCGTGCGCTCACGGCCCCGCATTCGCGCCCGGGAGGACTGCCATGACCCCTACTCTCCGGCTACTGCCCACCCTGCCCGCCCCGCACCGTGAACGCCTGATGGCCATCGCCCGCGAGGTCTCCTTCCCCGAGGACACGAGGATCTTCGAGGCGGGCGGTCACGCGGACCGCTTCTGGGTGGTGCGCTCCGGGTCGGTCTCCCTCGATCAGCAGGTGACCGCCACCAAGCGCATCGCCGTGGCGACCCTCGGCCCCGGGGACCTGCTGGGCTGGTCGTGGCTGTTCCCCCCGCACGAGTGGGACTTCGGGGCGGAGGCCTTCAGCCCGGTGCGCGCGTACGAGTTCGGCGCGACGGACGTCGGCGCGCTGTGCGCGGAGGATCCCACGCTGGAACTGTCACTGACCCGCACCATCGCCGCCATCCTGGCCAACCGGCTGGAGGCGACCAGGAACACGCTGCTGGAGCACTACGTACGGCATGGCGGCGCCGTGGTGCGGTGACCACCCCGGCACCGGCCCGCGCGTGACAGGAGGACGGGCGGGACGGCCATGCGTGCCCGAGTGCGGCCGGGGGGCGGGTCGGACGGCGGTCATACGTCGGTGGGCAGTCCGCTCGCCTCCGCGATGCCGCGCAGTTCCTCGTCCTGGTGGTGCCGTTCACGGATGTACTCGGCGATCTCCCTCCGCTTGTCGGGGTCGGCCGCGGTGCCCGAATCGGTGACGACCCTGACGGGCCCGGTCTCCTCGGTCTCGATCTCGACGATCTGGTTGTCCAGACGCCCGGTGACCGCGATCGCGACGACCAGCGAGGCCTCGTCACGGACCTCCTGTGACAGGCCGTCGCTCTGCGCGTCGTCCAGGCCCAGTTCGACCGGCCCGGCGCGCTGTTCCTCGATGGCCTCCAGGACCGGACCGACCATGCGCAGCAGCAGCTCGTAGTCCGAGGGGGCCATGCGCATGCGGAGCAGATCGAGATACACGTCGACGGGACGCTCTTCCGGTGAGAACTCGAAATCAGTCATGTCTCCTCGCCTTCCCCGATGTGGCCGACGTGATCGGATCTGCGCCCAGAATGGTGAAGCGGTCCACATCCGTGCGGAAGTGTCCGCGGCGTCACCCGGGGCACAGGGAACCTCTGGGGGAGATGAAACCCGATGAAACCTCCGGACGCGAGGCGACGTCTTCCCAGGAGAAGCCCGGCGACGGCGGCCCCGCACCCAGGAGGCCACTCCTTCACCGAACCGACGAACGAGGTGCGCAGTGAGCCCGAAGCGGCACGACGACCGGTCGCCCCGTCCCGAGGACGGCACGGCCGACGGGGCGACCGGTGACCTGGCGGACGGCGCTCGGGAGCCGACCGACACGGAGCGCGCGGCCTGGGCCCGGGTACGGCACGCCGCCACCGGTATGACGCACCACGAGGCGAAGTCCGCCCTGGAGGCCGCCCGCGCGGATACCGGGAAGACGGACCTCTCCGGTACGGACGCCGAGCGGGTACGGGCGGAGCTGGCGGAGTGGAAGCGGGTGACCGGGACGCTGGCCGACCACGCGGGGGCCTACGACCCCGATCTGGACCCGTTTGTCCAGGGAGAGCTGGCCGCCCGTGCCCACCACGGCCGCACGACTCCCCGCGGCCGGCGGCCTTAGCCCCGCCCCCGGGCCGTGCAGGTATGGAAATCGGAAAAATGAGCAGCCGTCGGAAGGGCGGTTGTGATCCCGCCCCACCGTGCCTCGTGCCCGAACCTGAGTTCCCGAGCCCCCGAGCCCCGGGTCAACGTCGATTGTCAGTGCCCTCCGGAACAATGCCGAGCAGCGAGATCGTCACCGCCCGGCGGTACGCGTCCGCACCTCGTCCGTCGAAAGGCTGCCCGCACATGACGCCCACCGTCCGTCGCCGCGCCGTACCGCAGACCGTGGCAGGGGTGACCACGCTCCGAGCCCTCCCCCGCCCGAACGCTCCGGCAGGCCCGGACAGCGCCGAGGTGCTGCGGCTCATCACGGAGCAGCGCTTCCCGGTCTTCCTCACCGTGCACGCCAACGGCCGGCGCCGGTACAGCTACTGGCAGGCCGGTGCCTCCCAGGCCCGGCCGGGAGGGTGTTTCGTCGCGCTGCCCACGGACGAGTGCGACGCGCTGCACGCGGCGGGCCGGATCGCGCTGGGCGACCCGGTGGAGGACCGGGCGAAGACCACGTACCCGATACGGGCGACGGTGCGCAGCACCACCCCTCTGACGGGCTCACCGCGGCAGGTCCCGACGCGCCCGGTCCCGGCGCGGCACGCGCTGACCGCCTGACGGCAGCGGTCCTCGCGCGCTCGTACGGGCACGCGGCGGGCCCTCGACGGCGCGTACGGGCAGCACACCGGCCGGGCGCCCCCCCCCCGGGGGGGGGGGGCGGGGGGGGGGGGGGGCCGGCGGGGGGGGGGGGGGGGCCCCCCCCCCGGCCCCCCCCCCCCCCGGGGGGCCCCCCGGCCGGTGTCGTTCGCGTCCCGGCGTCGCGGTCAGCCGGTCAACGCCACGCTCGCCGCCGGTATCACGCCCGCGCGGGGCCCCGAGACGGTGACGGCCCGGGGGCCGTGGGCCTCCTCGTCGGCGGTGGCGGCGAGCAGCCGGCGCGCGGTGGCGAGGGCCGCCTCCACGTCACGGGTGCCGGTCGAGACGCAGAGGGTGTAGGCGAGGTCCTGGGCCTGTCTGCCCGCCTCTCCCGTACCGTCCGTCGCGTCGGTGGCCTGCCGGGCCGCGAGCGCCTCGTACTCCTCGACGAGCGCCCGCAGCGTCACGGGATGGGGCAACAGCATGTCCGTACTCCCTGATTCGAATGGTGGTGGGGACGGGTACGCGCGGCGCGGTTCAGCGGGCCGCCTCGGCCCGTACGCGCGCGCAACTGCGGCTGATGAGCCGGGAGACGTGCATCTGGGAGATGCCGAGCTGGTCCGCGATCCGGTTCTGTGTCATGTCCTCGAAGAAGCGCATGTAGAGGATGGCGCGTTCGCGCTCGGGCAGCCGGCTCAGGCCCCGCTTCGCCGCCTCGCGGTCCACGACCGTGTCGAAGGAGGGGTCGCAGGCGCCGATCCGGTCGGCGAAGCTGTACCCCTCGTCGCCGGCGCTCGCCTCCGCGTCGAGGGAGAGCGTGCTGTAGCTCTCCATCGCGGCCATGCCCTCGCCGACCTCCTCCTCGCCGAGGCCGGTGTGGGCGGCGATCTCCGCCACCGACGGCTCGGCGGCGCCCGGCTTCTGGGTGAGTTCGCGGCGGGCGATCCTCACCTTGTTGCGCAGTTCCTGCACCCGGCGCGGCACGCGCAGCGCCCAGGTGCGGTCGCGGAAGTGCCGCTTCACCTCACCGGTGATGGTGGGTACGGCGTAGCTCTCGAAGGCCCCCCGCTCGGGGTCGAATCCGTCGACGGCCTTCACCAGGCCGAGCGCCGCGACCTGGCGGAGGTCCTCGATCGACTCGCCGCGGTCGCGGAACCGGCCGGCGATGCGATGCGCCATCGGCAGCCACAGCTCGACCAGTTCGTCGCGGACGGCGTCGCGCTCGGGTCCCTCGTCCAGCGAGGCCAGGCGGGCGAAGGCCGCCGCGGTGTCGGGGGCGTCGTCGTGCGACCGCCTGGCCGTGGATCCGGGACGCGCCGGGACGTCGCTGGTTCCTGGGCGTGCGGCGAGGTCCGTGCGGCTCGCGGACACATCAGTGAGCATGCGGAATCGCTCCTCCACGGTGGTGACTGGGTAGACCGCGGGGAACGGGCGCCGCCGGCCGCCGAAGGGCCGCCGAGGCGGCAGACCACTCCCCTTGGCGCGCCTCCGGTCCGAAGCACGAATTCCGGTTGCCCGGGCTTCGGTCGGGCAAACAGCCCGCTCCGCCCGACTTTCCCGCTACCGCTTCCCCGGCGCACGGCCCGCCTCCGGATCCGCCCCGTGACCGCCCTCGGCGTCGATGCGCGGGAGCATCCGGTCGAGCGTCCTCGGCGTCCACCAGGCGTGCCGGCCCAGCAGGGTCATCACCGCCGGAACCAGCAGCAGCCGTACGACGGTCGCGTCGATGAGCACGCTCACGGCGAGCCCCAGCCCGAGCATCTTGACCACGATGTTGTCGCTGAGGACGAAGGCCGCGAAGACGCTCACCATGATGAGCGCGGCGCAGGTGATGACGCGGGCGGTGATCTCCAGGGCGTGGGCCACGCTCTCCTTCGCGTCCACGCCGCGCAGCCATGCCTCGTGCACGCGGGACAGCAGGAAGATCTCGTAGTCCATGCTGAGGCCGAAGATGATGGCGAACATCATCATCGGCACGTAGCTCTCGATGGGCACCTTCCCGGCGACGCCGAGCGCCGGGCCGCCCCAGCCCCACTGGAAGACCGCGACGACCACCCCGTAGGACGCGGCGATCGACAGGACGTTGAGGACCGCCGCCTTCAGTGCGACGAGGAGACCGCGGAAGACGATGAGGATGATCAGGAAGGCCAGGGCGACGACCACGGCGATGATCAGCGGCAGCCGTTCGGCGACGATGTCGCGGAAGTCGACCTGGGCCGCCGTGGTGCCCGTGACGTACCCCTTGGCGTCGGTGCCCGAGACGCCCTGGGGAAGGGTGTCGTCGACCAGGCGGTTGGCCAGACCGGTGGTGGCCGCGCTCTGCGGGGACTCCTTCGAGAAGACGGTGGAGACGAGTACGTCCCCGTCCGCGGTCGGGGTCAGCGGGGTGCTGCTCGCCGCCCCCTGCACCCCGGTGAGCGCCTTCTGCGCCTGGGAGGCCAGGGCCGACCGCTGGTCGGAGGGCACCCCGGTCTGGTCGATGACGACGGTCAGCGGGCCGTTCGAACCGGGGCCGAAGGCCTGCGCCATGATGTCGTAGGCCCGCCGGTCGGTGAACGACTCCGGGTCCGCGCCGTCCCCGATGTGGCCGAGCTGGATGGAGAACACCGGGACGGCCAGCACGGCCACCACGGCCACTCCCCCGGCGAGGAACCACCAGGGCCGCCGCTCCACCCGCCGGGCGTAGCCGTGCCACATCCCGTGGGCGGGCCTCCCCGGCTCGGCGTCCGTCTCGGCGACGGGCCCGCGCACCCGGTAGCGGTCGATCCGGCGGCCGATGAGCCCGAGCAGGGCGGGTACGAGGGTCAGGGCGCCGACGACCGCCGAGACGACCGTCACCGCGGCGGCGACGCCCAGCTTGGCGATGAAGGAGACCCCGGAGACGGAGAGCCCGGCGAGCGCGATGATCACCGTGCAGCCGGAGACGAGGACGGCGCGGCCGCTCGTGGAGGCGGCCCGGCCCGCGGCCCGTACCGGGTCGTCGCCGTCCATGAGGTTCTGCCGGTGACGGGTGATCAGGAACAGCGCGTAGTCGATGCCGACACCGAGACCGATCATGGTGGCGAGCGTCGGGGAGACGGTGGCGAACGTGAAGGCCGCCGCGAGCAGTCCGAGGCACGCCAGGCCGCCCACGACGCTGATCAGGGCGGTGACCAGCGGGATGCCGGCGGCGAGAACGCTGCCGAAGCCGACGAGGAGGACGACGATCGCGACCGCGAATCCGATCAGTTCGCTGACCCGGTCGTCGGCCGCGGGCCTGGCCAGTTCGCCCAGCGGCCCGCCGTACTCGGCCTCGGCGCCCGCGGCCCGCAGCGGCTGCACCGAGCGGTCCACTCCGTCGAGGTAGGAGTCCCCGAGGGTCGAGGGCTGGACGTCGAAGCGGACGGTGATGTAGCCGGTCTTCCCGTCGGAGGAGAGCGGGCCCGCGTTCTGGGACTGGCCCTGGGGCGGCTTGGAGCCGGGCGGCGGAAGAGGGTTCTGCGCCGCGAGGACGTGCGGAAGTTTCTGCAGGTCGCCGACGGCCTCGTTCATCTGCGAACCCAGCGAGGTCAGCGGTTCGGTGTCGTCCCGCAGCACGATCTGGCTGCTGTAGCCGCCGGCCGCCGGATCGTGCTTCTCCAGCACGTCGAGGCCCTGCTGCGACTGTGAGCCGGGCAGCGAGAAGTTGTCCGAGTAGTCGCCGCCGAACGAGTGGTTCAGCCCTTCGAGGGCGCCGAGCGCCACCAGCCAGGCCACGATGACGATCACGAAGTGCCGGGCGCACCATTCACCCAGCCGGCGTAGTCCGCCGGGAGCGGCTGCCCCGTCCCCGGCGGTGGAACGGGTGGACGGCATGGGGCGGTTCCCGTGGAGGAGAGGTCGGCGAAGGCTCTGGCTCCTTCATTCAAGCCCGGCGCGTGCACCGCGTCATGTGGAGGACCGCTCGCCACCGGCGGCGCTCTCGGCCGCGAAGGCGGCGATGTCCTGGGCGACCCGCTCGGGCTGTTCCCAGTGGAGGGCGTGGCCGCCGCCGTCGTAGCCGATCAGGGTGGATCCCCAGACCAGGTCGAGGATCCGCTGCTGGTCGGCGGCCGGCAGGAAGGGGTCCTCGTCACCCCACAGCACCAGGGTCGGGACGAGGATTCCCCGCAGGGTCGCCACCAGGTCGGTCTCCATGAGGCCGCCGACGGTCTCCCGCCAGACACGGGCCGGGATCTTGAGGCCCTCGTCGGTCATCGTCTCCAGGAACCCGCGTCCCACCGCCCGGGCGGCCGCACCGCCGAGCTGTTCCTCGACGAAGGGGCGCGGAACGGGGTCCTCCAGCGTCCGGACTCCGTCCCGCAGGGCCTGGAAGCGGGGGTGGTCGTCGACGGTCGCGGGGGTGCCCATGAGGACGAGTCCGGCGACGCGGTCGGGGTGGCTTCCGGCGACGATCCGGGCGGTGACGCCGCCGGTGGACGATCCGGCCAGGACCGCGCGGCCGATCCCGAGGGTGTCCAGGAAGGCCACCAGGTCATCGGCGAGGTCGTGCGGGGCGTAGCCTCCGTCGGGCCGCGCGGCGTCGCCGTGGCCGCGCTGGGTGGGGGCGTAGCCGTGCAGTGAGGCCGGCAGCCGTCTGAGCAGCGGCTCGAACGTCCACCAGGACTCGCCCAGTCCGTGCACGAGGACGAGGGGGATGCCGTCGGGGCTGCCCGCCTCCGCGTACGGCACGGACGGCCCTCCGGCCGGGCGGGCGGACTTCACCTCGATCGCGCTCACGGCGGCTCTCCTGACTCGGTCGGCCCCCGTCACATTCCCGTTGCCCGCGACGCTGCCCCGCCGGCCCGGTGGGGCGCGGAGATCGTTTCTCATCGTAACGAGCGACGACCGGGCCCGCCCGTCGTCGTTTCCGCCGTCCGCCGTGTCCGGGCGCCGGGCCCCTGGGACGTGTCCTCACCGGGCCCCGCCTGCCGGCCTCTTCGGCCGGCCCGTCGGGGTCTCCCCGGCACGCCGGCCGGTGGCTCGCCCGGTCGGGCCGGCCGGACCGGGCGAGCCGCGTACGGTCCTCTCACCGCCGCAGGCCCTCGGCGTCGCCCATGACGACGACCGGGTGACGGCGGGGGTCGAGGGAGCGCAGCAGGTACTTCATGTCCTTCTCGGCGAGGCTGACGCAGCCGTGGGTGGGGCCGCCGTGGTCGACGTGCAGCCAGATGCCGCCG
The DNA here is from genome assembly GCF_042956125.1 of Streptomyces sp. NPDC008313. NCBI lineage: Bacteria > Bacillati > Actinomycetota > Actinomycetes > Kitasatosporales > Streptomycetaceae > Streptomyces > Streptomyces sp. NPDC008313. The sequence goes on from NZ_JBIBFR010000037.1 coordinate 36,431, forward strand.
CCCCGGTCCTCGCCGAGGGGGCGGGCCCAGTCCAGTGGGGTCGTCCCGGGTTCGCGGTTGTAGTCGATCGCGATCACGTAGTCGAAGGCGCCGTCCAGGGACTCGCCCTCGAAGCCCGTGCCGTACGGGGTGAAGGCGTCGGAGTGGTGGTAGGGCAGCAGGCTGCCCGGATCGGGGCGCAGACCGCCCGCGTCGGTGAGCGTGTAGACGCCGACGGGTGACCGGAGATCGCCGGCGAGATGGTGGTCGGTCCAGCCGTTGAGGGCGTTGCGCGCCGGACGGCTCGGGCCCGGGAGCCAGCCGGACCCGGAGCGTTCGTAGAGCACCAGGGTCGACTCGTTCGAGTCCTTGTGCCGTCCGGTCACCACCACGGCCTGGCCGGCCCAGGACGGGACGGCGGCGGAGGTCTCGGGGCCGAGACCGGGCAGCGGGGACGGCACCTCCTCCGGTGTCCGCGACGGGACGGTGGACCGGGCGGCGGACGGGACGGCGCCAGAGACGGCCGGGGGTCCGCCTCTGCCGCCCAGCGTCGTCCCCTGGGCCCGGTCCTCCGCCGGACGGGCCGCGTCCCCCGCCGGTTCCCCGGCACCGGCCGCGCAGCCGGCGAGCAGGAGCGACGCCGCGGCCAGCAGGAGCGCCGGGAGCCTGCCGGACGGCCCGGAGCGGGAAGCGGAACGAAGAAGTGAAAATCGGATCATGTGCTGACCTTGACCGACATCCAGGAGGAAACCGGCGGACCCGGCGCCTTCGGTCCGGGACGTGTCGCGCTCCCGGCCGGCGAGGGCCGTCGCACCGGGGCGGCACACGCCCCGCTCCCGCCCGTCGTGAGGGGCCTCAGTGCCTCGACCGGGAGTTCACCGTGAAGCGTGCTCCGTCCGGGTCGGCCAGGACGGCCTCCGCCGACCCCGGCTCGTACCGCAGGACCGCGCCGCCGTTGGCGCGCGCCGACTTCACGCACGCCGCCACGTCCGAGACCGCGAAGTGCACCTGCCAGTGCGGCCGCAGGGTCGGGTCGGGCGCCGCGCCGAGGGCGCCGGAGTTGATCCGGGCCACCGCGTCGCCGTCGCTGCGCAGGACGACCTCCGACCCGTCGTACTGCACCTCGCACGCTCCGGGCTGCCCGGTGGCCCACTCCAGCACCTCGCCGTAGAACATGGCGGCGTCGAAGGCGTCGCGCGTGTGCAGCCGTACGAAGGCGGGTGCCGCCCGGCGCCAGTGCTCCCACCCCGCGACGAGCGCGCCCTCCCAGATACCGAAGACCGCTCCGTCGCGGTCCGCCAGCAGGGCGGCCCTCCCGGGCGGGAAGGCGATCGGCCCCACCGCCGTCGTGCCCCCGCGCTCCTGGCTCCGGGCCACCGCCCGGTCCGCGCTGGACACCGCGAAGTACGGGGTCCAGGCGACGGCGACCTGCCACATCGAGGCCACGCCCGCGATCCCGGCGACCGGCACGCCGCCCGCCTCGGCGATGCGGAACTGGTCACCCAGCCGGACCGGGTTCCACTCCCAGCCCAGGACCGCCTGGTAGAAGTCCTCGGTGGCCCGCAGGTCCCGGGCCGTCAGGCTCACCCAGCACGGAGCGCCGAACACCGAGTGACTGGAGACGACCCCGCTGGGGAGGGTTCTGCCGCTCTTCATCGCGTTACCGTCCTGTGTCCTTCCGGCCCCTGTGTCCGCACACACCCGGCCCGTTGCCGCGCCGTCCCGTGCGGCGGGGCGTCCGACAGCAACAGCAGTACCCGGGGATCGGCGGTCGTATCAGCTCCAGCATCCTCTGCCCGCAGGCCCCCCGCACGCCCGGCGCGGCCACGGTCCCCACGTGTGGACCACCTGCTCAGGGGCACTTGGAGCGATGACGATGATGAGACAGGCGTGCCGCAAGGGACCCGGCTCGCTCATCGGAAGCCCTGTGACGCGGACGGCCGCGAGGACGCGGTGCCCGTCCACTCCTGACGAGTGACCGCACACCGGAGGTGCACGATGACCACCGACACGCTTCCCCCGCCCGCACCACCCTTCCTGCTGGCGCCGCCGGGCGTGTACCGGCCCCAGCACGACACCAGACTGCTGGCCCGCGCGCTGCGCCGCGAGGACCTGCGGCCCGGCGCCCGGGTCCTGGACCTCGGCACGGGCACCGGCGCTCTCGCGCTGGAGGCCGCGCGGCTGGGCGCCCGGGTGACGGCCGTGGACATCTCCCGCCGGGCGGTGCTCACCACCCGGCTCAACGCGCTGCTCGCCCGGCAGCGGGTCGACGTCCGGCGCGCGGACCTCACGGCCGCCGTGCGGGACTCCTCGTACGACTTCGTGATCAGCAATCCCCCGTACGTGCCCTCCCCCGGCTCCGCGCTGCCCCGGCGGGGCGCCGCCCGGGCCTGGGACGCGGGCGACGACGGCCGGGTCTTCGTCGACCGGATCTGCGCGGCGGCACCCTCGGCGCTGCGCCCGTCGGGCGTCCTGCTGCTGGTTCACTCGGGGCTCTGCGGCGTCGAGGCGACCCTGGACGCGCTCGGACGGGCGGGGATGTCCGCGTCGGTCGTCGAGCGGGCGTCGATCCCCTTCGGTCCGGTACTGCGGTCCCGGCTGCCGCTGCTGCGCCGGGCGGGCCTGCTGTCGGACGAGGGGCGGGAGGAGCTGGTGGTCGTCCGTGCCGAACACGCCTGAGCGGCCCCGCCGCGTCCGCGTCGACCCCGACGGGCCCCTGCTCGTCGAAGGCCCGGTGGAGGTCGTCGGTGACGACGGCAGCGTCACCGTCTCCCACCGGTTCACCGTCGCGATCTGCACCTGCCGGCGCAGCCGCACCTACCCCTGGTGCGACACCAGCCACCGCCGCCGGGCGAAACCGCGCGCGGGGACCGATGACGGGCCCCCCGGGACGGCGCGCGGCGCGCGGGAGAACGAGGAAGACACCCCGAAGGCGAAAGGAGCCGAGTGATGTCCGCCCGCCGAGAGGCCCGGCTTGTGAGTCCGCCGCCACCCGCACCGCGCGGCCCCCTCTCCCGCGGAGTCGTCTCCGCCCTGCGCGACGGGACGGCACCCCCTCCGCCCGCGTCGGCCGCGGACGCCGAGCCGTACGGCGACGACCTCCAGCTCGCCCTGTACGTGCTGTACGAACTGCACTACCAGGGGTTCGAAGGAGTCGACGACAGTCTCGAATGGGACCCGGACCTGCTCGCCCTGCGCCGTGCGCTCGAACAGCGCTTCCTCGGCGCCCTGCGCGCCGACGTCCCCCCACCCGTCTCCGCCGGGCGGGCCCTGGACGACCTCCAGGTGGAGCCCGTCGGCGACGACGGCACGAGCGTCAGCCACTTCCTGCAGCGGGAGGGCGAGACCCGGCATCTGCGGGAGTACGCGGCGCTGCGCTCGCTGTACCACCTGAAGGAGGCCGACCCGCACGCCTGGGTCATCCCGCGGCTGCACGGCCGTGCCAAGGCGGCGATGGTGGCGGTGGAGTTCGACGAGTTCGGCGCCGGGCGCCCCGACGAGATCCACGCCCGGCTGTTCGCCGACCTCATGGAGGACCTCGGACTGGAGACGGCGTACGGCCACTACCTGGACGCGGCGCCCGCCGAGGCGCTCGCCACGGTGAACCTGATGTCGCTGTTCGGGCTGCACCGGGCGCTGCGCGGCGCGCTCGTCGGTCACTTCGCCGCGGTCGAGGTGACGTCGTCGCCGGGGTCGCGGCGGCTGGCCAAGGCCCTGCGCCGCGCCGGGGCGGGACCGGCCGCCACCCGGTTCTACGACGAGCACGTCGAGGCGGACGCCGTCCACGAGCAGGTCGTACGGCACGACGTCGTGGGCGGACTGCTGGAGAGCGAACCGGGTCTCGAGGCCGACGTGGTCTTCGGCGTCCAGGCGACCGGACTGCTCGAGGACCGGCTCGCCGCCCGGATCCTGGCCGCCTGGCGGGAGGGACGCGACGCGCTGCGCCTGGTCCCCGCGTGAACGCGCTGACCTGGGAGGCAGACGCGGTCTGGCGCTCGGTGCGCCGTGCCGTCACCGAGGCGGGCCCCGAGCGGACCACGGCGGTGCAGTCCCTCAAGGCGGCGGGGGCGGCCGTGCTGGCGTGGGCGCTGGCCGGCTGGTGGTGGGGCGCGCCGATGGCGTTCCTCGCCCCCTGGACGGCGCTGTTCCTGATGCAGAGCACCGTCTACCGCTCCCTGCTGTCGGCACTGCAGCAGCTGGTCGTGGTCGTCCTGGGCACGCTGCTCGCCGCCGCGGCGGGCGCCCTGACCGGCAACCAGATGGCGGCGATGGCGCTGGCCCTGCCGCTCACCGTCCTGCTCGGCAACTACGCCCGCTTCGGTACCCAGGGCATGTACGCGCCCACCGCCGCGCTGTTCGTCCTCGCCTACGGCTCCTACAGCGGCCACGACATCGCCCACCGCCTCCTGGAGACGCTGCTCGGCGCGGTCATCGGCATCGGCGTCAACGCGCTGGTCCTGCCTCCGGTCCACTCCCGTCGCGTCGGCCAGTTGCGGGCTCTGGTGCCCCGGTCGTCGGGCGAACTGCTGCACACCGCCGCCGACGGACTCGCGGAGGACCGGGCCGGCGAGGAGGCGCGCGGCTGGTACGACCGGGCCGAGCGGCTCACCGACCTGGTGACCGATCTGCGCGAGGCGCGCCGCTGGTCGGAGGAGAGCCGGCGCACCAATCCGGCCCTGAGGCTGCGCCGCGTCTCCCCGCCTCCCCCGGCGCACGCCTGGGAGTTCGTCTGGGACCGGGCCACCGACCACATCGCGACGACGATGCGGACGCTGACCGAGGTCGCCGCCCGGCCCACGCTCGCACCGGAGGTCCGGGACTCCCTGGCCGCGGTGCTGCGGGCGGCCGGCGACGTGTGTCTGCTCGACGAGCACACCCCGCAGGCCCCGCCCGCCGCGGAGTCCGACGGCGCGCCGGCCGGGGACCACCGGCAGGCCCTGGCCCGCGCGGCGGCGGCGCACCGGCACCTGACGTCCGTGTGCGCGGGCCGGCCCCTGGAGCTCACGACCGGGGGCCTCCTGGCCGACACCCGGCGGCTCCTGGCGGTCCTGGTGTGGACGGCGGACCCCGAGGGCGCCTACGACCCGGAGGTCCCGACGCGGCGGCACGGAGCCGCCGCCGGCGGACGCCTCGGCGGGGCTGGCCGGGGAATCCGGGGCGCATGAGCACCGGGCCACCCTCGCCGAGCACTTCGTCGGCGGGTGCACGGTCGCCTTCAACCGGGCGGAACGCGCCTGGGAATGCCTGCCCCGGCTCCCGCTTCGGTCCGGACGGCGCGGTCGTGCAGGGCCCGGCGGCCCGCTCGCTGGAGCGCCGGGACATCTGAGACCGGCCCGGGCCCCTCGCTCGGCGGACGCCCGCCACCGCGTCCCGGTGAGCGGCCGGCACGGCGCGGGGTGAGCGGCCGGCACGGCGCGGACGTATCAGAGACCATGCCGACCATGCCGACGGTGACGCACGCACGGGCCCCTTTCCGTTTCGGCTCCCGGGCCGGGGCGACGCCCGCCGGGGAGCCGCTCGCCCGGCCGCTCCGCCACCGGCGGTGGCCGCTCGCGCTCGCCGTCGCCGCGCTGCTGGCCCAGATGGCGGTGGCGATGGTCACGACGGCCGTGCGGCAGACGCCGACCATCGACGAACCCGTGTACGCGGGCACCGCCGTGGTGTACGCCCGGCAGCACAGCCTGCGCTACAACCCCGAACACCCGCCGCTGGGCAAGCTGGTCGTCGCCGCCGGACTCATGGTCACGCACCCGCGTCTGGACGCGGACTTCACCGGCGACCAGACCGAACTCGGGCGCGCGCTGCTCTACGAGTCGGGCAACGACCCGGGGCGGCTGATGCTGTGGGCGCGGCTCCCGGTGATCGTGCTGACGCTGCTGTTCGGCACGGTCGTGTTCGCCTTCGCCCGTGACCTCGTCGGCGATGCCGCCGGTCTGGTGGGGCTCGCGCTGTACGCCTTCTCGCCCGACGTGATCGCGCACGGTTCGCTGGCCACGCTCGACGTGCCGGCGGCCGGTTTCCTGCTGACCTCGGCGTGGCTGCTGTGGCGGGGCGGGCGCCGGCCGGTGCTGTACCTGCCGCTCGGCGGGGCGGCGCTGGGGGCGGCCCTGGCCACGAAGATGAGCACGCTGGCGGCCGTACCGGTCGTGCTGGGGCTGGCCGCCTGGTCGGTATGGACCGCGACGCGCGGCCAGCGGTCCGCACCCGGCGAGGGAGGCGGGGCGCGGCGGCTCGGCCGGGCACTGGCGGCGGCCGCCGGAGTGGCGCTCGTCGCGGTCGCCGTCGTGTGGGCCGCCTATCTGGCCGTCGACCCGCAGCTGCGCTGGACGCCGCCGTCCGGTCTGCCGCGGGTGCGCGGGCTGCGCGGTCTCGTCGTCGACCGGCTCCCGCTGCCCCGGCCCTACCGGGACGGGATGCGGATCCAGTTCCGCTTCGAGAACAAGCGGTGGGACGGGTTCCTGTTCGGCCGTCACTACCGCGGCTCGCTCTGGTACTACCTTCCGGCCGCGCTGCTGGTGAAGACCCCGCTGGGCGCGCTCGCGCTGTGGGGAGCCGGCGCCGTGGCGACGGTCACGGTCCGCCGGGTGCGGCCGGCCGCCCCGTACGTGCTCGTCCTCCCCGCCGTGCTGCTGGCCTCCGCGATGCACGGCTCACGCGACCTCGGCGTGCGCTACGCCGTGTTCCTGCCGATGTTCCTGGCCGTCGCGGCGGCCTGCGTGCTCACCGTGCGGCGCCGGTGGGCGCACGCCGTCACGGGGGCCCTGGTCCTGTTCGCCGCGGTCAGTTCGCTGCGGACGTTCCCGTACTACCTGCCGTACTCCAACGAGGCGTTCGGTGGTCCGTCCAGGACCCATCTGCGACTGCACGACTCGAACGTCGACTGGGGCCAGGATCTCGGGCGGCTCGCCGACCGGCTCCGGGAGCGGTACCGGGGCGAGCGGATCTGGCTCGTCTACAAGGGCAGCGGGGTCCCCTCCCACTACGGGATCCACGCCGCCGATCCGCGCGAGGTGCCCCCGGGCCGCGTGCACGGACTGCTCGTCGTGTCGGACTCCTCGGTCGCGAAGGCCCGGGGCCGGCTGGCGGCACTGATCGAGGCCGGCGAGCCGGTCGACGAGGTCGGCCATTCGATCACGGTCTACCGGCTCCCGTAGACGCGTCCGGGGGCGGGGGCGCGCTCACCCGTCCGGCGGAGTACCGCCCGGACTTTCCCGCCGTCACCCGCCCGGCTCCGCGCGGGCCGGTCCGCGCGGAGGGGACGGTGCCGGTGGCCCGGAACGCCGCCGGGCCGCGGCTGCCTGGGCAGACCGCGGCCGGTCGGTGCGCTCCAGCGGCGAGCGCGGTGGGAACCGCGGCCCGTGACGGGCCCCGGGTCCGGGAGCCGTGGTCATCCGGCCCCGGTGGTGGCGCGGGCCGCCCGTTCCAGCCCCCGGGGCTCCGCGCTCGCGCCCACGGCCACGAGCGGACCGGGGCCGGCGGGGACGAGGACCGGTCCGGGCAGCGGCGCCTCGCGGGGTGTCTTGCACGCCGCGCGCAGGCTGGGGTCGGGTCCCACGGGGACCAGCGGGGCACGCTCGGCGGCACGGGCACGGCGCGAGAACCAGATGATCTTGCCGCCCGCTCCTGTGGCACAGCACCCCCAGCCGTCGCTCATCGCGGCGATCTGCGCGAGACAGCCGCGGTCGGCGGAGTGCGGGCGGATGTCCTGGTTGTTGTCGGACACCGCGGTGATGAGGTGCTGTCCGTTCCACCACATCTCGATGGTCGTGTTCTTGTCGGCCGCGTGTTCGTCGATGGTGTGAAGCAGCACCTCGGCGCAGTGGCAGACGGACTCGACGAGTGTCTCCAGGTTCCAGTACCGGAGATGGGCGGCCAGGATGCGCCGGACGTGCCGGACGCGTTCCGGGCTGACCTCCACGTCGAGGTGGTAGTAGCAGGGGACTACAGCTTTCATCGTCGTTGGCTCCTCACCGGCGAAGCTCCCGCTTCTCCTCGCCCTCGCGGGCCGAGCCCCGAACACGAAGCGTGAGCAATGATCGCTCCTGAGTCACTCCCAGCGTGGGAGTGCTACTCCGTTCGTGCAACTCGGGAGCCCCGCCACATCTTGTTGAAGAACCAACAAGACGCTGAGTGGCGCCCCGTGCACCATGGGTGAGAACTCCCGTCGCCGTAACGGACTGGAGACCCCCCGTGCACGGTCCCCGACACACCAACCTGGGTGAACCGTGCCAGTCGAGAGAGTGGGAAGGTGACCAGCGCCATGTTGCTGCCCGCCAAATCCGAGGTCGCCAGGCATCTTGAGCGGTACCGCGCGTGGGAGCGCCTCATGCTCGCGGCGCCCACCGACCACGCCGTACGGGGGAAGTTCGAGAACACGGCCTACACCCTGTGCGTGCTGATGGGAAAGCGCTGCGCGCGCGAGGCCGCGGACGCGGCGGAGCGCTACCTGCGCGCCGCCTCGGCCGCGTGTGTGCGGGAGCCGGCCGCAGGCCGGCTCACCGGCACGCCCGCGGCTCCGGTGAAGCTCTGAAACGTCCGGCGAGCCGGACCCGACCCACAGCGCAACGGCCACGACGGCGGAGGTGAAATCGCATGGACCGCACGGACCTCACGGACCCGACAGCGGCCATCGGCCGCATCCCGATCCTGGATGTCGGACCGGTCGTCGCATGCGGCAGACGCCCGGCGAAGGCGGTCCCCGGCGAGACCTTCCAGGTCACCGCGACCGTCTTCGGCGAGGGTCATGAGGCGGTGGCCGCCAACGTGGTGCTGCGCGATCCGGCCGGGCGTCCCGGTCCGTGGACGCCGATGCGTGAGCTCGCGCCGGGCACGGACCGCTGGGGCGCCCACGTCACACCGGACGCCGTGGGCCGCTGGACCTACACGGTGGAGGCGTGGGGCGACCCGGTCACCACCTGGCGCCATCACGCCCGGATCAAGATCCCGGCCGGGATCGACACCGAGCTGGTCCTGGAGGAGGGCGCGGCGCTGTACGAGCGGGCCGTCGCCGGGGTCCCGGACGCGCCGGCGCGAGCGCTCGTACTGGCCGCCGTGGACGCGCTGCGGGACGTCTCCCGCTCACCCTCCGCCCGCCTCGCCGCCGCCCTCACGCGCGACGTGAGCACCGTCCTCGCACAGCACCCGCTGCGGGAACGGCTGACCCGTTCCGCCCCGTTGCCGTTGCTGGTGGAGCGGGAGCGGGCGTTGTACGGGGCGTGGTACGAGTTGTTCCCGCGGTCGGAGGGCGCGGTGGTGCGTGCGGACGG
>NZ_JBIBFR010000038.1:0-39123 GCF_042956125.1 Streptomyces sp. NPDC008313
TGATTTTTGGCACGCTGTTGAGTTCTCAAGGAACGGACGCTTCCTTTGTACTCACCCTCTCGGGCTTTCCTCCGGGCGCTTCCCTTCGGTCTTGCGTTTTCAACTCTACCAGATCCGTTTTCCGTTCCGTTTCCGGTTCGGAGTTTGTATCCGGCGGCCGTTGAAAGGCCGGTTGCCTCTGCGATTGCCTTTCGGCTCTCTTTCGGCGTTTCCGACTTTATCAGAAGTTTTCGGCCGGTCTGACCGGCTGTTCATTCCTGAGTAATCGGGAAGTGGCTTCTCGGGAATCGAATTCCAGGAAGCAGGCAGAGACTAACTGCCACCACCGGACATGTCCAGTTCTAGGCAACTGTTCGAATCTACCTCCCCGCGTGACCCGTGTCAACGGCTCCCGTGGGGCGAAGAGGAGACTAGCAGCTCAGCGGGGGTGCACGCACATCAGGCGGCCGTCGGCACGCCCGCGCTGCGCTCGGACTCCTCGACGTCACCCGTGTCGCCGGCCCGGGCGGCGCGTCCGCCGAGGACATACACGTACGCGAGAAAGGCCAGTTCGGCCGCGATTCCGATGCCGATGCGGGCCCAGGTCGGCAGGCCGGACGGGGTGACGAACCCTTCGATGGCTCCGGAGACGAAGAGGACCAGGGCCAGGCCCATCGCCATGCCGAGAGCGGCGCGGCCCTCCTCGGCGAGCGCCGAACGCCGGGAACGCGGCCCGGGGTCGATCAGGGTCCAGCCCAGCCTCAGTCCCGTACCCGCGGCCACGAAGACAGCCGTCAGCTCCAGGAGGCCGTGGGGCAGGACCAGGCCCAGGAAGGTGTCCAGGCGGCCGGCCGAGGACATCAGGCCGATGCCGACACCGAGGTTGAGCATGTTCTGGAAGAGGATCCACAGGACGGGTATGCCGAGGAAGACGCCCAGGACCAGGCACATCGCGGCGGCCTGGGCGTTGTTCGTCCAGACCTGGGCCGCGAAGGACGCGGCAGGGTGACTGGAGTAGTAGGTCTCGTACTCGCCGCCCGGACGGGTCAGCTCGCGCAGTTCCGCGGGGGCCGCGATGGACGACTGGACTTCCGGATGCGTGCCGATCCACCAGCCCAGGAGGGCGGGGACCACGATGGAGACGAGAGCCGTCGGCACCCACCAGTGGCGCGAGCGGTAGACCGCCGCGGGGAACCCGTGGGTCAGGAACCGGGTGACATCACGCCAGGAGGCGCGGCGGGTGCCCGTCACGGCACTGCGCGCGCGTGCCACGAGCAGGCTGAGCCGGCCGGTCAGCTGCGGGTCGGGGGCGCTGGACTGGATCAGCGAGAGATGGGTGGCGGCGCGCTGGTAGAGGGCGATCAGTTCGTCGGCTTCGGCTCCGTCGAGGCGGCGCCGGCGGCGCAGGAGCGCGTCGAGGCGGTCCCATTCGGCGCGGTGCCTGGAGACGAAGACGTCGAGGTCCATCGGGTGGGCTGCTCCTCCGGCTGCTCGGCGTTGAGTATCAGCTTGTCGTACTGGGGCGCGATGCGTCCTCAGCTTGGCAGACTGACCCTGTTCGGAGCAGGTCAGGCCCCGGGCGGATCAGGGGAAGGACGGCAGGCGTGAGTGAGCTAGTGACGGGCGAGGCGGTAGCGCTGGAGCTGCGCCCCGCGAAGCTGCCGAGCCGTGCCCTGGCCGTGCTGCTGGATCTGGTGGTGACGGTCGTCGCCTATGTGGTGGTCACGATCGCCCTGCTGGCTGCCACGGCCGCGCTGGACGAGGCGGCGCAGCTGGCGGTGTCGGTCGCGGCTTTCCTGCTCGTTCTGGTGGGCGGGCCGATCGCGGTGGAGACGCTCAGTCACGGGCGTTCGCTGGGGAAGCTGGCGTGCGGGCTGCGGGTGGTGCGGGACGACGGTGGCCCGATCAGGTTCCGGCACGCGCTGGTGCGGGGCGCGGTCGGGCTGGTCGAGATCCTGATGACGTTCGGGGTCGTCGCGTGCATCGCCTCCCTCGTGTCGGCCCGGGGCCGGCGGCTCGGCGACGTGTTCGCGGGGACCCTCGTCGTACGGGAGAGGGTTCCGGCCGGACGGACGTCCTTCGTGCCTCCGCCGCCTCCCTGGCTGGCGGGGCGGTTCTCCGCTCTCGATCTGTCGGCGGTCCCGGACGGGCTGTGGCTCGCGGTCCGGCAGTACCTGACGCGTTTGCAACAGCTGGACCCGCAGGTCGGCGCGGCGATGGCGGAGCGGCTCGCAGGCGACCTCACGGCGCGGACCGGCACCCCGGCGCCCTACGGCATTCCGGCGGCCGCGTATCTGGCGGCCGTGATGCAGGAGCGGCAGGTACGGGAGGCGCGGCGCGCTTTCGCCTGGCAGGCGGCGCGGCATCCCGGGCCGCCCTCACCCGGTCCCCTGGCCGTGCCGCCCTACGCGCCCCCGACGGCCTTCCCGCCACCGGTGCCGCTGCCACCGCGGCCGGTCTCGCCACAGCCGCCGTTCCCTGAGCCGATGTCTCCCCAGCCGACGTTTCCGCAGTCGTCGCCGTACGGGCCGGGGGGCCCTGTCCGGCCGCCGCGGGACGAGCGGGGCGGCGGTCCCTCCACGGGGTTCGCGCCGCCCGCGTGAGCGTTCCCGCCGAGCCGGGTGCCGTGCCGTGTGCCGTCAGGTGAACGCCGAGGGCGGGGATTCGAGGTCCTCCAGCTCGACGCCGGGGGCCGCCAGCACCACGTCACCGGCGAGGTGGACGGTGTGCTGCTCACCCGTGTCGAGCGCTGTGACCTGGTATTCGTCCACGGTCAGGGGGCCGTTGTCAGTGGCGTGTGCTTCTCTCTTCATCAGCGCCCACGACTGGTCGAGGGTGCGGGGGGCGAGGACCGGGTCCGTGAAGGCGACGAGGCGTACACGCGTCGAGGAGGCATCGGGGGTGAGGCGCAGGAGACGTGCGGTGGCGACGAGGAACGCGGGGGATGTGCCGGTGAAGGCGTGGGCGCGGACGTTGCCTTCGGTGGCATGGGCACCGGTGGGGTCGGTGCGGACCCAGGTGACGCCGTCGAGTGCGGCGCCGCGGACCTGCCAGCTCGCGGCGTTCAGTTCGAGACGGATGGGGCGGCCGAGTTCGTCGAGGGCGAGGTCGACGGAGCCGGCGTGATCGCCGGTGGGGGTGGTCAGCTGCGAGACGTAGCGCCAGCCGGAGGGACCGGGGGCGCAGTGGAAGTGCTCTTCACCGAGGGGGGTGTGGTCGTGCGGGTCATGAAGCGAATATCGGCCGCGGGGCATGGGGGTCCTGGGTAGTCTTCCGGGTCCGGTCCGGCAAGGGGCAGGCCCCCGTCACGGGGGTGCGGGGGCCTGCCTTGGACCTGCTGCTGAGAAGTGCGCGCGGCTCAGTAACGGTAGTGGTCCGACTTGTACGGGCCCTCGACCTCCACGCCGATGTACGCGGCCTGCTCGGGGCGGAGCGTCGTGAGCTTCACTCCGAGCGAGGCGAGGTGCAGCCGGGCGACCTTCTCGTCGAGGTGCTTGGGCAGCACGTAGACGTCGGTCGGGTACTCGGACTGCTTGGTGAACAGCTCGATCTGGGCCAGGGTCTGGTCCGCGAACGAGTTGGACATCACGAAGGACGGGTGACCGGTGGCGTTGCCCAGGTTCAGCAGGCGGCCCTCGGACAGCACGATGAGGACCTTGCCGTCGGGGAAGGTCCAGGTGTGGACCTGTGGCTTGACCTCGTCCTTGACGATGCCGGGGATCTTGGCGAGGCCGGCCATGTCGATCTCGTTGTCGAAGTGGCCGATGTTGCCGACGATCGCCTGGTGCTTCATCTTGGCCATGTCCGAGGCCATGATGATGTCCTTGTTGCCCGTCGTGGTGACGAAGATGTCGGCCTGGCCGACGACCTCGTCGAGCGTCGTGACCTGGTAGCCGTCCATCGCCGCCTGGAGCGCGCAGATCGGGTCGATCTCGGTGATGATCACGCGGGCGCCCTGTCCGCGCAGGGACTCCGCGCAACCCTTGCCCACGTCGCCGTAGCCGCAGACGACGGCGGTCTTGCCGCCGATCAGGACGTCGGTGGCCCGGTTGATGCCGTCGATCAGGGAGTGGCGGCAGCCGTACTTGTTGTCGAACTTCGACTTGGTGACGGCGTCGTTCACGTTGATCGCCGGGAACAGGAGGGTGCCGTCGCGGTGCATCTCGTAGAGACGGTGCACACCGGTCGTGGTCTCCTCGGTGACGCCACGGATCTCGGAGGCGAGCTGCGTCCACTTCCGCGAGCCCTCGGTGATGGTGCGGTGCAGCACTTCGAGGACGACGCGGTGCTCGTCGGACTCGGCGGTGTCGAGGGAGGGGACCTTGCCGTCCTTCTCGTACTCGACGCCCTTGTGGACGAGGAGGGTGGCGTCGCCGCCGTCGTCGAGGATCATGTTCGGGCCGCCGGTGGGGGTGTTCGGCCAGGTCAGAGCCTGCTCCGTGCACCACCAGTACTCCTCCAGGGTCTCGCCCTTCCAGGCGAAGACCGGGATGCCCTGGGGGTTGTCGGGCGTGCCGTTCGGGCCGACCGCGATGGCGGCGGCCGCGTGGTCCTGCGTGGAGAAGATGTTGCAGGAGGCCCAGCGGACCTCGGCGCCCAGGGCGGCCAGGGTCTCGATGAGCACGGCGGTCTGCACGGTCATGTGCAGGGAACCGGTGATCCGGGCGCCGGCGAGGGGCTGCGCCTCGGCGTACTCCTTGCGGATCGACATCAGGCCGGGCATCTCGTGCTCGGCGAGGGTGATCTCCTTGCGGCCGAAGTCGGCCAGGGAGAGGTCGGCGACCTTGAAGTCCTGTCGGCTGTCGACAGTCGTCATGTCGGGCTGCTCCTCGGGGTTGGGGCGAGGTGGGTACGGCTCAACTGCGCAGCGGCCGGGCAGGGGTGCCCGGAGCGGGGCACATGAGTGCCCCGGCGCGCGCGGCGCAGTCCGTCGGAGGCCCTCTCTCCCTCGGCCGGTCCGCGGTGGGACCGCCCGACCGCCATCAGCAGCGACGTCTGGCTCAGTCACCAAGCTACACCGGGCGGACCGCCCTCCCCAGTCCGCCTCCCGGCCGGGCGGCGGGGCGGGGCCGGATTCTGGACGATGTGCGGACCGATCGCTGCGGTGAGCCAGCGGGGGCGGGAGCGGGGGCGGGGGGAAACAGCAGGGCCCCGCCTGTTCGGCGGGGCCCTGCTGGGGGTGTGGCGGGCGGTCAGTGGCCGGGAGCCGCGGACGGGCCGCCGGGCGTGGCCTCGCGGTCCGCGCCCCGAGCCGCCTCGGTGTCGCTGTAGATGTCCGGCTCCAGATAGATGACGCGGGCGATGGGGACGGCCGCGCGGATGCGGGCCTCCGCGGCGTCGATGGCGGAGGCGACCTCGGCGGCCGTGTCGTCGTGCCGGACCGCGATCTTGGCGGCGATCAGCAGCTCCTCCGGGCCCAGGTGGAGGGTGCGCATGTGGATGATGCCGGTGACCTTGTCGCCGTCCACGATCGCGGTCTCGATCTTCTTGACCTCTTGTGTGCCGGCTGCCTCGCCGAGCAGCAGGGACTTGGTCTCCGCGGCCAGGACGAGGGCGATCAGGATGAGCAGGACACCGATGCAGAGGGTGCCGATGCCGTCCCAGACGCCGTCGCCCGTGAGCAGGGCCATGCCGACGCCGCCGAGCGCGAGGACCAGACCGACGAGCGCGCCGAAGTCCTCCAGGAGGACGACCGGCAGCTCGGGGGCCTTGGCGCGGCGGACGAACTCCGTCCAGGAGAGGTCGCCGCGCAGGGGGTCGGACTCCTTTATGGCGGTGCGGAAGGAGAAGCCCTCGGCGATGATCGCGAAGACCAGCACGCCCACCGGCCAGTACCAGTGCTCCAGCTCGTGCGGGTGCTTGATCTTCTCGTAGCCCTCGTAGATCGCGAACATGCCGCCGACCGAGAAGAGGACGATGGAGACGAGGAAGGCGTAGATGTAGCGCTCGCGGCCGTAGCCGAAGGGGTGCTGCGGGGTCGCCTCGCGCTGGGCCTTCTTGCCGCCGAGCAGCAGCAGGGCCTGGTTGCCCGAGTCGGCGAGCGAGTGCACGGATTCCGCGAGCATCGAGGACGAGCCGCTGAAGAGGAACGCCACGAATTTCGATGCAGCGATCGCGAGGTTGGCGCCGAGTGCCGCCATGATCGCTTTACTGCCGCCTGACGCGCTCATGTAGTCGAGGTGTCCCTTCGTACGCCGTCCAGGGCTTTGCCTGCCTTTTGCCAGTGGGTCATTGTTGCAGCCCCTTCGGGCGACGCCGCGTCAGGCCACCACAGTGGCCCGGAACACCGTCCCCGCACCGGACACTTCGGCTTTCTCACCCGCCGGGACGAAGACCGATCCGCCGGGGACCAGGTCGAGGTCGCCGACCCGTACGGAACCCGCCGTGCACAGCAGGATCTGCGGGGTGCCGAGCGTGAGGTCGTGGGCGCCCGCGCCCTCGGGCAGGACGTACCGGGAGAGGCGGAACTCGTCGATGGGGGTCTCGTAGACCTCCTCGCCGTCGGCCGAGGCCTCCGGGCGCAGGACGTTCGGGTCGCTCGCCTCGAAGCGGACGACGCGCAGCAGTTCGGGGACGTCGACGTGCTTGGGGGTGAGGCCGCAGCGCAGGACGTTGTCGGAGTTGGCCATGATCTCGACGCCGAGTCCGGTCAGGTAGGCGTGCGGTACTCCGGCGCCCAGGAACATGGCCTCGCCGGGCTGCAGCCGCACGTGGTTGAGGAGCATCGCCGCGATCACGCCGGGGTCGCCCGGGTAGTGGCGGGCGAGGCCGGCGTACGGGGCGTAGGCGCCGCCGAGACGGGTGCAGGCGGCAGCCGCCTCGGTGACCGTGCGGGCCATCTCGTCGGGGTCGGCGGTCAGCAGCGCCGTCAGTACCTCGCGCAGCGCGGCGTCCTCGGGGTGGGCGTGCAGCAGGTCGACGTACGGCTTGAGGGAGTCGACCTCCAGGCCGGCGAGGAGCCCGGCGGCCTCGCCGGGGGCGCGGAAGCCGCACAGCCCGTCGAACTCCGTCAGGGCGCAGATCAGTTCGGGTTTGTGGTTGGCGTCCTTGTAGTTGCGGTGCGGCGCGTCGATCGGGATGCCGCGCCGCTGCTCGTCGTCGTATCCCTCCCTGGCCTGCTCCAGGTCGGGGTGGACCTGGAGGGAGAGGGGCGCGCCGGCGGCGAGGATCTTCAGCAGGAACGGCAGCCGCGGGCCGAACCGGGCGACCGCGGCCCGTCCCAGCTCCCGCCCGGGGTCCGCGCCGATGACCTCGGCGAGGGTGCCGCGGCCGGTCCGCGAGGGGGCGCCGGGGTGGGCGCCCATCCACATCTCCGCCTGCGGTTCGCCGGTCGGCTCGACGCCGAGCAGCCCCGGGATGGCGGTGGTCGAGCCCCAGGCGTAGGGGCGGACGGTGTTGTCGAGGCGGTCCATGTGTCCTTCTCCGTACGTACGCTGCTCGGCTGGCGCTGGTCACCAGGCGTCGGCGGGCCCGCGCGGGGGCGCGGGGTGCGTCGCGGCGGGCCGACGGCCGCCCGGGGTGGGGTCCAGGTCAGGCCGTCGAGGCGAGCGCCAGGTAAACGGCGGCGAAATCCGTGACGGCGATCAGCTCGGCGAGGGTCTCGAGTTCGCTGCCTTCCTCGGGTTCGAGTTCGCTGATCGCGGTGTCGTGGCCGAGGGCCAGTTCGCGGGCGGCGGGCGCGGCGGTGAGTCCTCCGGCCGGGCGGTCGCGGAGCAGCACCACCCGGGCGTGCAGGGCCTGGGCCTCCTCGACACGGTCACGGAAGAAGTCGTCGGGGTCGGCGCCGGCGGCCAGCGCCCCGGCCAGCAGCGTGCTGTGGAAGGTGAGGGCCTCGGGGAGTTCGGCGGTGAGCCCGGGGCGGCCCGCGAGCTCGGCGATGGCGGCGGCGAAGCGGCGGCCGGTGGGGCCCGCGGAGTGTCCCTCGGTCCAGATGACGGGCAACGCCTCGGCGAGCTCGACGGCGAGGGTCTTGGCGGGGTTGCTGTACGTCGCGATGGCCGGGCCGCAGCGCTCGGCGACGTGGTCGAGGCGGTCGGCGACCTTCTGCAGGGCCTCGGGCGGTGCCGTGAGCAGGCCGGTGCGGTCGAGGAGCGCGAGCAGCGGGGTGAGCAGCGCCCACAGGACGCCGGGGGCGGACCCCACGGGCTCGTCCTGCTCGTACGGGGCGGTCGCCATCGGCAGGAAGAGGCCGTGCGCGCCGTCCACGGCCTCGGTGACCGGTGTGCTTCCGGGGGCCACGGCGACGACCGAACAGCCGCGCCTGTACGCCTGTTCGACCAGGAGGGCGAGGCCCGGCTCGCTGCCGTCGGGCGTGGCGACGAGCAGCAGGTCCACGGAGCCCGCCCAGCCGGGCAGCTCCCAGCGCAGGGCGCCGGCCGCGGGGGCGACGCCGGTGGGGGCCAGCCGGATGACGGGGCAGCCGGCGCCGGCGAGGGTGCCGAGCAGGTCGGCCACGCATCCGGCGGCGGCGCCGGGGCCCGCGATCAGGACGGCGCGGGGCCGCCCGTCCGGCCTGAGGGTCGCGACGCCCGCCTCGGCGGCGTGCCGGGCGGCCGTGCGCACGCGGGCGCCCGCCTCGGCGGCGCCGCGGAGCAGACCGCGGCGGTCCGCCCCGGCGAGTGCCTCCGGGGCGTCGAGCAGCGATTCGTCGAGCATGGGCGGCAGTCTCCGATCGCCGGTTCGTCGTTACTCGGGGCGACGGGCTTCGTCGACGAGGAGTACGGGGATGCCGTCCCGGACGGGGTACGCGAGGCCGCAGCCCTGGCCGGTGCAGACCAGCTCGCTCTCCTCCTCCGTGAGGGGGGCGTGGCAGGCCGGGCAGGCGAGGATCTCCAGGAGGCCGGCTTCGAGCGGCATGAGGGGTCCCTTCGGGAGACGGAAGTGCGTGGATGCGGCCTGGTCAGCGTACCGCCGCTGGGGCCGGGGCGGCGGGCCCGGCGGCCCCGGCGCGGGCCGGTGGCCCCGGCGCGGGCCGGTGGCCCCGGCGCGGGCCGGTGGCCCCGGCGCGGGCCGGTGGCCCCGGCGCGGGCCGGTGGCCCCGGGGCGCGGCCGGCGGTGTGCGGCCGGCCGCGTGCGCGTCGGCGTCCGCGCCGGGGCTCAGCCCCTGATGATCGCCAGGGCCTCGTCGCGGGCCTTGGCCATGGTCGCCTCGTCCCGGGCCTCCACGTTGAGGCGCAGCAGTGGCTCCGTGTTGGAGGGGCGGACGTTGAACCACCAGTCCTCGGCGGTGACGGTCAGGCCGTCGAGCTCGTCGAGGGTGACGCCGTCACGGCCCTCGTACGCCGCCTTGATCGCCGCCAGGCGGCCCGCCTGGTCGTCGACGGTGGAGTTGATCTCGCCCGACCCGGCGTACCGGTCGTACTGGTCGACGAGGGCGGACAGTGTGCCGTCCTGGCCGCCGAGCGCGGCGAGGACGTGCAGGGCGGCGAGCATGCCCGTGTCGGCGTTCCAGAAGTCGCGGAAGTAGTAGTGGGCGGAGTGCTCGCCGCCGAAGATCGCTCCCGACGAGGCCATCTCGGCCTTGATGAAGGAGTGGCCGACGCGGGTGCGGACGGGGGTGCCGCCGTTCTCCCGGACGACCTCGGGGACCGACCAGGACGTGATCAGGTTGTGGATGACGGTGCCGCCGCCGTGCTTGGCGAGCTCCCGGGAGGCGACCAGGGCGGTGATCGCGGACGGCGAGACGGGGTCGCCGTTCTCGTCGACGACGAAGCAGCGGTCGGCGTCGCCGTCGAAGGCGATGCCGAGGTCGGCGCCCTCCGCGCGCACCCGCTCCTGGAGGTCGACGATGTTCTTCGGGTCGAGCGGGTTGGCCTCGTGGTTCGGGAAGGTGCCGTCCAGCTCGAAGTACATCGGGACGACGTCCAGCGGCAGCCCGGCGAAGACGGTGGGGACGGTGTGCCCGCCCATGCCGTTGCCCGCGTCGACGACGACCTTCAGGGGCCGGATGGAGGTCAGGTCGGCGAGGCCGCGCAGATGCGCCGCGTAGTCCTCCAGCGTGTCCCGGCTGGTGATCGTCCCCGGTTCGGCGCCGGTGTCCGGTGCGCCGGACTCGGCCCAGGACTCTACGAGTTCGCGGATCTCGCCCAGGCCGGTGTCCTGGCCGACCGGGGCGGCGCCCGCGCGGCACATCTTGATGCCGTTGTACTTGGCCGGATTGTGCGAGGCCGTGAACATGGCGCCCGGCAGGCCGAACGCGCCCGAGGCGTAGTACAGCTGGTCCGTCGAGCAGAGCCCGATCTCGGTGACGTCGACGCCGCACGCCGCCGCGCCGCGTGCGAAGGCGCGGGAGAGGCCGGGCGAGGAGGGCCGCATGTCGTGCCCGATCACGATCGCCTCGGCACCGGTCACCTGGGCGAACGCGGCGCCGAACAGCTCGGCGAGCGGCTCGTCCCACTGGTCCGGGACCACCCCGCGTACGTCGTACGCCTTCACGATCTGCGACAGATCAGCAGCCACGGCCAGCCTTCCTGGAGTCCATTCGGTGTCCCCAAACTACCCGCCGGACGACCTGTCAGGCCCGACCGTCCGCACTGCGGCGCCGAACGTGCCCGGGACGGCGCGAGGCGGCCTGGTCACGGGGGCCGGTCCGGTCCGGACGGGATCGGTCCGGGCGGCACGGGTCCGGGCCGGACTCAGGGGTGGTGGGGACTCAGGGGCGGTGTGGACTCACGGGCTGTGCGGACGGCGGGCTCGACTCGGTGACCGCCGCGGCCCGTTCACGCGTGGCCGGGGCGGGCGGGAGGCGGGACTCAGCTGTCCGGTGAGCGCAGCACCCGGAGATGGCCGCGGCGCGCGACCTCGCGGGGGTCGGCCGTACGGGCGCCGCCGCCGGCCTCGGCGGTGCGCTGCTGCGGACGGGCCGCCTCGCGCACGGCGTTGGCGAGGGCTTCGAGGTCGTCGCCGCTGGGACGGGCGGGGCCCGCGCTGTCGGCGAGACGCACGACCTCCCAGCCGCGGGGGGCGGTGAGGCGCTCGGAGTGCTCGGCGCACAGGTCGTAGCAGTGGGGTTCGGCGTAGGTGGCGAGCGGGCCGAGGACCGCTGTCGAGTCGGCGTAGACGTACGTCAGCGTCGCGACGGCGGGACGGCCGCAAGCGGTGCGCGAACAGCGACGTACAAGGCTCACGACGTTGGACGGTACCGCACTCTTGAGCGGGCCGCGACGACTCTCCCCCAGGTCACTCCCCCGTGTCGTGCTGTGAGACGGCCCACATCGCTGTCCTGGGCCACTTGGCTGACCTGGTGCGACGGTCCGGGACGCGCCAAGGGGAGGGGCCGGATCCGGTCACCGAGTGGTGCAAACACCGTCAATTGCCGGGAGTTAAACGGTCAAGGAGGGAAACGAAATCAAGCCCAACTTGGCTGGAACGGTCATCGAGTGACACGACGTGGGCATCGATTGACGCCCGGACACCGGCGGGCGGGCAGGCCGGACCACCGGTCACCGTGTACGCCGGATGGCCGACCCGGAACGGTCCGGGCGGCAGGGGTCCGGCGCCGCGTGGGCACCGGGCGCCTGGGGGGTGTCTGACACCGCGACGCCGCGGGCCTGTGTCAGACACCCCTCACGGGCGGTGAGGACTACGCTTCGTCGGTGATGGACAACCCCGTACCGCCCCCCGCCGCCGCACCCGGGCCCCGCCGTCGTGACCGCCACGGAAGAGGGATGCGCGGCCCTGTCGCGCCGCCCCAGGTGCCGCTCTCCGCGAGCCGCGCCGAGGTGTTCGCCGATCTCGTGCAGGACTCCGTGGAGCGACTGGAGCGGCGCTGGCCGCAGCTCGCCGAGATCGACTTCCTGGTCCTCGAGGTGCCCCGTCTCGACGCTCCGGGTGAGGCCTGGTCCGACGAACCGGTCCCCCTGGGCGGCACCATGCCCTCGCGCGAGGGCCGGCCCGCGCGGGTGGTCGTCTACCGCCGCCCGGTGGAGATCCGCACCAAGGGGCGCGACGAACGCGCCGCCCTGGTGCACGAGGTGGTCGTGGAACAGGTCGCGGAACTCCTGGGCCTCACGCCGGAGACCGTGGACCCCCGGTACGGCGAGGACTGACCCCGGCCAGGGCGGGGGCCGATGCCGGGCGGGTCAGGGACCGACGCCGGGTGGGGCTGATGCCGGTGGGGCGGGGGTCGATCGCCCGGCCCCCGCCCCACCGGCTACTTCTGCAGCACCGACAGATCCTGCTCCGCCTCCGGCACCGCCACCGTGCCCCGGTCGTCCGGGAGGGTCTGCACCGTGAACGCGGGCACGCCCCCGTCGGGGACGGCGAGCGTCCGGGAGGCGTACACGGGGCCTCCGGACAGTGATTCCACCGTCAGCGCGTACGTGCCCTTGAGGCCGCTCGGGACCGGCACCTCGACGCTCTGGGTCGTACCGCCCTTGATCACGTACGTCCTGGTCGCCGCCTTGCCGCCCTCGGTGCCGGCGGAGGCGCTGACCCTGACCTTGGCGGTGCCGGAGGGAGCGACCAGGGACAGGGTGGTTCCCTTGGCGCGGTTGTCGGTGACCGACGCGCGGGTGCCGACCGGGCGGGTCGCCGGGATGAACGCCGTCTCCTGCTTGTCGCCCTTGCCCCGCACGATCCGCAGGGCGGCCACGACCGGGACCGTGCTCTCACCGGGCGTCAGCACCAGGGAGCCCGGCTCTCCGCGCGTGACGTCACCGAGGTCGATCGCGGTGGTCATACGGGACTTCACGTGCAGCGTCTCGTGGCCCGCGGGGGTGATGTCTCCGGACGGCAGCGCGAGGCGCACCTCGAGGTCGGCGTCGGAGTCGCCGGGCGCGAAGGCGACCAGGCGCACGGACGTGGCGTCCTTCGGGATGCCGGGCAGGACGAGACGGTCCGCGGGGTCCGCGGAGGCGGCGAGCCAGTCCCCGCCGAGCTTGTCGTCCAGGGCCTGGACGGCGGCCGCGACCCGGCCGCTGCGGACGCTCACGTGCACCGTGAGGTCGGTCTGCGGCTTGTCGGTGAGCGTGGACAGCAGGAGCGCCTCGCTCGCGTGCGGCTTGACCTGGATGCCCTCGCCCACGGTCGACTTGAGGGCGCCGTCCTTGCCGTACAGCTCGATGTCGACCACGGCGGCGGAGTCGTCCGGGTTGGTCAGGTGCACGTAGTCGGTGCGGTCGTCGGCCGTGCCGGCACCGGGGAACCAGAACTCGGTGTCCGGGGCGGTGCAGTTGGTTCCGAGCAGGCCCCTGCCCGTGCCCGCGGCGACCTCGGTGGTCTGCTGGACGGTCCAGCCGGGCGCGAACCTGCCCTCGGCGGTACCGATGAGGGCGGGCGACTCCGCGCCCGAGTCGTCCGTGGTGACGGGCGTGCCGGGCTCCTTGGACGCCAGCACGGGCTTGGCGGCGCCGCTCCCGCCCTTCTCGTCCCCCTTGTCGCCCTTGTCGCTCTTACCGCCCTTGCCGCTGTCCTTCTCGTCCTCGTCACCCGCGTCGTCCGCCGATCCCTGGGACGCGGCCACGAGTTGGGCCTTGCCGCTGCTGCCCGTGCCCTTCGAGACGGGCGTGAAGGACGTGTACGCGGTCTCGGCGAGGTCCGAGGTGCTGGGGGCCGGGCAGAGCAGGCTGCTGCGCTCCACGGGCAGCCGCGTGGCCGCCTGCGCGGTCGTGCCGCCGGAGTTCCCGGGCCCGTCGAGCGCGGCGAATCCGGTGACGGCGGCGAGCGCGGTCACGCCGGCGATCAGGGACACGGTCGTGCGGTTCACTGCTGGCTCCCGTCGGGGCGCTCACTGTCGGTGCCGTGGGGCGGCTCGGGCGGTACCTGCTGCCGCGCCGGGTCGTACGCGCCGTAGCCCTGCGTGTACGTCGGGTCGTACGCGGGGTCGTACTGCTGGGTCCCGTCGTAGCCCGGGTCGTACGCCGTGGTGTCCCCGTACGCGTACGGCTCGTACGCGCCGGCCTGGTACGGGTCAGCCTGGTACGGGTCCGCCTGGGCCTGGTAGGACGCGCCGGTCGCGTACGGGTCCGCCTGGTACGGCTGCCCGTAGGCGTCCGCCGGGTACTGCTGGGTTACGGGGTCACCGGGACCGGCCGTGCCGTCCGGCTCGCCCGGGCCGGTGCCCTGGTACTGCTCGCCGCCGTACGTGTCGTAGGCGGCGCCCGCGGGCTCCGGCGCGTTCCACTCGTCGTAGGACTGCTGTCGCGGGATTCCGCCGGTGGCCGCGGGGGCCCGGCCGGGCTCCTCCTCGGCGGGGGGCGCGTCGAGGTCCTGCGCGGCTGCCTGCTCGGCCTCCGCCTGGGCGCGCAGACGGCGGGCGCGGCGGCCGTCGCCGGTGACGTCCTGGGCCGCCACCGCGACCGGCTCCTCCGGCAGGTCGTCGTCGACGTCCCGGCGCCGGCCCGGCAGGGCGAGCACCACCAGGACGACGGCGAGCGCGCCCTGGGCCCACAGCCAGCCGGTGTGGCCGATCGGGGCGTCGAAGGTGACGTCCAGCCGGCCGCCCTCGGCGGGCAGTTCGAAGCCCTGCGCCCAGCCGTCCAGCGTGGTCCGGGTGAGCGGCTTGCCGTCGAGGGTGGCGGTCCAGCCCTCGACGGCGGTGTCGGCGAGGCGCAGGACGCGGCCCGCGGCGCCGGAGGGGATCGTGGTGTGCAGCTCGACGGGGCCCGCGGCGATGGGCAGCGACTCGCCGGACTCGGGCACGACCGCGGCGCGCGAGACCTGCCGGTCCACCCGCCACAGGGCGCTGCCGTCCTGCTGGCTGAGCCTGCTCAGTCCCGGGGTGGCGTCCAGGACGCGGCTGACCTCGCGGGGCGCGCCCTTGCGGACCAGCACGTAGCGGACGGCGAAGCCACCGAGCTGGTCGGCCTGGTCGGCCCCGGAACCGGCGACGAGGTTGGCGACGACCTTGTCGAGCCTCTTGTTCCCGCCGCCCGCCGCCGCGAGTTCGGCGTCGCCGAGGCGGGCGCCAGAGCCGCGTACGAGGGTGTAGCCGACCCGGGCCGCGGAGTCGCTGTCGAGGACAAGGGTGCGGGCCTGGTCGCGGGTGCCGCTCTCCTCGGCGACGAACGCGGGCACCTGCACCGGGTCGCGGCGCTCCACGGGGCCGTCGGCGCCGCGGATCATCCAGCCGGCGGCGACGAGCAGGGGCCCGGCCGCCGCGGCGAACGCGATGAGCGCGGCCACCGGCTGACGCCAGCCGAAGCTCTGTTCGGCCACCCGCGCGCGTGCGCCGTCGGCTCCGAGGGCCGCGGCGGCGAGAAGGGCGATGCCGTAGACGAGGGTGGCGGGCCCGGCCCAGGTGGAGCCGTTGGAGAGCACGGCGAAGACGAGGGCGGTCAGGGCGACGGCCCAGGCCGCCCACACCGCGCGCTGCCGCTCACCGCGGAGCAGGGCGGCCAGCGCGGCCAGCACGATGCCGATGAGCATGAGCCCGTCGACGGTTCCGGGGCCGCCGGGGCTCGCGCCGAGCAGGTCGACGGCGGAGGCCACGCTCTGTCCGTACTCGAGACCGGCCTCCGTGAAGAAACCGGACGGGAGCAGCGTCAGCGACCAGGGCGCGAGCATCAGCAGCGGGGTGCCGAGCTGGGCCAGGAAACGCGGGCCGTAGGCGACGAGGTCGCCCCG
Source organism: Streptomyces sp. NPDC008313 (assembly GCF_042956125.1). Taxonomy (NCBI): domain Bacteria; kingdom Bacillati; phylum Actinomycetota; class Actinomycetes; order Kitasatosporales; family Streptomycetaceae; genus Streptomyces; species Streptomyces sp. NPDC008313. The sequence goes on from NZ_JBIBFR010000038.1 coordinate 15,544, forward strand.
GCGCACGACCAGGAGGGCGATGCCGAGCACCAGCGCGATGGGCCACACGATCGGCGTGAACGCGGTGGCGAACGTCAGCAGGAGCGCGTACGCCCAGGTCGCGCGCCAGCTTCCGCGCGCCCCGGAGGAGTGCGCGAGTCCGCTCGCGGCGACACCGGCGCGCGCGATGAGCGGCAGCAGGACGGCGAGGACTGCGGTGCCGATGCGGCCGCCGGCGAGCGCGCCGGTGGCGGCGGGCAGGAAGGCGTAGGCGACGGACGCCCAGGCGCGCAGCAGTCGCGACTCGACGAGGGGACGCGAGGCGAAGTACGCGGCGAAGCCCGCCAGGGGCACGGAGGCCACCAGGAGGACGGTGACCGCGAGCCCGGTGGAGCCGAACAGCAGGGTGGACAGCAGCGCGACGAGCGCGAGGTACGGCGGCGCGGACTGCGTGCCGCCCGCGCCCACCGGGTGCCAGCCGTCCAGGTAGCGCGACCAGAGCCCGGAGGCGTCGGCGGGCGCGGGCAGCAGGGCGCCGCCCGCGAGGGCGCCGCCGCCGAGCAGTTCGCGGCAGGCGAGGAGGGAGACGAACAGGAGGACGACGAGGAGCATCGGGCCGGGCTTGCGGGCGACCCGCCTGAGCCGGGCGAACTGCTCGATCTCCAGGAAGTCGGCGTCGTCGCCCCCGGGGCCGGACTCCACGGCGCCGCCGTGCCGTCCGGCTCCGGTGGTGGCCTCGGCGTCGGAGCGGCCCACCAGGTTCCCGGCGACCTGTTCGACGGTGGCCCGCACGGTCGCGCCGGGCGGCGGGAACAGCGGGCGCAGTTCGTCCTTGCCGACCTGCGGGGTGCCGCGTCTGCGTCGTCCGGCGAGGATGCGCTCGGGCCGCAGCAGGGTCCCCAGGAGGCCGCGGATCTCGTCGACGGCCTGTCCGGGGACCTTGCCGACGAGGTAGGCGAGGGTGCGCAGCAGGGTGCCGAGGACGAGTCTGACGAGGATCCAGGGCAGCGCCGCCGTACGGGCGTTGACGAGGAGGGTGTAGACGGCGCCGGCCTTGTCGACCTTGTGCGGGGAGGCGGAGGTCCGGCCGACGCAGTCGACGGTGCGGCGCTCGCGGGAGGCGGCCTCGGCGTGCCGTACGACCGCGTCGGGGGCGACGAGGACGCGGTGGCCGGCGGCCTGGGCGCGCCAGCACAGGTCGACGTCGTCGCGCATCAGGGGCAGCCGCCGGTCGAAGCCGCCGAGCGCCTCGAAGACGTCGCGGTGGATCAGCATGCCCGCGGTGGAGACGGACAGGGCGGGGTGGACGTGGTCGTGCTGGCCCTGGTCCTGCTCCCGGCGGTCGAGACCGGTCCAGCGGCGGCCGCTGTTGGCGATCGTGACGCCGACCTCCAGGAGCTGCCGGCGGTCGTACCAGCCGCGCAGCTTGGGGCCGACGACGGCGACCTCCTTGCCGAGCTCCCGTTCGTTCTCGACGACCCTCAGCAGCTGGGCCAGCGCGTCCGGTTCGGGCGCGCTGTCGTCGTGCAGGAGCCACAGCCACTGCTCGGGCTCGCCGTGCGGGAGGTCCGGCATGTCGTAGGCGTCGTCGCGCCAGGTGCGGGTGGCGGGGTCCCAGCCGCTGGGGCGCTTCAGATAGGGCAGGTCGTCCGGGGTGAGCACGCCTGCCGTGCGGGTGGCCTCCTCGACGGCCTGGCCGAAGCCGGTGCGCCGGGCCAGGTGCAGGACCCGGTCGGCACCGAGGGCCTCGGTGAGCAGCTGGGCGGAGGCGTCGGCACTGCCGGTGTCGGCCGCCACGGCGTTCTGTACGGGACGCTCCTGGCCGAGCAGCCCGGCGAGGGCTTCGGGCAGCCAGCGGGCGCCGTCGTGGGAGACGAGCACCGCGGTCACCACGTGGCGCGGGAACTCGGGTGCGGCAGTGTCGGGTTGAGCTGCCGAATGGCTGTGCACGGACATCGAGGTACGGGCCCCGGTTCGATGGACTGCGGTGGACGTCCGTGCCCTCAGGGCGGCGCGACGTCTCGGACGGAGGCCCACACTAACGGCTGGGTTCGGCGGCGGTCCGCCGCCTGTGGACAACCCCTCGGCGCCGGGCGGGGTGGTACGTACGGGTGTGCGCCGTTTGGTCGGCGGCCGACGGGCGCGTGCGCGTGCGGCGGTGCGGGGGGGCCGGTGACGGCCAAGGGGTGCGGGCGGCACGGTCTTGTTCGGGGCGGGGCCTTCCCCGGGCGGCGGTCGCGGCCGCGTGCCGGGTGCCAGGCGCCGGATGCCGGATGCCGCGGGCCGGGTGCCGGGCGCCTTGTCCTGAGCCGGATGTCAGGTGGCCGGGCGCCGGGGTGTCAGGGGCCGGGCGTCGGACGGGAGGGCGTCAGACCGCTGCCTTCTTCAGGCGGCGGCGCTCACGCTCGGACAGCCCGCCCCAGATGCCGAACCGCTCGTCGTTGGCGAGGGCGTACTCGAGGCACTCGGAGCGGACCTCGCAGGCGAGGCAGACCTTCTTGGCCTCACGGGTGGAGCCGCCCTTCTCGGGGAAGAACGACTCGGGGTCGGTCTGGGCGCACAGCGCGCGTTCCTGCCAGCCGAGCTCCTCGTCCGCGTCGTCGACCAGCAGTTGCTCCACCAGCTCGGTCATGTGCGCCCCTCGTCCGTCTTTCGCGTCCCCGTGATGCGGTCGTTACCGTTACCGGCTGAACGACACGAGTGAAATTACAAGTGCGCCGATCCGAGCCAGTCAAGCCGGGATCTGCTATTGGGCCTCTTATTCACTCTGCGGAACCAAGGCCATGCGGAAAGTGTTCAAATCGGCATAAACCATGACAGCAGGCGGAGGCCCGTCCGACCTGGCCCGAGGCGCCCTTCCGGTACGGAGAAGGACGCTCAGGAGATCGATATCGTTCCGAAACCCGGATCGAAGCGAACTTGATCACATTCGGATCACGGGATCGCAACGGGGTTTCGTGCGCCGGTGTGCGCCTTGTGTCCGCGAGGGCGCCTGCACAAACCTTTCGCCCGCCGGATCGACCGGAAGGGGTGAAAGCGGCTCCCACATGGCGGACGTCAGGTTGACAGTCGAAGTGTGAACCGGTGTCCTTGTAGGCATGCTCGCGAACCCGGCACTCACCTCGACCCGCTCCGCCGGGTCCCTCGGTGCTGCCCGCGCTCGCTGCAGCTGTCACTGTTGCCGCTCCTGCTGTTGAGCCCACCGCTCCGGCCTCCGAGCCGCCCCGTGCTCCCGCTCACCCGCCCGCCGTCCCGGGCGTGAGCCCTCCCCGCCCGCACCAGGGCGCACCTCCCGCCCTCGACCAGGGCGGAACGTTCCGCGACACCCCAGCACTCTCCCGCCGAGGAACCACCGCACCCATGAACAGCGACAGCGACCTCCAGATCGCCGGCGACATCCTCGAAGTCCCGCACCTGCTCCAGCCGCCGCGCGAGCACCCCGCCACCGTGGCCGAGTTCGCCGGACTCGCCCGCCGCGTCGCCGCCGACCGCTCCCAGTGGGAGCACCTCGTCCGGTACGACGCCACCTCCCGCTGGTACCACCGGCTGCGCGTCGGCCCCGGATACGAGGTGTGGCTGCTGTCCTGGGTGCCGGGACAGGGCAGCGGACCGCACGACCACGGCCTCTCCTCCGGCGTCCTCACCGTCCTGCGGGGCACGCTGACCGAGCGCACCGGCCGCGGGACGCGCGCGCTCGGCACCGGCGCGCAGCGGGTCTTCGCCCCCGGGTACGTCCACGAGGTCGTCAACGACACGCTGGAGCCCGCCATAAGCCTGCACGTGTACTACCCGGGCCTGACCGACATGCCCATGCACCCGGACAGCGCACACGGCTCCGAGGGCGCGCTGCCCGGGCACGGTGCCGACGGCGCGCGCGGCGCGGTGCGGGCCGGCGGTGCGGGCTGCGCGGCCGCGGTGACTCTGTGACGCCGACCGTGTGACGCGTTGTCGTACCCGCCTGCCAGACTGGCTCCATGCGCATTGTGGTTCTGGCAGGCGGCATCGGCGGTGCCCGTTTCCTGCGCGGTCTTCTGCGGGCCGCGCCGGACGCGGACATCACCGTCATCGGCAACACCGGGGACGACATCCACCTCTTCGGGCTGAAGGTCTGCCCGGACCTCGACACGGTGATGTACACGCTCGGCGGCGGCATCGAGGAGGAGCAGGGCTGGGGGCGGGCCGACGAGACCTTCCACCTCAAGGAGGAGCTCGCGGCGTACGGTGCCGGGCCCGAGTGGTTCGGGCTCGGCGACCGCGACTTCGCGACGCACATCGTGCGGACGCAGATGCTCGGCGCGGGCTATCCGCTCAGCGCCGTCACCCAGGCGCTGTGCGACCGCTGGAAGCCGGGCGTGCGGCTCATCCCGATGTCCGACGACCGGGTGGAGACCCATGTGGCCGTCGAGGTCGACGGCGAGCGCAAGGCGATCCACTTCCAGGAGTACTGGGTGCGGCTGCGGGCCTCCGTGCCCGCGCAGGCCGTGGTGCCGGTCGGTGCCGAGCAGGCCAAGCCGGCGCCCGGCGTGCTGGAGGCGATCGCCCAGGCGGACGTCATCCTCTTCCCGCCGTCCAACCCGGTGGTCTCCGTCGGCACGATCCTCGCGGTACCCGGCATCCGCGAGGCCATCGCCGACGCGGGCGTCCCCGTGGTCGGCCTCTCCCCCATCATCGGCGACGCGCCCGTGCGCGGGATGGCGGACAAGGTCCTCGCCGCGGTCGGCGTCGAGTCCACGGCCGCCGCGGTGGCCGAGCACTACGGTTCGGGCCTGCTCGACGGATGGCTCGTCGACACCGTGGACGCGTCCGCCGTGGAGCGGGTGGAGGCGGCCGGCATCCGGTGCCGTGCCGTGCCCCTGCTGATGTCCGACGTGGACGCCACGGCGGCGATGGCGCGCGAGGCGCTGACGCTGGCCGAGGAGGTGCGGACGCCGTGAACGGAGCGCCGGTGGACGGGGATCCCGCGCACGGTCGGCCTCCGGGGTATCGCGTGTGGGCACTGCCCGGACTGCCCGAGGTCCGGCAGGGCGACGACCTCGCCAAGCTGATCGCGGTGGCGGAGCCGGCGCTGACCGACGGTGACGTGCTGCTGGTCACCTCGAAGATCGTCTCCAAGGCGGAGGGCCGCGTCGTCGAGGCCGCCGACCGGGAGGCCGCCATCGACGCCGAGACCGTCCGGGTCGTCGCGCGCCGCGGGCCCCTGCGGATCGTCGAGAACCGGCAGGGCCTCGTGATGGCCGCCGCCGGCGTCGACGCGTCCAACACCCCCGCCGGGACGGTCCTGCTGCTGCCCGAGGACCCCGACGCGTCCGCGCGGGCGATCCGGGCCGGGCTGCGGGATCTGCTCGGGGTGGAGGTCGGCGTCGTCGTCACCGACACCTTCGGCCGCCCCTGGCGCAACGGCCTGACCGACGTCGCCATCGGCGCCGCGGGCGTCCGCGTCCTCGACGACCTGCGCGGCGGCACCGACGCCCACGGCAACCCGCTGAGCGCGACCGTCGTCGCCACCGCCGACGAGCTGGCCGCCGCCGGTGACCTGGTCAAGGGCAAGGCGGCCGGGCTGCCCGTCGCCGTCGTCCGCGGACTGGAGCAGGTGGTCGACGCGGACGCCGGGGGCGCCCGGGCCATGGTGCGCGTCGGCCGCGACGACATGTTCCGGCTGGGCACGTCGGAGGCCGTACGGGAGGCGGTGACCCAGCGGCGTACCGTCCGGGCGTTCACCGACGAGCCGGTGGACCCGGGTGCCGTACGGCGTGCGGTGGCCGCGGCCGTCACGGCTCCCGCCCCGCACCACACGACGCCGTGGCGCTTCGTCCTGCTGGAGTCCGGGGAGTCCCGGACGCGGCTGCTCGACGCCATGCGGGACGCGTGGATCGCGGACCTGCGCCGGGACGGCAGGAGCGAGGAGTCCATCGCCCGACGGGTGCGCCGCGGCGACGTCCTGCGTCACGCGCCGTACCTGGTGGTGCCCTGCCTCGTCATGGACGGCTCGCACACGTACGGCGACGCGCGGCGGGACGGTGCCGAGCGCGAGATGTTCGTGGTCGCCGCCGGTGCCGGGGTGCAGAACTTCCTCGTGGCGCTCGCCGGGGAGCGGCTGGGCTCCGCGTGGGTGTCGTCGACGATGTTCTGCCGCGACGTCGTGCGGGAGGTGCTGGAACTGCCGGAGGGGTGGGACCCGATGGGAGCGGTCGCGGTCGGTCACGCCGCCGAGGAGCCGAGGCCGCGTCCCGCGCGGGACGCGGCGGCGTTCACGGAAGTGCGCTGAGCCGAGCCGGACGGTGTGCGGGGCCTCACGGGTGCGGTGCGTCTCACGGGGCCGCGGTGAGAAGGCGCCGTGCCCGCGAGCGCCTACCCTCGTAGGACACCCGGACACCCGGACACCCGGAACCCGGACGTTTTCGGCGCGCCGGGTCCTCCCCGGCACATCGTTACCCCGGTGCCCTCTTGCCCCCCGAGCCCTCAGGACATCGCCCGTGGCTGGACGTTTCGCTCCTCGGCCCACGCGTACGACCGTGCGCGGCGGGCACGTCGGCGTGCCCGGCGCGGCTCCCGCGGGGGTGCCGCGGCCGGCCGCCGCGGCCGGGCGGTCCAGGTCGTGGACGCCCGGGGATCCGCTCGACCTCGGCCTGGTGCTGGGGCCGCTGCGGCGCGGTCCCGCCGATCCGACCTTCCGCGCCCTGCCCGACGGCTCCGTGTGGCGGACCAGCCGTACCCCCGCCGGGCCGGGCACACTGCGCGTTTCGCTGCGCGGCGGGGTCGCGAGCGGCGAGGCGTGGGGGCCGGGCGCGGAGTGGCTGCTGGACCGGCTCCCCGAACTCCTCGGTGCCGCGGACGACCCGTCCGCCTTCACCCCCCGCCACCGGCTCCTCGCCCACACCCACCACCGGCGGCCGGGGCTCCGGCTGACCCGTACCGGGCTCGTACTGGAGTCGCTGATCCCGTCGATCCTGGAGCAGAAGGTCACCACGGACGAGGCGTACCGGGCCTGGCGGCTGCTCGTACGGAAGTTCGGGGAGCCGGCACCTGGGCCCGCGCCCGGCCGGATGCACGTCATGCCCGCGCCCCGGACCTGGGCGCTGATCCCCTCCTGGGAGTGGCACCGGGCGGGCGTCGACGACAAGCGCGCCTCGACGGTCCTGCGGGCGGTCCGGGTGGCCGCGCGGATGGAGGAGGCGGCCGCCTTCGACGACCCCGCGCGGGCACAGGCCCGGCTGGAGCTGGTGCCCGGGATCGGGCCGTGGACCTCGGCGGAGACGGTGCAGCGCAGTCACGGTGCGGCGGATTCCGTGACGGTGGGGGACGTACACCTGCCGGGGATCGTGGGGTACGCGCTCGCGGGCGACCGGGAGGCGGACGACGCGGCGATGCTGGCGCTGCTGGAGCCGTACGCGGGGCAGCGGCATCGGGCGGCGCGGCTGGTGCTGCTGTCGGGGCGGATGCCGGCGCGGCGGGCGCCACGGATGACGCCGGGGGACATCAGGCGGTTGTGACACCCCGCCCCCCGGTCCGGCACAGGGACGCCGTGCCGGACAGAGACGCCGTGCCGGGCCGGGGAAGACCCTCCTCGCCCCTGGGAAGAGGCACGATCACCCACCGATCACCCACCGGTTCGGGCCGTGCGCCTACTGGTCCGAGGAGAAGCGGATGGTGGACGCGGGGACGTGGGCGTCGCACCAGATCCTGACGCCGTCCCGGAGTTCGTTGTCGGGGCCGATGGTGGCGCCGTCCCCGACGACCGCGCCCGCGAGGACCGAGCGGGCGCCGACACGGGCGCGGGCGCCGACGAGGGAGTCGGTGACGACCGCGCCGGGTTCGACCACCGCTCCGGCCAGGATCGCGCTCCCCGAGACGCGCGCGCCCTCCCCGACGGAAGCCCCCTCGCAGACGACCGTGCCGCCGGTCAGCTTGGCGTCCGGGGCGACCGACGCCGTGGGCAGGACCAGACGGTCCCCGCAGCGGCCCGGGACCGCCGGGGACGGGGCGCGGCCCAGGACCAGGTCCGCCGAGCCGCGTACGAAGGCCTGCGGGGTGCCGAGGTCCAGCCAGTAGGTGGAGTCGACCATGCCCTGGAGATGGGCGCCCCCGGCGAGCAGACCGGGGAAGGTCTCGCGTTCGACGGAGACGGGCCGGCCCGCGGGGATCGTGTCGATGACCGAGCGGCGGAAGACGTACGCCCCCGCGTTGATCTGGTCGGTGACGATCTCCTCGGGCGTCTGGGGCTTCTCCAGGAAGGCCCGTACGCGCCCCGACGCGTCCGTCGGCACCAGGCCGAAGGCCCGCGGGTCCTCGACCCGGGTCAGGTGCAGCGAGACGTCCGCGCCGGAGGTCTCGTGCGTGCGGACCAGGGCGGGGATGTCGAGCCCGGTGAGGATGTCGCCGTTGAAGATCAGCACCGGCTCGTCGGGGCCGGAGCGCAGACGGGACGCGACGTTGCGGATGGCGCCGCCCGTGCCGAGGGGCTCCTCCTCGGTGACGTACTCGAGGTGGAGCCCCAGCGAGGAGCCGTCGCCGAAGTACGGCTCGAAGACCTCGGCCAGATAGGAGGTGGCGAGCACGATGTGCTCGACGCCCGCCGCCTTCGCCCGCGCCAGCTGGTGCGTGAGGAAGGGGACCCCGGCCGCCGGGACCATCGGCTTGGGGGTGTGCACCGTGAGCGGGCGCAGCCGGGTGCCTCTGCCGCCGACCAGGAGGATCGCTTCTGTCACCTGTCGTCTCTGCTTCCTGCTGGGGCCGGCCGAACTCTGTTTCGGCGGGCCAGTGTATGCAGACCGTTCGGGGGCCGGTCCGCCCGCGACTCGTCGGCCGGACCGGCCTCCCGCCCGCCGGGTGCGCGGTGCACCGGACCGTCACCGGCCCTGGTACCGCGCCGCGTCCGACCGGGCCGTACCGAGCTTGCTGTAGAGACGGCGTCCCGGGCAGGCGGTGGCGAACCCGTCCCGGTGGCCGGAGATCACGTTCAGTCGTACCTTCTTACCTTTTCGGTAGAGATTGCCACCCCCGGATGTCAGGTAGGTCTTGCCGCGCGGATTGGCTCCGAAGAGACCGAGCTTCCACGCCGTCAGCCGGGCGATGGCCTGCACGGAGGCCGCGGAGGGCTTCTTGGAGCCGTAGCTGCCGATGACGGCGATCCCCATGCTGTTGGTATTGAACCCGAGCGTGTGGGCGCCCAGTACGGGCTTCGCCACGCCTCCGGCCCGGCCCTCGTAGATGGTTCCGCACTTGTCGACGAGGAAGTTGTAGCCGATGTCGCGCCAGCCGCTGCTCCTGACGTGGTAGCGGTAGATACCGCGAATGACCGAAGGGGCCTGTGAGCAGCTGTAGTTGTTGCCCGTCGCGGTGTGGTGCACGAAGGCGGCCCTGACGGTCTTGGTGTACGCGAAGCCGCCCTTGCGGATGCCCTCGTCCGCGCCCCAGCCGCGGCGCGTGACGATGCCGGGGCGCGGGCCGACGTAGGGCTTCGCCCGCTGCTCGCCCTCGGGGGCGGTGGCGAGCAGTTCGCGTTCGGTCTCCTCCCTGGACAGGGCGGGGATCTCGGTGGCGCCGAGGGGTGCGAGTCCGGCGTTGGCACGGGAGGCGGCCTCGGTGGCGGCGGCGAGAGCGCCGTCGGCCAGCCCTTCGGAGGTGAGGCCGTCAGCGGCGAGCCCTTCCGGGGTCAGGCCGTCGGAGGCGAGCTCCCCCGCGGTGAGCCCTTCCGGGGTCAGGCCGTCGGAGGCGAGCGTGTCCGAGGCGGTGAGGGTGTCGGAGGCCGGCGGTTCCGCGCGCACGCCACCGGGCGCGGCTCCCTGCGCGCGCACCCCACCGGGCGCCGCTCCCTCGGCCCGTACGCCGTCCGACCGTGCCCCTTCCGCCTGGGCACCGCCCGCGGGCCGGCCCGTCGGCGCGTCCGCGGGGGCGGGCTCCTCGCCGGGGTCGACGAGTTCCAGGTGCAGCCCCTCGGGAAGTGCCGACGCTCCGGCCGCTCCCCCGGCATCGCCGGTGTCCGGGCCGGCGATCGCGCCCGAGTCCGCCTGGACGCGGGCCTCGACGCCGTCCGAGGCGCCCACCCACAGGGGTGCCGTGGAGCCGCGCACTGCGCCGGAGGCACCCTCCTCGGTGCCCGGGTCGGCCGCGTGGTCGTGGTTGTGCGTCTCGACGTCCTGCCAGCCGGACCAGTGGCCGGTGCCGGCCGCGCGGGTACGGACCTGGACCCGCCCGCGCAGTTCGGTGCCCGGGTCGTCCCAGATCACACCGACCAGTGAGAAGGGCTGTACGTTCCGGGCCGTCAGGCCCCGTGCGGTGGAGGCGGATCCGACGGCGCGGTCGCTGGGGAGCGGCCCGAGGGGCAGGGACTGTGTGCTGCCGGGGACGGCGGGCGCGGCGGCCGCGGGGGGCCGTGCCGGTCGTACGAGCCCCGCGGCCGAGGTGACGGAGGCCGCCGCGGCGGAGACCGGCAGGGTCAGAGGGAGCGCCAGAGCTGTCGCGCACGTGACGCCGATCGAGGAAGCGAGGAATCTACCCATGCCCCTGATCCTGGACATATACATATATATCTGTCCATCGCGGAACTGACGGACCGTCGCCTGGGCCGCCGGTGTCCCTCGTCCGATCCGGTGGCCGTCCCGACGGCCGGGCCGCCCGGCCCCGCGTACGCTGGCCCGCGTGAACGCCACCGACCGCACCCCTGCCGACCTGCTGCGATCCGCGCTCGCCGCGGACCCCGCGCGCCCGCTGGTCACCTTCTACGACGACGCCACGGGCGAACGCGTCGAATTGTCCGTGGCCACCTTCGCCAATTGGGTGGCCAAGACCGCCAATCTGCTCCAGGGCGACCTCTCCGCCGAGCCCGGTGACCGGGTCGCCCTGCTGCTGCCCGCGCACTGGCAGACAGCGGTGTGGCTGCTGGCGTGCTCCTCGGTGGGCGTCGTCGCGGACGTCGGGGGCGACCCGGCCTCCGCCGACCTCGTCGTCAGCGGGCCCGACACCCTCGACGCGGCGCGGGCCTGCTCCGGCGAGCGCGTCGCGCTGGCGCTGCGCCCGCTCGGCGGACGCTTCCCGCGGACGCCGGACGGGTTCGCCGACTACGCCGTCGAAGTGCCCGGCCAGGGCGACCGCTTCGCTCCGTACGCTCCGGTGGACCCGGAGGAGCCCGCGCTGATCGTCGCCGGGGCGGAGCACACGGGCGCCGATGTCGTCGAGCGCGCCCGTGCCGACGCCCCCGGCCTCGGCCTGACCGGCCCCGGCTCGCGGATCCTCACGGCGCTGCCGTACGACACGTGGGAGGGCCTGAGCGCCGGTCTGTACGCGCCCCTGGCGACCGGCGGATCCGTCGTCGTCTGCCGCCACCTCGACCGGCTCGGCGAGGACGCGCTGGCCAAGCGGATCGAGAGCGAGCGGGTGACGGCCACGGCCCGCCGGTCCCTGTCGTAGCCTGTCGCGCCACGGCCCCCCCGGACCCTGCCCGGTCCGGGTGAGCCCCCGGCACCGCCCGCTCCTCCCCCGTTCGGTCCACGCTCTCCCCCCGTCCCCGTGCCCCGTGCCGCCGCCCGGGTCATGGTCGTAGGAGGACCGGAGCACGGGAGGGGTGGACGCAGACGTGACCGACACCGCGGGGAAGAACTCCGGGGCGGCCGGGCCGGGGGGCGGCCGGGGCACCCTGGGACCCGGTGCGGGTGCCACCCCCACCGGGGCCGGTGCCGCACGCCGCCGACGACGCCGGCTGCGGTACGCCGCGACCGGTGTCGCCGCCGTGCTGCTGGTTGCCGCGGGCACCGGCTGGGCGGTGTACGAGAAGCTGAACGGGAACATCACGGCGGACGAGGCCGCCGCCCGTGAACTCGCCCGGTACGAGAAGGAGCGGCCCACCGCGCTGGTGCGGGGCGCGCAGAACATCCTGCTGATCGGGTCGGACTCCCGTTCGGGGCACGGCAACGCCGGGTACGGCCGGGATTCCGGCACCGAGCGCTCCGACACCACGATCCTGCTGCACCTGGCCGCGGACCGGCGCAGCGCGACCGCGGTGTCCCTGCCCCGCGACCTGATGGTGCGCGTGCCCGGCTGCCGCCGTCCGGACGGCACCCGGTCGAGGGCGGCGTTCACACTGTTCAACCACGCCTTCGAGACGGGCGGTTCCGCCTGCACGATCCGTACGGTCGAGAAGCTGACGGACATCCGGATCGACCACCACATGGTCGTCGACTTCAACGGCTTCAAGGAGATGGTCGACGCGGTCGACGGCGTCGACGTGTGCCTCCCGAAGCCCATCGACGACAAGGACGCCAAGCTGAGGCTGCCCGCGGGCAGGGTGCGGCTCGACGGCGAGCAGGCCCTCGGTTACGTCCGCGCCCGCAAGAGCATCGGCGACGGCAGCGACACCGACCGGATGGACCGCCAGCAGCGGTTCCTAGGCGCGCTCGCCGAGAAGGTGCGGAGCAACGACGTCCTGCTGAACCCGGTGAAGCTCTACCCGGTGCTCGACGCGGCCACCTCGTCGCTGACCACCGACCCGGCCCTGGCCAGTCTGCGCGGGCTGTACGACCTGGTGCGCGGCCTGCGCGGAATCCCCACGGAGCGGATGCAGTTCCTGACGGTCCCGCGCACCTCCTACGTGTCCGACCCCAACCGCGACCAGCTCGTCCGGGCCCCGGCCGAGCAGCTGTTCGCCCGGTTGCGCTCGGACACCCCGGTGCGGGTCGCCGAGCGCTCTGCCGGGGACGGGGCCGGTTCCGGCGACCGGGTGTCCGGGGACCGCGCCCGGGACCATGCCCCGCGGGACCGCGCCTCCGGGGACCCGGCGGGCACCACCGAGGCCGCCGGAACCGGCAGGGCCGCCGACTCCCCGGCGCGGCCCACCGGGACGGCGGCGCCCCGGGACCTCCTCACGGAGTCGTACACCTACTCCTACGACAACTACGGCGACCCGGACGGCCCGCTCGGAACCGACGGGAAACCCGGCGCGGGGCCGCCCGGCGGACGCGCGGACGCACCCGATCCGACACCGACGTTCCGGGGAAACACGGCCGCCGAGGACACCTGCGGGTAAAGCGCTAGCCAAGGTGCGGAAGCCCTGGTCCAAGAATTGCGCCCAATTGCCCGGTTGTAGGGACGTGGAACGTGTCACCGCCGTCGCTCCATCCTGAACTGGACGGATAGTGTGAGCGATCCGGTGTGCCCGGCCGCCTGGCCGCGCACTCCCGGACCGACTTACCGAGCGTCTCTTTGAGGGGGGAGAGGCGCCGCGTGGCCCCGACGGAGGACTCAGACAACCGTGGACGCGCAAGGCCGTGGGCGGGCGGAGAACATCGACCCCGCAGACCAGTGGGTACTCAACCCGGACACCGGCGACTACGAACTGCGACTGGACACTTCCACACCGCAGTCGACCGTCCCCGGTCCCCGCAGACCCGGCTCCCGCGCCGGGTCCCCGCGGTCCCGTACGCGCACCGAGCCGGCCCGGGAGCCCCGTGAGGCTCCCGACGGCCCCGGTGTGCCCGGTCCGCGCCGGCGCCGCGGCGCCCCGGCCGAGCCGCCGCCCGGCCGCCGCCGCTCGCGGACGAAGCCGAAGAAGTCGACGGCCAAGAAGGTGATGATCTGGACCGGCGGCACGATGGCGTTCCTCCTGGTCGCCACCGGCACCGCCGGATACCTCTATTACCAGCACCTCAACGACAACATCACGTCCGTCTCCGACGACGGCGCGGGCACCGGCGGCTTCAGCAAGGACCGGGCCATCAACATCCTGGTGATCGGCACGGACAAGCGCAGCGGCAAGGGCAACGAGGGGTACGGCGACTCCGGCAGCGTCGGCCACGCGGACACCAACATCCTGCTGCACGTCTCCAAGGACCGGTCGAACGCGACCGCGTTGAGCATTCCGCGCGACATGATCGTGGACATCCCGGACTGCCCGACCACGCAGGACGACGGCTCCAAGAAGAACATCGGCGGCACGCCGCACACCCGGTTCAACCAGAGCCTCGGGCAGGAGGACCGTACGCCGAGCTGCACCATGCGGACGGTCACCGAGCTGACCGGCATCAAGATAGACCACTTCATGGTGGCCGACTTCAACGCGGTGAAGACGCTCTCCAGCGCGGTCGGCGGCGTGGAGGTCTGTCTCGCCAAGGACATCGACGACTCCAAGTCGCATCTGAAGCTGTCCAAGGGCAAGCACACCATCGAGGGCGAGCAGGCACTGGCCTTCGTCCGCACCCGGCACTCCGTCGGCTTCGGCAGCGACCTGAGCCGGATCGAGTTGCAGCAGCAGTTCCTCAGCTCGCTGATGCGCAAGCTGAAGTCGGGCGACACCCTCAGCAGCCCGAAGAAGATGTTCAAGCTGGCGGAGGCGGGCACCAAGGCGCTGACCGTCGACTCCAAGATCGCGGACATCAAGAAGCTGACCGCCCTCGGCCAGGAGATCGGCAAGGTCGACACCGAGAACCTTGCGTTCACCACGGTGCCGGTCGTCGACAACACCGACGGCGCGACCGTGCTGCCCAACGAGCCCAAGGCGAAGCCGCTCTTCAAGATGATCCGGGACGACGTCTCGCTCACCGAGGTGAAGAAGAAGGAGAAGGCCGCGGTCGCCGCGCGGCTCAAGGGGAAGCGCTCGGCCGCCTCCGACGTCCGCGTCGACATCTACAACGGCGGGGCCGAGGCCGGTTCCGCGCAGGCCACCCTCAGCTGGCTGCAGAACGAGGAGGGGGTCCTCAAGTCCAGCCAGCTCGGCAACGCGGGCAAGACACTGAAGAAGACGACCCTGGAGTACTCTCCCGACCAGGCTGACCAGGCACGCAAGCTGGCGGACCTCATGGGGCTCTCCGCGTCGGCGCTGAAGCCGGGCAAGAGCGAGAAGAACGATCAGGGGCTGCCCGCCATGGTGCTGACCCTGGGCGAGGACTTCGAGGAAGCCGGTGAGCCGCTGACGGCCTCCGCGGCGGACGCGAAGGACGTCGAGAAGTCCACGGCGGACAAAACGGAGTGCGCCAAGTAACCCAATGGGGCCCTCGTGCGTCTAACAGACGTACGACGGATTCCGTATGTCGGCGCAGGGGTGGGGAGGCAGGGAGATGGTGCGGAGCAGTGTGCGCGGGGAGGGGATGCGGCGGCCGCGGGCCGGCGGACCGGGTGGTGAGGACGGCGTCCACGAGCAGGACGGCGGCCGGACGGACGCCGCCGGGGACGGCCCGGCGGGCTCCGCGGACGGCGGGCACGGCGGTGGCCACCGGCGCCGTGGCAGAGCCCATCCACCGCGCCGCAGACGCCGGATACTGCGCTGGTCGGCGACGGTTCTGGCGGTACTGATACTCGGCACCGCGGGTGCCGGCTATCTCTACTACCAGCACCTGAACGGCAACATCAAGAAGGACGATCTCAACCTCGGCGACAACAAGGTGCCGGAGCCGACACCCAACGCCGCGGGCCAGACCCCCCTGAACATCCTGCTCATCGGTTCGGACGCGCGGGACACCAAGGAGAACCAGAAACTCGGCGGCGCCAAGGAGACCTTCGGCGGCACCCCGCTCGCCGACGTCCAGATGCTGCTGCACCTCTCCGCCGACCGCAGCAACATGTCGGTGATCAGCATGCCGCGCGACACCCTGCTGCAGATCCCCAAGTGCACCGACCCGGACACCGACCACGTGTACCCGGCGAGCAACGGCCGCACGATGGCGAACCAGAGCCTCGGCCGCGGCGGCCCCGGCTGCACGGTCGCCACCTGGCAGGAACTCACCGGCATCCACATCGACCACTTCATGATGGTCGACTTCTCCGGCGTGGTGTCGATGGCCGACGCCGTCGGCGGCGTCCCGGTCTGCGTGGACGCCAACATCCTCTCCCGCGACAGCAAGGGCCACGGCTCCGGGCTGAAGCTGAAGAAGGGCACCCACCCGGTCAAGGGCAAGCAGGCCCTGCAGTGGCTGCGCACGCGCTACGGATTCGAGGACGGAAGCGACCTCGCCCGCGCCAAGGCCCAGCACATGTACATGAACTCCATGGTCCGTGAGCTGCGCGAGAACGCCACCATGAGCAGCCCGAACAAGATGCGCAAGCTCGCCGAGAAGGCCACGAAGGCCCTCACGGTCGACCCGGGCCTCGGCACGGTCAAGAAGCTCTACGACCTCAGCAACGAGCTGCGCAAGGTCGAGCCGAAGCACATCACGATGACGACCATGCCTAACCGGTACGTCGGCGCGCGCGTGGAGCCCACGGACGGGGCCCAGAAGCTCTTCCGGCTGGTGCGCGACGACGTCTCGCTCGACGGCACGGCCAAGAAGAAGAAGGACGAGGAGAAGCTCTCGGACGACCCGGCCGCGGCGGACGGTGAGATCGGCGTACGGGTGCAGAACGGCACCCGCACCGAGACGCTCGCCCCGGCGTCCGGCCGCGCGACGACCGTGGCCCAGCTGCTGGTGGGCAAGGGCTTCACGCTGGCGACCCCCGACTCCTCGGCCGCCCCGGTCCAGGAGACCACGGTGGTGCGCTACCCGAGCGCCGACCTGGAGGGCGACGCCCAGCGGGTCGCCAAGTCCCTCGGCATCCCGCTGAGTTCGGTGAAGAAGTCGGGCGAGGTCTCCTCGGTCACGCTGGTGGTGGGCGCCGACTGGCGTGAGGGCACCACGTACAAGAAGCCGAAGGACGACAAGGCCGACGACGCACTCCTGGACAGCGCCGACGCGTTGAACGGCGCCGAGGAGAAGTGCATGCACGTGAACCCGGGGTTCACCTGGTCCTGACCCCGCTAGGGACGGCATGAGCCCGGGCCCCTCTCCCGCGAGGAGAGGGGCCCGGGCTCATGTGCGTACCGGTGGGGCCGGCCTCAGCCGGTGGTGGCCCGCACGGCGGGGCGGCGGGAGGCGATGACGCGCTTCGCCAGCGACTTCGGACTGGTCAGAAAGCCCCAGCCCCACGACATGTGCATCGTGGCGAGGGCCACGGGTATCTGGAGGCGCGCCTTCAGGGGCAGCCCCTTGCCCGCGGGCAGGGAGCCGGCGACGATCGCGGCGAGATAGCCGCCGAGGACCAGGAACGCCCAGGGGGTCAGGACCGCGCCGGCCACGACGCCCGCCGCGATCGCGCAGACCGCGGTCGGCGGGGCCAGGTAGCGCAGGTTGATGGAGCCCTCGTGGTAGCGGGCGACGACGTGCCGCCAACGGCCGTACTCCTTGTACTGCTTGGCCAGCGCGCGCACGGAGGGGCGCGGCCGGTAGGAGACCTTCAGCTCGGGCGAGAACCAGATGAGGCCGCCCGCCTCGCGGATCCGGAAGTTCAGCTCCCAGTCCTGGGCGCGTATGAACTCCTCGTTGTACCCGCCCTGTTGCTCCAGCGCCTCGCGCCGGAAGACACCGAGGTAGACGGTCTCGGCGGGGGCCGCGTCGCCGCCCGTGTGGAAGGCGGCGTTGCCGACGCCGATCTTCGAGGTCATCGCGGCGGCGACCGCGTGCTCCCAGTCGTTCTCGCCCTCGGCGTGCATGATGCCGCCGACGTTCTGCGCGCCCGTCTCGTCGAGGAGGCGGACCGCGGTCGCGATGTAGTTCGGCGAGAGCATCCCGTGGCCGTCGACGCGGACGACGACGGGGTGCCGGGACGCCTTGATCGCCGCGTTCAGCGCGGCGGGCGTGCGGCCCGTCGGGTTCGGCACGGTGTGGACACGGGGGTCCTCGCGCACGAGTTCGGCCGCGATCTCGTCCGTACGGTCCGAGGAGGGACCGATGGCGATCACGACCTCCATCTCGCCGTCGTACTCCTGGGCGAGGATCGCTTGGACGGCTGTGCGCAGATGCCGTTCCTCGTTGAGGACGGGCATGATCACGGACACAGCGGGGAGCTGCACGTCGGGCTTGGCGTTCATCAAGGGGTCACGTTACCGCGAACGGGGGACACGGGGCGCGCCGCACCGGCCGTCGCCCGGGGCCGCAGATCGTATGGGCCTACGGTGCTCACGGATCCCACGCCCAGCCTCGCGGAGGTATCCCTTGCCCACCCCGCACCGCTCCCCCGACGTCCCCCGCGTCCCCGGCCGGCCGCGCCCCGGCCGGCCGGAGGGCGGCGGCGTGCCTCCCCGCGCGCGGCCGCCCCGTACCCGGCGGACACTCCTTCGGGGCAGGAGACCGCACTGGGCCACCCGGGTGGCGACGACGCTGTCCGTGGTGGTGCTCGCCTCCGCCGGGATCGGGCACGCCGTGGTGACCAGCCTGGACGCCGGCATCGCCCGGGTCGACGCCTTCAAGGACATGAAGAACCGCCCCGAGGCCGGCCACGGCATGAACATCCTGCTGGTCGGCACCGACGGCCGGGACAAGCTCGGCGCGCGGGAGAAGCGCAAGTACCACCTCGGCGGCGCCCCCTGCCACTGCACGGACACGATCATGATCGTGCACGTCTCGGACGACCGGAACCGCGCCAGCATCGTCAGCCTGCCGCGCGACTCGTACGCCGAGACGCCCGCGCACACCGACCGGATCAGCGGCGAGCGGCACGGCCCCCACCCGGTCAAGCTGAACGCGGCGTACGCGGAAGGCGGGCCGCAGCTGACCGTGCGCACCGTCGAGGGCATGACGCACGTGAAGATCGACCACTATCTGGAGGTCGACTTCACCAGCTTCATGAAGACGGTCGACGTGCTCGGCGGCGTGCGGATCTGCACGGCCGAACCGCTCCAGGACCCCTACACCGGGCTCGACCTGCCGGCCGGTTCGCACACGCTGTCCGGCGGCCAGGCACTGCAGTACGTGCGCTCCCGGCATGTCGACGGCGCCGCCGACGTGGGCCGGATGCGGCGCCAGCAGCGGTTCCTCGCGGCGCTGATCGAGCGGGTCACCTCGTCCGGGGTGATGCTGAACCCGATGCGGTTCCGCGACGTGGTCCGGGCCGTGCTCGGCTCGGTGCGCGCGGACCGCGACTTCGGCACGGAGGAGCTGCTGGACCTGGGGCGCGCGATGCGGAACTTCTCGCCCGCCTCCTCCGAGTTCACTACCGTGCCGATCGAGAACATGGGGTACGCCGTGGAGGGCCTCGGCTCCACCCTGAAATGGGACGACGAGAAGGCCGGACGCCTCTTCCGGGCCCTGCGCGACGACCGGCCGCTGGCCGTGCGCAAGAGGAAGCACCGGGCGCTGCTCGTCGACGTCTCGCCGCAGCAGATCCGGGTGCGGGTGGAGAACGCCTCGGCCGACGCGGGGCTCGGCGCGCGGGTCGACGGGGAGCTCGCGGCCACCGGGTTCCGTACGACGGGTGAGCCCACCAGCGCGCCGGACCCGGCGGTGCGGCGCACCGTCGTCGCCTACGACCCGGGCTGGGACCGCTCCGCGAAGTCCCTGGCCGCCGCGCTGCCGGGAAGCGAGCTGCGGGCGGTGGCGGGGCTCGGACCCACGCTGAAGGTGATCGCCGGCCCGGACTTCGACAAGGTGCGGCGGGTGCGGGCCCAGGACCCGAACGAGGGCGAGTCCGGAGTGGTGACCGGGGACGAGGTGGTCTGCTCGTGAGCGGGGGCCGGGGGCCGGGCCCTGGCGCAAGGGGTGGGCCCTGGCCCACCCCTCGGCTCCGGGTCAGTCGTCCAGGCCCTCGGCGGAGCGCTTCTCCCGCAGGTCCATGATCGCGCGGCGGCGGGCGAGGCGGTGGGTGCGGCGGATCTGCGCCTCCTGGTAGCGGCGCTCGTCGCGCTCGGTCTCCGGGAGGACGGGCGGCAGACGGCGGGGCTTGCCGTCGGCGTCCACGGCGGCGAAGACGAGGTAGGCGGAGCCGACCTGGGTGGGCGGGGTGGACTCGTTCCAGCGCTCGGCGAGGACGCGTACGCCGACTTCCATGGAGGTCCGTCCGGTCCAGTTGACCTGGGCCTTCACATGGACGAGGTCGCCGACGCGGACCGGTTCGAGGAAGGCCATCTCGTCCATGGACGCGGTCACGGCGGGTCCCCCCGAATGCCGGCCGGCCACCGCCCCCGCGGCGTCGTCGACGAGTTTCATGATCACACCGCCGTGCACCGTACCCAGGAGGTTGGTGTCGGCGTGGGTCATGATGTGGCTGAGCGTGGTGCGGGACGCCGAAGTCGGCTTGCCCGGAATATCTGCTTCCGAGCCGGGGGCCTGGTCTGTCATGCCCTCCACCTTATGCCGGGCCGATTTGTGTCAGCTTCGCAACAGCCGTGGTCCTATTTTCCACGGACCCTGTAAGGCACACAGCGGCGCACTGCACACTGGTCCGCATGACTGATTGGCCCGACGCGCCGGACGACAACCGCAGCGGCTACGGCAGCGGTAGCGCGAGCACGCAGCCCGAGGGTGCCCGCGTGATGCGGCAGGTGCGGCGCGGCCCGGCCGGGCCCGCCCCCTACCAGCAGCCCGCACCGCCGCGCGGCGGTGTGCCCGCGCAGCCGTCGTACACCGACGGCTCGGGCTACGACGGCGGACACGACCCCGGCTACGACAGTGGCTACAACACGGGGCAGGTCTACGGGTCGCCCGGCGGCGGCGGTCCGCAGGGGCCGGGCGGCGGCCAGGGCGGCCGCGGTCCGCGTCCCGCGCCGAACTGGCGCCGCCGGATCAAGTGGACCGCGCTCACGCTGGTCACGCTGCTGGTCGTGGTCTCCGTGGGCACGTACTTCTGGGCCGACTCCAAGCTCCACCGTGACGTGGACCTCTCCAAGGTCATCGACCGCCCCGAGGCGGGCGAGGGCACGAACTACCTGATCGTCGGCTCCGACAGCCGCGCCGGCATGTCGGCCGAGGAGAAGAAGAAGCTGCACACCGGGTCCGCCGAGGGCAAGCGCACGGACTCGATGATGATCCTGCACACCGGCGACAACGGCTCGACGCTGATCTCCCTGCCCCGTGACTCGGACGTGGAGATACCGACGTTCAAGGGCTCCGAGTCCGGCAAGACCTACCAGGGCACGGGCCGGCACGTGAAGCTGAACGCGGCCTACGCCGAGGACGGCCCCGAGCTGCTGGTGCGCACCATCGAGTTCAACACCGGGCTGCGCCTCGACCACTACGTGGAGATCGGCTTCGGCGGCTTCGCGAAGATCGTCGACGCCGTCGGCGGTGTGGAGATGACGCTCGACAAGGGCTTCAAGGACAAGTACTCCGGCGCCGACTTCAAGGCGGGCAAGCAGACGCTCAACGGCGAGCAGGCCCTCGCCTTCGTCCGCACCCGGCACGCCTTCGCGGCGAGCGACCTGGAGCGCACCAAGAACCAGCAGAAGTTCCTGGCCGCCCTGGCCCACCAGGTGGCGACCCCGTCCACCGTCCTGAACCCCTTCACGTTCTACCCGACCATGGGCGCCGGCCTCGACAGCCTCGTCGTCGACAAGGACATGAGCCTGTTCGACCTGGCCGACATGTTCTGGGCCATGAAGGGCGTCACGGGCGGCGACGGCAAGTCCATGAACATGCCGATCTCGGGCTCCACCGGCGGCAACCTCGTCTGGGACAAGGCCAAGGTCAAGCAACTGGTGACCGACCTGAAGAACGACGACAAGGTGACGGTGTCGGGCAACGAGTGATCCGACGGTGGCTTGAGCACCGCCTCGCCGGGGGGCGGCAGACGCACGGTGACGGCTCAGCCCCCGGCTGTCGCCAGAGCCCGTCAGCCATCGTGTGCGTCATCTGGCGCGGCAGGCTCTGGCGGAAGCACCGCATGTCGCTCTTGGAAATGCTTCCCGTCGGGCGTCAGCGGATGCAGTCGACCGTGTTCGTGAGCGAGGTGTAGGCGACCTCTGCGCGACGTGCCTCGGGCGCGTCCGCAGCGCAGGCGAGAAACTCCCGGGTCCGTCCGTCGAATGTGATCTCGCCTCGGCTCAGGATCGAGACGTGATCGGCTTCTTGCGCCAGATCGGCAACGTCATGGGTGGACATCAGTACCCGTACTTCGTCGGTGGCCAGGCTCAGGATGAGGTCTCGGAACACTCGACGCTGCGTCGGGTCCATTCCCGCTGTGGACTCGTCGAGCAGCAGCGTGTCAGCTCCATGGACCAGCGCCGAGGCCACGCCGACGCGCCGCAACTGACCTCCTGACAGCTTCTTCGTCCTGACACCGGAGTGGTCCCGCATCTGTACCCGGTCGAGCGCGTGGACTGCCGCTTCCCACGCTTCGGCGCGTGGCATCCCCTTGAGCCAGCCGGTGTAAGCCACTTGCTCGCGCGCGGTGAGCCCAGCCATCGGCGTAATCGTCTGCGGCATCCACGCTACCTTCGCGCGGTACTCCTTGGCCTGCGATCCGAGACGCCCGTAACTGACGCTTCCGCTGTCAGGCAGATTCACTCCAGCGGCAAGCTTCAACAATGTCGACTTGCCCGCGCCGTTGGGACCGAGAAGGACTGCAAGGCCGTCAGGAACTCTGTAGCTGAGGTTCGAAACAACGTTGGCTCCACGGCGTCCGTACGCGTACGAGACGTCCACGAGCTGAACAGTCATGGGGAGGGGCCTTTCAGACGTGTGGGCGCGTACGGGTCTGGCCGAAGAGGCCGCAGACGAAGACGAGAAGGCTCAGTATCGAGGTGGGAAGATAGTCCGGCGGGTGCAGGGTGACTGCCCACGGCCACGGCCGGTTGAAGTCGCGATACCCGAGAAGAATCACTACGAACACCCAGCTCACCGGACCCAGAGTGGCGGCTTGGGGACGCACCGCGCGCGCTGTCAACATGGCGCCGGTGAGGAAGAGGACGTTTCGGCACGTTGCGGTTGCCTCCTGTGACCCGCTGATCGCCCCGACAGCGATACCCACTGTCCCGGCCGCCGCGACCGTGGAGACGGTGAGTGCAAGGTCGAAATGCCGGATCTTCCTCGTCGCGAGGACTTCAGCCTCCGGAAGCCCCTGGGAGAGAACGTGGGCGAGCCCGGCCGTGATGATCAGCGGCATGGCTTGCGTCAGGAACACAGGCCGCCCTCCCAACGAGAGCAGACCTGGCAAGGTGAACACCGCGTTGTGCCCCAGGGTGACGAGAACCGTGAAGGCCGCAAGGCTGGGCAAGAGCACTGTGACGATCTGGCGTGCCTTCATCCACCAGATCACGAGGTCGCGCCCTTGAGCAGGCTGCACGCCTTCGCCTGCTCCCGGTGGAACCAGCGAGACTGCTCGGCGGGCGGGAGTGCATAACCGCGGTCTGCCCGCTCCTGCACCTTGTCCAGTACCTCAGCGGAATTCTCGAATAGGCCTGCGTACTCACTTTTGCGCCAAGCGACGTACGGCTTCTCCGCCTTGACCGTCTTCGCGGCCCACAGCATTGCGGCGTCCCGGTTGACTATCCAGTCGGCGGAGTGTGACGGCTTGATCGACGTCGGGAAATCACACGGGAACTTGACTGCCGTGAGGACAACGGCGTATCGGATGTTGATCACGCCACCGCCGAGGCTTCCTGCCTGACGTGAAAGGGGTAGGTGCCAGGTGGTCGGGCTGGATCGAGCAGGGTGCCGCTCATCGAGCAACGCATCGGTCACGGTGACGGGCGTGGCCACGTCCACACCACGGTTCTGCAGTGCCTTGATGGAGGTGACGACCTGCTTGCGTACGCTCCTCAGCCTGTCGACGGCTCCCCCCGTTATCTTTTTCGCGGTCCTGCAACGGGGCCGCTGGCCTCCGGGCTCGGCATGACTGTGTCCCCCTGTCGAAGGAATGACCTGGGGGGTG
>NZ_JBIBFR010000039.1:0-33568 GCF_042956125.1 Streptomyces sp. NPDC008313
CGCCCGTCGAATACGAAGTCAACTACTACACCGAACTCACGAAACCCCAGTTCATCACCACAATCTGAGATCTCTACCGAACCCGGGGCGGTTCACTACTCACCGGCCCGCACCATCGCCATGCGCCGCGACTTGCTCGCCGCCTGGCGCGACCCGGAACACGCCCGTACCCAGGACCACGACAGCCACAGCATCGACTGGTCGCTGCGCGTCCTCGCAGCAACCGCCTACTCCGATCGCCCGGGATATCGCGAAGAGTGGGCGCCTGCCGACGACGAGCGGCCTGACACCGTCGACTCCGCCAGCTGAACCCGAGGGCCGACCCAAGCCGATCAAACTTCGTTGACACTCGTCAAGTTCGGTGAGACGGGTCACGCACCACAGGTAGGGAACAGCCCTTGGCCGGACCACAGGACTGTCCAGTGACGATGGCGGGCCTCCTTGTCGGCAACACAAGGGATTCCTGTGCCGTTCGCTTCCTCCGCTGTATCCGATTCCGGTCGACCTGTGCCGTCAAGCCTGTGGCGGGACGCCGACTTCCGCAGACTGTGGATGGGCCAGACAGCCTCTCAGCTCGGTGAACATGCAAGTGCGGTGATCCTGCCGCTCTTTGCCGTCCTCGCACTCCACGCCAGTCCTGGCCGGCTGGGCGTCCTTCGCGCAGTGGGGCAGGCGCCGATCCTGTTGCTATCGCTCCTTGTCGGCGCGTGGGTGGACAGGTGGCGGGCCCGCACGACGATGGTGCTCGCGGACGTCGGTCGGGCCCTGGCTCTGGGCGCCGCCGCCATGGCCGCCCTCGTTGGCTGGCTCGACCTGGCCGCGCTGTTTGTGCTCGCCTTCACCGTCGGGGCCCTGTCCGTGTTCTTCGACGTGGCATACCAGGCTTCTCTCGTACGACTGGTGGAACGCGACCGACTGGTGCAAGGCAACAGCGCGCTCGAGGGCAGCCGGTCCGCGGCCCAGATCGGTGGGCCCGCTCTCGGTGGTGCGTTGGTGTCCCTGCTGTCGGCGCCGATCGCTGCCGCCTCCAGCGCGCTGTTCTTCGCGCTGTCGTTCCTGTCGATCCGGCGGATCCGCCGAGCCGAACCTGTCCCGGAGCTCCCAGAACATCCCCCTCGGGTCTGGCAGCGGGTTCATGAGGGCCTGCGTTTCGTCGCCGGCGATGCCGTGCTTCGGGCTGTTTGCCTGGCCTCGGCCGCCTTCCAGTTCTCCTTCGCGGCCGTGATGACCGTCTACCTGCTCTTTCTGCCGCGGGAGCTGCACCTGTCCGGCGCCGTGGTCGGGCTGGCGCTCACTGCGGCGGGACCGGGCGCGCTCCTGGGCTCGCTGCTGGCCGCCCGCCTGCCGCGCCGGTTCGGTCATGGCACCGTGCTGGTGTGCGCGGCGGCACTGGGCGACGGCGTGTTCCTGTACGTGCCCGCGCTGCACGGTCCTGCCGCGGTGACGGTTCCCGCGCTCCTTGTGATCGGCTTCGTGTTCGGGTGCGGGGGCCAGTTGGTGAGCGTCACGGTCATGGCGGTCCGGCAGACCGTCACTCCGGACGGGATGCAAGGCCGCGCGGCCGCGACCATCGCGTTCGTCGGCATGGGAATGTCCCCGCTCGGTTCTCTGACCGGCGGATTTCTCGCGGGGGAGTGGGGGCTGCGCACGAGTCTCCTTGCGACGGCCGCAGGCATGATGCTGTCCCCGGTGGTGATGGCTCTCTCGCCGCTCGCACGTCTGGGACGGGAGCTGCCGCCGTCCTCCGCCGCGCTTCCTCAGTCCGGCGGGCAAGGCGACGGAGGCGCAGCGGTGGCCGCGGACGACACGTCGCCCGGATGAGGAACGGTGACTGAGTCCGCGGGCACGTCCGCGTGCCGGCGGAGGTTGCGAGCGCCGGGCTGGGCGGTTCAGGCGCGCGGGCCGGCGCCGTGCAGCAGGGTGTCGATGATGCGGACGGCGAGGGTGTCGGGGTCGGCGCCCTCGGAGTCGCCGCGCAAGGACTCTCCGATGAGCGCGTAGTAGGTACGGCGCACCCAGTCGAGGTCGGCCGCTTCGTCGATGAGCTTGTCGTCCTGAGCGCGCTTGAGTACGGCGATGCAGCGGCGGGAGATGTCCTGCTGGAGGGTGGCGGCCTCGCTGTGCGGGTCTTCCGGCAACCCGAGGGCGAAGGCCCAGGCGCCCTTGACCTGGAGCACGTTGGCTGTGATCCGGTGCATCGCCACCAGCGGCGGTGCGGTGTCCGGCCTGCCGTCGTCCACCGCTTGGGCGAGCTGGCGGGCCGCGGACGTCGCCAGCGTCTCGATCAGCGCCTGCCGGCTGGCGAACCGCCGGTGGATGGTCGTCCGGGCGACTCCCGCGGCTGCGGCGATCTGTTCCATGGAGGCGCCGGGCTCTGCGGCGAGCACGCGCTCCGCCGCCTCCAGGATCGCGCGGACGCTGCGCTCCGCGTCCGCCCTCAACGGTTGTGCCACCTTCTCGCCCACGATGCCTCCCATCAGGCCGCTTAACCCGCTACACGATACATCACAGGCGCAAAATCAAGCTATCTACGACAACTCTGTTGCATTTCGCCGAGAACTTGCTACTGTCCATTCCAGATACCTTGGCCCTTGGAGGAACTCGCATGTACAACACCGCCCTCATCACCGGAGCGTCGTCCGGCCTCGGCGCGGAGTTCGCCGAGCAGCTCGCCGCCCGCGGGAACGACGTGGTGCTGGTAGCGCGCTCCGGCGACCGGCTCACCGCCCTTGCCGAGCGCCTGACCAGCGAGCACGGCGTCCGCGCCCACGTACTGATCCAGGACCTCGCCGAGCCGGACGCGGCCCGCCGCGTCGCCCACCGTCTGGCCGCCCTCGGCCTGAACGTCGATCTGCTGGTGAACAACGCCGGCTTCGGCACGTGCGGCCGATTCGAGGAGATCTCCGGGCCCCGCGACCACGATCAGCTGATGGTCAACGTCGTCGCGCTCGTCGACCTCACCCACGAACTGCTGCCCGGCATGCTGGAGCGCGGCCGCGGCGCGGTCGTCAACGTCGCCTCCAACGCCGGCTTCCAGCCGTCCCCCTACTTCGCCGTCTACGGCGCCTCCAAGGCGTTCGTGCTGAACTTCGGCCTCGCCCTGCGCCAGGAGTACCGGCGACGCGGCCTCCGGGTCCTCACTGTGTGCCCCGGCCCGGTCGAGACCGCATTCTTCGACACCATCGGCACCCGCAAAGCGGCCGTCACCGGCTCCATGACCACCCCACAGCCCGTCGTGCGCGCCGCACTGCGCGCACTGGACCGCGACCGCGGCTACGTCACTCCCGGGCTCGGCAACGCCCTGGGCGCACACCTGACACCCCGCCGCCCCCGGACGATGGTCGCCGCCATCGCCGAACGCGTCACCCGCAAGGTCCTGTCCCCGTCCGCCGACGCCCCGGCGCTTCGGGAGCACGCCGTATGAAACCCTCCACCGCCTCTGCCCCTCAACGATGTGGTGCTCAACCCGGCCGGTGGCGCACCCGGCCGGGTGCGCCGAGCCCCCAGGCCTCACCCGCCGTTCAGGCGCGTCGTCAAGCAGGGCCTGACGGAAGACCGCCCTGGTGCGATCGGCGACCAGGCCGACGGGCTCGGCGAGCGAGGGCCTGCCCGTCACAGTGCCGCAGACATGGTTCGGGCAGCGCCGAACTGTTCCGCACTTAGCGTCAGGGCTATGACGCAGACGATGCACACATTCAGTCGCTATGCGGACGTGAGGGCGGCGCTCGCAGACCCGGCGCTGGTCCCGGAACTGCCGGCCGCGAAAGATGGCCCCGCTGGGGAGAGCGTCGCGTGGCTGCGGGCCACCGTGGCCCGGTTCAGTTCCGGTGAGCGGCATCGGCGGCGCAGGGCCCTCGTGGAGGCAGAACTCGCCCGGCTGGAGCCCACCGTACTGCGGAGGGCGGTGACGGCCGGCACCGAGGGGGAAGTCCGGTCACGGGTGGTCCATGCCCTCGCCGAGGCTCTGGGGATGCCGGAACCCGAGGAGGTCGCGGAGGCGGTGACCGCCGTGGCCCAGGTGTACTTCGAGGGCGCGGGCCCTGCCGCGGACGAGGCCGTGGCCCGGCTGACGGAGCGGTTGGCGCCAGGGAACGCGGACGAGGCCGCACTGGAGGCCGCCGCCAACCGCATCGGACTGCTCGTGCAGGCGTGCGCGGCGACGGCTGCCCTGGTCGAGGCCGCGGCCGGCGGCGACGCACCGCTGGCCAGGGTGCTCCGAGAGGCTCCACCGGTACGCACCATGCGCCGTATCGCCGCCCGTGACACCCACGTCTCCGGACACCACATCACCGAGGGCGATGTGGTGCTCTTGGACCTGGCGGCCGCACAGAGTTCGCATCCCGTGCCGCTCACCTTCGGCGCCCCGCCCCGGGTCTGCCCCGGCAGGGCGCACGCTCTCGCCCTGGCCGACGGCCTGCTCCAGCGTCCGCTGACAGCCTTCGCCCACCTGCACCATCAGGCCGCCCCGTTGCTGTTGCCCAACGCCTGGGACTACGCTTCCGCCGCCGCCCTGTCGGCACAGGGCTTCCACGCGATCGGCACCACCAGCCTGGGCGTGGCCGCGGGCCTCGGCCTGCCGGACGGAGCGGCTGCCACCGCGGAGGCGACCGTGGCGCTGGCCCGCCGTCTTGGGCAGGGGGCCTTTCTGTTCACCGTCGATGCTGAAGGCGGTTTCAGCGACGACCCGGACGAGGTGGCCGAGCTCGCTCGAACGCTGCACGACGCCGGCGCTGCGGGGATCAACCTCGAAGACGGCCGCGCGGATGGCACCCTCGCTCCCGTTGAGCTGCACGCCGCGAAGATCGCTGCCGTCAAGGCGTCCGTACCCGCGCTGTTCGTGAACGCGCGCACCGACACCCACTGGCTCGGATGCCACGAGGAGCAGACCGCGGAGCGCCTCGCAGTCTACGAACAGGCAGGTGCGGACGGGGTGTTCGTACCGGGCCTGTCGGATCCGGACGGAATCGCCGCCCTGACAGCGGCCCTTGTCGTGCCGCTGAACATCCTGTACGCACCGGCCGGCCCGAACCTCACCGAGCTGGCCGCGCTGGGCGTGCGCAGGATCAGCCTCGGCTCGCTGCTCTACCGCAGAGCTCTGGCGGCGGCCGTGACCACAGCCACCGACATCCGCGACACCCGGCCGACGAACCTCAGCGTTCCCTCCTACACCGAGGTGCAGGCGTTTTCGGCACTCCACGCAGTCGACGCCAGAACCTGACAGCAGCCCCGACCCCGACAAGGCGCTCCCGGTCGCCCGTGAGGGCGACCAGACCGTGCTGACCAAGCTTTACCGGCTCGGCCGCTCGCTGGAGAACCTCATCGGACTCGCGAAGCGGCTACAGGCGTGTGCCGTCGACCTGGTCGTCCTGGAGCCATGACTCCAGAATCTGTGGCGCGCGAACCCGATGAGGTCGCCTGGCATGGCCGCCTGACCGAGCCGAACTCTCACTCGGCCTGCGGGCGTGGCGCTTCGCCCCCCCGACAACCACGGAACCTTCAGCCGGTATCCACGGGAGGAATGGCCCCGGACGGAAAATTCGCGTGTGGCGCGCGTCGACGTTCCTACACACTGCGTGGATGGTTGCTGGTACTCCGTGGTCACCTCAGCGCACAGCCTTGCGGCACGTCGCGGCTCGGGCGTCGGGATCCCGGCTTGCTCCCGGGCTGAAGCTCACCATGAACTTCCACCCCGACCGCCTGACGGGTGATCGGCTCCTCCTTCTTCGCATGGCGGAAGACGGCGCCTACTATTCGCAGTTCGTGACCGGCACCAGCAACGGTGGCCTGACTTCGTATCCGGGCGGAGATCGGTGGCGCTGGGAGAGTCGCATCTTCGGCGGCGCGTACGATCACGCCGCAGCACACGAGCGCCCGGTCTACGGGGCGTTGAACCACCAGTACTCGCCAGTCGGCGGGGCGCCTCGATTCGGCTCCTCCTATTTCCGGCTCACGACCGACACTCTCGAACGCGCGACATTCTGCTACCCGGACAGCTCGACGGAACCCGCAGCCTTCGCTGTGGCATCCCGCTTCGACCTCATCGGAATGGCCGAGGCCGACGGGCTGGACGCCCTGGACGGACACATTGAGGCTCACGTGCACGGATCCGTCAGATTCGACCGGGACGTCGAGGCATTGGTCCTGGACCCCAGCTACCGTGGCACGGACGTGGAGGAGGCGGCCCGCTGCCTCCCGTGTCCGATCGAATGGCATCCAGGCTTCCGGCTGACCGTGGAACATTTGCGGCAACACCCTGACTATCGCGGTCAGGAATACGTCGACCTTGGCGCCAAGATCTCGGTCGACGGATGCCTGGACCCCTGGGTGATCGGCAGGGCCGCCCGCACAGGCCATCACGACGCGCAGGCGCTCAAGAAGGTCTGGCACTGCTTGGCGCGCTTCGGCACCCCACCTCATGGTCAGTGGAGTTCCTGGCCACCTGCCGCAATGTAAGGTTCGTGCGCCAGTACGTCGCCACCAGCAGGACCCGGTTCTCGAGCCGCAACCGCCTCGGTAGGCCACGCTGGACGTCGCCACCCCGGCGCCGCACCAGTGCCACCGGCCTGGCGAACTGCACCTCGCTCGGTCATCTCAGTCGACGGAAGCTGATCAGGGCGGCGGCTATCCCGACGAAGGCGAGGAAGTGTCCGGCTTGGCGTTCGTAGCGGGGGTGGAGCCAGCGGCAGCCCGGACGCGACCGAGTCGATCGCGCACCGCGACCAGTCAAGCTCACCCCGGGCACCAAGTTCATCGAGCACGACCCGATAGAGCCGGGCCCAGACCCGCTCCCGGCTCCACTGAGCGAAGCGTCGGTAGACCGTGGGCCAGGCCGGTCCGAAGACCGGCGGGAGCTGGCGCCGAACGCAACAACCGCACCACTCGTCGCGGGACAACCGGTCCGCTGTGCGGTCGAGGACCGTTGGCGCCTGCGCCGGGTGACCGAGCGCCTTGAGGTCTCACCCACTACCCACTGCCCACCACCCATCACCCATCACCCAGCGTCGCGCCGACCGTCACCACGTCGGGCGAGGCCGGCAGTGCAGTTCCGGTGCGCCCACCAGTGCCACGCGAGCTTCCCCGGCAGCGGCCCGGCTCACTGCCCTGACCAGGAAGAAGGGCGCTTCGGGTGATGTTGCGGAAACTCGGGGGAAGAAGATGCGGCAACGAATGGGAGGTTGCTGTGAAGGGTGGAGATGTGGAACTGGGCGAGGTGCTGGCCGCTGCGGAGGCGGCGCCGCCTGGTGAGTCCGTCGATGTGGTGGCGCATGATCTGCAGAAGCGGTTCGGTGCGGAGCGTGTGTCCTTCCTGTTCGTCGACCTCGTCGGTCAGCGGCTGGTACGGCTCACCGCGGCCGACGATGACTCCGCGGACTCCGACGAGCCGATCGACCTGCAGGGCAGCGTCTACGACCGTGTGCTGCAGAGCCAGCGCCAGCATGTGGAACCGGACCACCTGGGCGGACGGCGCGTCATCACACCGGTCACCAACCGCGGCGACTGCATCGGCGTGCTGGAGGCGACTCTGCAGTCAGCCGACGACACCGTGCTCCGGCAGGTCAGCGACGCGGCCCACGCGCTCGCCTACATCATCGTCACGGACCGCCGCTTCACCGACCGCTACCACCTGGGCCGGCGCACCACAGAGACCAGCCTGGCCGCGGAAATCCAGCACCAACTTCTTCCCTCGGCCCCTTGCTGCGAAGCGGCCCAGTTCACCCTCGCCGCCGGACTGGTGCCGGCCGACGACATCGGCGGCGACACCTACGACTACACGCTCGATCAAGACACCCTGCACCTGTCCGTCACCGACGCCATGGGTCACGACACGAACTCGGCCCTGCTGGCCACGCTGCTGGTCGGCGCGCTGAGACGGGCACGCCGCAGCGGCTGTGACGCCCTTATACAAGCCAACCACGCACACCAGGCCCTGCTGAGTCACAGCCGCGGCCTGGCCACCGGACAACTGCTGTGCGTCAACCTCGAAACAGGCCGCTGCGAACTGGTCAACGCCGGCCATCCCCGGCCACTGCTGCTGCGCGACGGCACCGTCGAAGAGGTCCGACTCGCCGTCAACCTGCCGTTCGGCGTGGCGGCGCCGACCCCCTACCGCCTGCAGGAACTGCAACTGCGGCCCGGCGACCGTCTCGTCCTGCTCACTGACGGCATGCAGGAGCGCAGTGCCGCAGCCGTCGATCTGGCCGCGCTCGCCCGTGACACCCGCCCGCTGCATCCGAGGGAAGCCGTCCGAAGCCTGACCGCCGCGGTGCTCGATGCCTGCCACGGTAACCTCAAGGACGACGCCACGGTCCTGATACTGGACTGGCACGGCAAACGACGCAGACCGGACGACATCGGACAGGACCCGCAGTGACGAGCCGCAGCGGGCGGCCACATGACACCGCCGTGACCTCGAACGCACCGCGTCACTCCCGAAGGCCTCGACCAGAGCGCACTACCGACCGCTGCAAAGACTTCTTCGCCGTCGCCACCCGCTACGCGACGTGTGCGCCGCCGAAACGGACATCACCCCCGTCACCCTCATGAAGGAATGCGACGCCGGCCGACCGGTGTCGAGCAAGGACTGGATGCGCGGCGGCTGCCCCGCATCAGCCGTTGACTTCCCGGGCCACGCGCTCCAGTCGATTCCGGTGACCCTCCCACCATGATTGATCCCCCGGCGCCATGTCGTCCTTGCCTTGCAGAAACCCGACGGATCCGTCGATCAGCTCTCGCACGATGTCGGCGTGGCCGGCATGCCGCTGAGTATCGGAGATCACGCGCACCAGGATGTGGTGCAGTGTCACCTCTCGTCGTTCCTCCGGCCACCACGGGACGTGCCCTGTGGCCTCAAGCGCCAGCGTCGCGATCGTGCGGTCGGAGTGTTTCCACGCCTGCCGATACAGCCCGACGATCTGTTCCCGTGACTCGTCCGCGGTGGCCCACATGTCCGAGTTGGATTCTGGCTCCTCGGTATACCACCAGGGCGGCGGGTCCTCGTCGAAGAACGGCCGTCCGAACGTGTCGCCGAAGTAGCCCAGTTCCACACCGGCGACGTGCTTGACCAGCCCCAACAGGTTCGTGCCCGTAGGGGTCAGCGGGCGGCGGATGTCGTACTCCGCGAGCCCGTCGAGCTTCCACACCAGGGCATCGCGCGCCTCTTGCAGGTATCGGAGAAGGTCCGCTTTCGGGTCCGGTTCGATCATGCCGGGCAGTCTTCCACACGGCACTGACACCCGGCACTGACGTCGGCAGTGACATCAAGTGCCACTGACATTGGGCTTGTCCGACGCAGTGAAACGCCTTTTTCAAGTCCCCTCGAAATGACTCCCCGTGAAAGTCGCACAGCCATAAGACCGAGCCCCACGTCGAGGTCCGGCCCAGACGCCAGGACGACCGCAGGCATTGAGGAATTCGCCCGCCGCAGCGCCGGCAGACCCGACGAGATCTTCCAGTAATCACCTACTGCTTACTACCTACTGCTTACTGCCTGCTTCGGTGCCTGGAAGCCGCCGATCTCCTGTTCAAGCAATTCGGCCAGCCGCAGCGGGGTGCGGTCCTCGAACATCGGACCGATGAGCTGCACTCCCACCGGCAGACCCTCGGGCGACCGGCCCGCTGGCACAGCGGTGGCGGGGAGGCCGGGCATCGTGGCCAGACCGGCCCAGACGAGCTGGTCGAAGTACGGGTACCCGACGCCGTCGATGTCGATCCGACGCCTCAGCAGGTCGGGGTTGTGATCGTGCGGGAACGCGGGAGTGGGCGTGATGGGACACACCACGGCGTCGAACTCGGCGAACAACCGCCGCCAGCCATGGCGGTGGAGCTCGCGCAGGCCGTTCGCCTCGATCCAGTCGCGGTGGCTGAGCACCATGCCGCGCAGCCGCGCCGCATCAAGACCCTGGTCGTCCACGCTCAGCCCGGCGGCGCGGGCCTGCAACTGCTCGTACGCTTCCACGGGGAATCGTGCCACGGAGCCCGAGAACAGGAGCTGCGTGTAGAGCACCGCGGCTTCGGCCAGATCGGGCAGCAGCGGACTGTCCCGCTCGACGCGGGCACCGCTGTCGACGAGCGCGTCGGCGACCCTGCCCACGCCCGCCCGCACGGCGGATCCGGTCGGAAGGAGCGGATGGTCGTCGAGGACCAGGACCCGGAAGTCGCTGAGCCGTTCGTGGCGCGCCGGCGGCAGCGTCACATCGTGTGCCACGCCGAACGTCAGCGGATCCGGTCCGGCCATGACCTCGAGCAGGAGCGTGAGGTCGCGGGCGGTGCGCGCCATCGGACCGACGACGGCGAGGTCGTGCTCGGCCGGCAGGGCCGGCCCGGGCGGTGGAACCATGCCGCGCATCGCCGCCAGACCGAGCGTCGGCTTGTGCGCGTAGATGCCGCAGAAGTGCGCGGGGGTGCGCAACGAACCGGCGAGGTCGGAGCCGATGGACAGCGCGCCGAATCCGGATGCCAGGGCCGCCGCCGAGCCGCCGGAGGATCCGCCCGACGTACGACGGTGGTCCCACGGGTTGTTGGTGGTGCCGTAGATCTCGTTGAAGGTCTGCACGTCTTGCAGTCCCTGGGGCACATTGGTCTTGCCGAGCACCACCGCGCCCGCGGACTTGAGCCGCGACACCTGCACCGCGTCCTCGGCCGGGAGGAAGTTCCGGTGCGGCGGCATGCCCCAGGTCGTGGGCAGCCCCGCAATGTCGTACGACTCCTTGACCGTCACCGGAATGCCCAGCAGGGGCCGGTCCTCACCGCGGGCACGCGCCAGGTCGGCGCCGCGCGCGGCGGCCCGTGCACGGTCGAAGTCCGGCACACAGATCGCGTTGATCGCATCGTCGTCCCGTTCGATACGGGCTATCGCCTCGTCGGTCAGTTCCGCCGAAGTCACATCACCGGCACGCAATGCGGCCGCGAGTTGGCCGGCCGTCCAGAAATTCCCGTCCATGAATCCGACCGTAGGGGCCAATGGGAGAGGGCACGAAATGCCGCCTCGCACAACAGGGCGAGTGTCTTCCTGCTTATCTCATCTGCGGACCACGAATCGGATCGACTTCACGTTCACCACCGTCCGGCTGCGGACGAAAGTCACCCGCGGCGCCGGTTCCCGCGCCGCAGCCTCGGCGATGGTCCTCAAGCTCGACGAGACCGCACAGGCCAGGTGTCGGCCGCGAACGCGCCTCACCTCGGCGCCCTCGTCCGTGCCGGAGCCCGCTTCGAACGCCGGCGGCTCGTCGAACGTCCCGAGGCGGCTGCGGCCTACAGTCAGTGGTGTCCGGTTCTCTCCGGTCCGCGGTAAATGCCTGGACTGAGGCCCTCTCCCGACGGGACACTCCAGACTGCCGAATCTGCGGGAGTGTGATGGGAACAACAGACACGCGAGGGCCGACGCCAGGCAGGGGCGCGGTCGTTCTCGCGCTGCGCCGCTACGGCCGGGAACTGCTGCGACTACGACGGCTGGCCCTGCCCGCACTGCTGCTGCCGGCCGTGGGCAACATCGGCATCCGCTACGTCGCTCCTCTGCTGATCGCCAAACTGGCAGGACAGGCCGCGGGTGACGGCGGTCTGACGCTCGGCTCGGCGCTGCCGTACGTGCTGGGCTTCGGCGTGACGCTGTTGCTCGCCGAAGCCCTGTGGCGGGTCGGGCAGCACTGCCTCAACCGCGTGGACGCCCTCGGTATGGAACACCTGTACGCGGACGGCATGGATGAACTCCTCGCCAAGGACGCGGCGTTCTTCCACGACAACTTCGCCGGCTCCCTGACGAAACGGGTGCTGAGCTTCGGCAAGCGCTTCGAAGACTTCGTCGACACGGTGACCTACCGGATCGTGGGCAGCCTCGTCCCCCTGGTGTTCGGTGCCGCCGTGCTGCTGCACTACGAACCGATGCTCGTCGTCGGTCTCCTGGTGATGATCGTCTTGACCGTGGCGGCCGCGACACCTCTGATCCGCCGGCGGCAGAGACTCGTCGACGAACGTGAGGCGGCGATCGCCAAGGTCTCCGGGCACGTCGCCGACAGCCTCATGAACATGGAGACCATCCGCGCGTTCGCGGCCGAAAGACTGGAAGCCCACGAACACCGCAGCCGCGTCGCGGAATCCCGGCGCCTGACGCTGAGGTCGTGGGACTACGGCAATCTGCGCGTCGACACCCTGATTGCCCCCATGTCCGTCTTGACCAACGTGCTGGGCCTGCTGGTCGCCATCGCCTTCGGTGGCCCGGGCCAGGGCGTGGAGGAGATCGTCGTCGCTTTCACCTACTACTCCAACGCCACCCAGATCATGTTCGAGTTCAACCAGATCTACCGGCGTCTGGAAAGCTCGCTGACCGAGGCCGCGCAGTTCACGCAGTTGCTGCAGGAACCGCCCACCGTCCTCGATCCGACGGAACCCGAACCGCTCGCACCGCGGGACACCGGCATCCGCTTCGAGACGGTGACCTTCGCCCACGCGGGCGCGAAGCCGCTCTTCCGGGGACTCCACCTGGACGTGCCGGCGGGCACACGGATCGGTCTGGTCGGCAGGTCCGGCGGCGGCAAGACCACACTGACCCGACTCCTGCTGCGGATGTCGGACATCGACGACGGACACATCCTGATCGGCGATCAGGACATCAGCCGACTGCGTCAGACCGACCTGCGCTCACTGATCGCCTACGTCCCGCAGGAACCTGCCATGTTCCACCGCAGTCTGCGGGACAACATCGCCTTCGCCCGGCCCGGCGCCACCGACGAGGACATCCACGCCGCGGCCGCCGCCGCACACGTCACGGAGTTCGCCGATCAACTCCCCGACGGCTTCGGCACCATGGTGGGGGAGCGGGGAGTGAAACTCTCCGGCGGCCAGCGCCGGCGCGTCGCCCTCGCCAGGGCCATCCTGCGCGACGCACCCATCCTGCTGCTCGACGAGGCGACCAGCGCGCTGGACTCGGAGAGTGAGCTCCTCGTCCAGGACGCCCTGTGGCGGTTGATGGACGGACGCACGGCCCTCGTGGTCGCCCACCGTCTGAGCACGGTAGCCGGGATGGACCGTCTCGTCGTCCTCGACCGCGGACGCGTCGTCGAGCAGGGTGCCCACGAGGAGTTGCTCGCAGCGAACGGTGCCTATGCCAAGTTGTGGCAGCACCAGTCGGGCGGCTTCCTCGGCGAGAGCCCCGAGTCCGCCTCCGGACGCCCGGTCCCGAAGGCCGGTTCTGGCGACGTGCCCGGGCCGGCCGATCCGTCACCGACGGGAAGCCGCATGACGACGTTGGACGCCCGCACGAGCACCTGGCCCACGTGACCAAGTCAGGTACGGTCATCCTGACCAGCGGCGTTCACCCGTGTCGCGACCCGGTACGAAGCCGCCACCCGCGGGGCGCTTCTCGTAGTGGGGATGCGCGCCGGTGACGTTCTCGAGCCCAGCGGTAAAATGGGACATGGAGCGTGACTGGTGCGGGAAGTCCCCCTTCACCCCTCCATCAGTGCAGGTAGGGCAGATCAGGGCGGATTCCGTGAATCGGCGCACGCGTACGAGTCTGCGCCGGCAGCCACCTCAGAACACGCCTGTCCGAACCGGGCCGGAGGCCATCTCTCCAAGAAGGGCACCATGCGCGGGGAGCACGAGGGGCTCTCGCGTCGCATCCTGAGGAGCTGATCATGACGATACAAGGCATCGATGTCTCTTCGTTCCAGCCGGAGAACTACCGCACCGATGGATTCGAATTCGTCTTCATCAAAATCACCGAAGGGACTACCTTCACGAACTCCAAGTGGGTCGCTCAGCGCAAGACCGCACGAGACGCCGGAATGGTGACAGGCTTCTACCATTTCGCCCGCCCTGGGCCCTTCGAAGCTCAAGCCGACTTCTTCCTTTCCCGGATCAACTTGGCTGAGGGTGATATTCTCGCCCTCGACTGGGAGGACCACAGCGTCTCGAACGCGTTCAAGGACAACTGGATCAAGCGGGTACAGCAAAAGGCGCCCGGGCACAAGACGGTGCTTTACTGCAACCGGGAATTCTGGCTGCACCGTGACAGTACGTCCTTCGCCGGAGACGGCCTCTGGATTGCCCAGTACAACGGCCATCCCGGTCGGCCCGACATCGAGCACCCGTGGATGTTCCACCAGTTCACCGACCACCCGGTCGATACGAACGTCGCGAATTTCAAGGACCAGATGACACTGCGTGCCTGGTCCGAGCACCGGCAACTGACTCCGTCCGGTTGAAGCTCGAAAGCTCCTGAAGCCGCCGAACAGTGCCGTGCCGATGCCGGCTGCTGGATTCGGAAGGTGGGACGACCATGGCAGTACCACAGTGGCGACAACTCGTGGATCACATCCAGAGTGTTCCAGAGGGCGTCTACGAGACGAATGTGCCAGGGACTGGATACAACAACCGGACGCAATTCGGGGAGCAATTCGGGGAAAATGGAGAGTCATGGTGCGTCATGTTCGACTGGGACATGTACGCGGACGTGAGCCTTGAGCGCATCGTACCCAAGACCGACAATGTCACCGCTTTCAGTGAATGGGCGCGCGTGCGCGGCGAATGGTCCGAATACCCGTCCGTAGGGGCCTGGGTGAACCTCTCCGGAGGCAAGCACACCGAACTCGTGACCGGCTTCGACGCGACACACGTCCACACCAAGGGCGGCAACACCGTGGTCGCCGGCGCGGTGGACGCCGGCCAGGGAAACGGCGTCTACTCGCACCGGACAGAACGCACGAGCCCCAGGGTCGTCGGCTATTTCGCGCCGAAATTCGAGGACGGATGTCCGCCCACCGCCGACCCGGACGACCACCGCGGCGGCACACCTTCCGAGGCCTGGATCTGGCCCGGGGCGGCGCTGCCGGTCGACGAGCGCTCGGTGACCGCCTCACACCTCGTGTACGGGGCACGCAACACCTCGGTGCGGACCGTCCAGGCGGCCCTGGCGGCGGAAGTAGGGCTTGACTACGCCGCTGCCCCGGGGACGTTCGGGCCGCGCACGAAGGCGGCAGTCGCGGCATTCCAGCGCAAGCTCGGCCTGACCGGCGCCGACGCCGACGGCGTGTTCGGCCGCTACTCACTCACCGAACTGGGACGCCGACAAGGCTTTGTCGTTTTGGGGCTGGACTTCTTCGACGGGAGGCATCAGGCGGACGACGAGGCAACACCTCCCGCACAGAGCGCCACGGGCCACACGGCGATCCCGCTCAAGGCAGTGACGTTCAGTCACGTACCGGACGGTAGCACCGCGGCCGCGGCCAAGGAGGCGTGCCGAATCCTCGGCGTGCCGGAGGCCCACTGGGTGCCAGGCATCCTGGTCGCCGCCAAGCGTGAGTCGTCGTACGACTTCAACGCGGTCAACGCCTGGGACAGCAACGCCACCGGTCCCAGCCAGAGCGACGGCCATCCGCTCAACTGCTCGCGCGGCGTTCTCCAGGTCATCCCGCCGACGTTTGCCGCGTACCACCAGCCCGGCACGTCGAACGCCGTCTATGACGGCGTCGCCAACATCTGCGCTGCCATGCACTACGTGATGGCCCGCTATGGCGTCTACCGCAACGGATCGAACCTGGCGGGTCGTGTCTGCCAGTTCGACCCCACCCGCGGACCCTGCGGGTACTGATCATCAAAAGCCGAAGGAATGCTCATCATGTCCAAGGTCGTACTCCTGTCCCAAGTCCGGCCAGGCGCGCACAACGACAGCGTTCTGGTGGTCCAGAAGGCCCTGGCCGCGGCCGTGGGGCTCGACTTCAGCTCGGGCCCCGGCGTCTTCGGCCGACTCACCCAGGACGCATACGCCAAATGGCAGCGCCACCTCGGCTTGTCAGGCGCGGATGCGGACGGGGTCCCGGGGAAGAGCTCGCTCAAGAAGCTGGGTGACCGGTTCGGCTTCGAGGTCGGTTCCGACGGGCAGCAGCCGTCGGGTGCTTCGGGCGGGCACGGCGTCGGCAGCCAGGTTGCCTCTCCGGTGCCCGAGCACCATGTCACCTACCCCTTCGGGGTCAAGAATGCGCGCTACGTGGCCGGATACCACACCGGTGACGACTATGCCGCGCTGGAGGGGACCTCGGTCGTCGCTGTCCGCAACGGCACGATTCAGTGGTCGAACGGCAACGGTGGGGCGTACGGCAACTGGATCGGCCTCCAGGGCGACAACGGCCGGGTGTACGTGTACTGCCACCTGTCGCAGCAAGGAGTCCATCCGGGCCAGAAGGTCGAAGCGGGTCAGAGGATCGGCAAGGTCGGCCGGAGCGGCAAGGTCACGGGCCCGCACCTCCACTTCGAGGACCATCCGGCGGGCCCGTTCGCCTACGCCCATTGCCGCAAGCCATCGTGGTGAGTAGCTCTCGCGAAACATGGTCGACGTGTCAGGAGCGCAGACAACCGCGCTGCGGCCTGCCCATCGGAGAGCTCGAACCGCACCATCGCTCCCCGAGGCTGCACCCGACCTGCAAGAGGCGGGCTGTCGTCACCTCAAGGCAGGGCATGAAGTCCGGCCGTCTAGGCTTTCGGGCATGGTGAAGCGCAAGGTGCAGCGGCAGGCCCGGAAGGTACTGGGCGAGGACACCGTGGCCCTGGTCTGGTGCGAGATCGGCAAGCCGATCCCCACACCTCCCAAGTCCGTTCACCGGGCCGCGGGCAAGGGGCGGATGAAGCCGGGGCACCATTGGCTGTTGTACGTCGGCGGCGTTCTGTTCTTCTTCGTCGTCGTGCCGATGATGTTGCTCGACAAGCTCGGCGACGTGCTGGACCGGGGGCCCTCACACGGCGAAGGGGGTTCGACCCGGAACCGTACGGCCGGCAGCCCCGGCCCCGACAGCGACGACTCCACCAGGGGCATCTTCGACGGCGACTGGAACCTGACCGCGGGCCAGTTGTTGCTGCGCTGGTACGGCCACTCGCCCAACCCCAAACGTCTGGTGATGCTGACTGGCGACCGTTTGTGCCTGGCCGCTTCACCGCGCCGTACTCTGTCACCCACCAAGGCCGACGACTTCCGGATCACCGCGGAGTTCCCGTTCAGCGAGGCCCGTATCGAGGCCGAGGCGGGCCAGCCGCGCGGGTTCGCCACCTTCAGGATCCGCTTCGCAGACGGCTCCTGGCTGGAACTGGGCCGACTGGCCGAGCCGGAGGACGCGGACCACTTCCTGCGCACGGTCAGCGCCTGATCCGATCCTTCAACCGCCAGCGCCGTCAGTCCCTCGTCTGTGTCTTCCCTGTCGCCCCGCCGCTCAAAGGACTCGAAGGAGCGGGGGCCGGACTCCCGGGCCGTCAGCTTGCCGTCCACGCCGGCTGCTGCAGGGTGCCGTAGATGTCGTCGCCCGCCCGCTGGGGACTACGGGACAGCCCTCACGCGGGGATATGAGCCGTCGCCTCCCGCAGCGCTGTGAGGAAGGCCTCAGCAGCCGGGGGCAGGGATCGGCCCCGGGCCGCGGCGGCGTACACCGCTCGCGCCGGGGCGTCCTCGTCGGGGACCGGTAGCAGCGCGATGTCGGGGCGTACGGACTCGGCGGCCAGGGCGGGGACCAGGGTGACGCCGAGACCGGCGGCGACGTAACCCTGCTTGGCCGTCCATTCCCTGACGACATGAGCGATGCGCGGCCTGAAGCCCTGGCGCAGGGCGGCGTCCAGCAAGGTGCTCTCGGGACGCGAGCTGCCGGATATCCAGTCGGCGTCGGCGAGTTGGCCGAGCCGTACCGGGCCTCCGCGGGTGGCGAGGGGATGGCTCGCGGGGACGGCGACGTACAGCGGCTCGTCGAGCAGGTGGTGCAGTTCGTACGACTCCAGCGGTGCCCGGCCCGTCGGCGAGACGACCGCCAGGTCGAGGTGACCTGCGTCCAACCGGTCCAGGAGCGCAGGGGTGAGCCCCTCCTCACGGAAAAGCCGGACGCGGGGGTGGCGGGCGCGGAATACGGCAAGGGCGTGCGGGACGAGCGCCGCGTCAGCCGTGGCGAACGCGCCGAACCGCAACCGTCCGCCCGCCACGTCGCGCAGCGCCGACAGTTCACGCCCGGCATCGTGCAGGGCCTGCGTGACCGTCTCGGCGTGCGGGACGAGGGTCCGGCCGGCCTCCGTGAGCCGTACGCCCCGCGGCAGCCGGTCGAACAGCGGACCGCCGCCCAGCGCCCCCTCCAGCGAAGCGACCTGCCGGGACACCGCGGACTGTGTCCAGCCGAGCGTCCGCGCTGCCACCGTGAACGAACCGTGCCGGGCGACCTCCAGGAAGACGCGCAGCCACACGGTGGAGACATCCGGAGTTCCGTCCGATACATGCGAGTTGAGCATGGAGACCATGCTAAACGCTCGCTTGTCGCATGACAGGGACCCGCCTAGCGTCGACGTCATGGAACACATCGCATTCATGGGCCTCGGACACATGGGCGCTCCCATGGCACGCCGACTCCTCACCGCGGGTCACTCGTTGACCGTGTGGAACCGCACCCCTGCCAAGGCCGACCCACTGGTCGACCTGGGCGCCGCGCTCGCCACCGACCCGGCCGGGGCGGTCCGCCAAGCCGACGTGGTGATCACGATGCTCGCCGATCCGGCCGCGCTCGACACGGTCGCGGACGCCGTCGTGCCGGCACTGCGCCCCGGCACCCGATGGATCGAGATGTCGACGGTGGGCCCGGACGCCGTACGGAAACTCGCCGAGCGGCTCGGGAGAGCCGTCGTCCTCGTCGACGCGCCCGTCACGGGCAGCACGGACAAGGCGGCGGCCGGGGAACTCGGCATCCTCGCCGGCGGTGACACGGACGGTGTGGAGCACATCCTCGGGCGGCTCGGGAGAATCACCCGCACCGGACCCCTCGGCTCCGGCTCCGCCCTCAAACTCGTTCTGAACGCGGCGGTGATCGGCGGGGTCGCCCTCGTGGCCGAGGCCCTGCGCCTGGCGGACTCACTCGGCGTGGACGGGACCACCGCACGCACCGCCCTCGCCGGCAGCCCGATCGGCGGAGCCGTCGCCCGGGCCTTCGCCGACGGCGTGCACTTCGACACGGCGCTCGCCGTGAAGGACCTGGCCCTCGCCACGGAGACCGCCCGACTGCCGGCCCTGGAGGCCGCGTTGGACCACTACCGCCAGGCTGCCGCCGACCCGGCCCTGGCGTACGCGGACATCTCCGCGGCCGCCGCCCGTATACGCCTTGCCTGAAGGAGCATCGTGAAGGTCGACCTGAGTAGTCCAGCCTCAGCACCCCAGCCCCTCAGTCCCTACTACTCCCAGGTCGCCCGCGTCGAACACGCCGACGGCAGCGCCCTGTTGTTCGTCTCCGGCCAGATCGCGGAGGGCGACACCCTCGCCGAACAGTCGCGGGGTGTGTTCGAGGCGCTCGGCGCGCTGCTCGGGGCGCACGGGGCCACTCTGGCCGACGTCATCAACATTCGGACGTATCTCACGGACATCGGCAAGATCGAGGAGTACGGCGGCGTACGCCGTACGTTCCTCACCGGTACACCGCCGACAAGCATGACCTTCGAGGTGCCGCGCCTGTTCCGGCCGGAGGCCCTCATCGAGATCGAGATCGTGGCGGCGGTCCCGGCGGGCAGGTGATTCCGCCCGGCCGCCTACGAGTCCACTTCAGCGGTAACGGCACCATTCCCGTTACCGGTCCCTGGAGTGG
The DNA here is from genome assembly GCF_042956125.1 of Streptomyces sp. NPDC008313. Classification (NCBI taxonomy): domain Bacteria; kingdom Bacillati; phylum Actinomycetota; class Actinomycetes; order Kitasatosporales; family Streptomycetaceae; genus Streptomyces; species Streptomyces sp. NPDC008313. The sequence continues at coordinate 19,584 of NZ_JBIBFR010000039.1, forward strand.
ACTCGTAAGGCCGTCCGTCGTCCAGTCGCCCACGTGCGCAACCCGGCCCTCACCGCATGATGACCGGACCCTCCGACCCGTCCGACCTACGCGTGGCATCGAAGCGGCCCGCCGAATGTTTCGGTCCTGCCTGCGAATCATGCGAAAACTATTGACGCCCTCCGCTGAGTTCCTATCATCCAGGTGACCGACATTTCGATGTCTGTTCGACCCACCGAACATGCTGGGTGCAGCCTCGCGCCCGGCAGGGTGCCCCCGGGGCGCGCTGCCTCATGGGAGCCCTCACTCGCACAGTCGGCCGGAAGGAGCGTGCGCCGTGATGGACATGTCATGTACCCCTCAACTTCTTCTCCCCAGTGTCGCGCGCCGCGAGCACCCGTCTGACCGTCCGGGCAGCTCTCTGACGGGGCAGGCCGGAACCGTTCACTCAAGAATGACGAGGTCTCCATGCTTACTAGAAGTCCCAGTAATCCCAGTAGTCCCAGTCGCGGACGCCTGTCGGTGGCAACCACCGCTGTGGTCGCGACTCTGGTCGCGTTGGCGGCGATGCTTGTCGCCGGCCCGGCTCAGGCGGCCAGCACTGGCGCCTTGCGCGGAACAGCTTCGGGCCGGTGTCTCGATGTGCCGGGCGCCGACCAGACCAACGGCACGAACCTCCAGATCTACGACTGCTGGGGCGGGACGAACCAGCAGTGGACACTGACGGACAGCAACCAGCTGACCGTGTACGGCAACAAGTGCCTGGACGTACCGGGCCACGCGACCACGGCCGGCACCCGGGTGCAGATCTGGACCTGCTCCGGCGGTGCGAACCAGCAGTGGCGGGTGAACTCCGACGGCACGGTCGTCGGAGTGGAGTCCGGCTTGTGCCTGGACGTCACGGGCTCCGGCACGGCCAACGGCACGGCGGTGGAGGTCTGGACGTGCAACGGCGGCAGCAACCAGAAGTGGACCGGCCTGTCCGGGACGTCGACCCCGCCGGGGGACGGCACATGTTCTCTTCCGTCGACGTACCGGTGGACCTCGACCGGTGCGTTGGCGCAGCCGGCGAACGGGTGGGCGGCGCTGAAGGACTTCACCAGCGTGACGTACAACGGCAAGCACCTGGTCTACGCGTCGAACGTGTCGGGATCGTCGTACGGCTCGATGACGTTCAGGCCCTTCACCAACTGGTCGGACATGGCGTCGGCCGGTCAGACCGGGATGAGCCAGGCCGCCGTGGCGCCCACGCTGTTCTACTTCGCGCCCAAGAACATCTGGGTGCTGGCGTACCAGTGGGGCGCGTCGGCCTTTGTCTACCGCACTTCGAGCGACCCCACCAACGCCAACGGCTGGTCCTCGCCGCAGCCGCTGTTCACCGGCAGCATCTCCGGCTCCGGCACCGGACCGATCGACCAGACCCTCATCGCCGACGGCCAGAACATGTACCTGTTCTTCGCCGGAGACAACGGCAAGATCTACCGGGCGAGCATGCCGATCGGGAACTTCCCGGGCAGCTTCGGCTCTTCGTACACGACGATCATGAGTGACTCGACCAACAACCTTTTCGAGGCCGTGCAGGTGTACAAGGTGCAGGGTCAGAACCAGTACCTCATGATCGTCGAGGCGATGGGTGCGAACGGGCGCTACTTCCGCTCGTTCACGGCGTCCAGCCTGAGCGGTTCGTGGACGCCGCAGGCGAGCAGCGAGAGCAACCCCTTCGCGGGCAAGGTGAACAGCGGTGCCACCTGGACCAACGACATCAGCCACGGTGACCTGGTCCGCAGCAACCCCGACCAGACGATGACCATCGACCCCTGCAACATGCAATTCCTCTACCAGGGCAAGTCCCCGTCCGCGAGCGGCCCCTACGACCAACTGCCGTGGCGGCCGGGCGTGCTCACCCTCCAGCGCTGAACCCGCCTGATACACGGTGACCGTGATGTGGCTCGGCCTTCCGGCGTGTACGTGAGCTGTTCACGGCCTGGGCGATCCACTCTCTGACCGGTGTCCATCGGGTGCGGCCGCCTCTTCGAAAGCTTCCAAGCTGTGCGGAGGGGGGCAGCACCGAGGGGCAACGATGCCTCAGCCGGATGGCGGTGCGGCGAGTGCGGGAGGCCGTCGAACGAAGGAGATGCCCAGGGGTTCCCGGCCCCGACCTCGCGGCCGGGAGCCCCGCTCATCTGCTGTCGCTCACGTCTGCTTCGCCCGCGGACGGCGGCAGGCAGTGTCGTTCACACCCGGCGTCCACACCCGGAGAGCCACTGCCGACCACTTTCCGTGCGAGAGAGGGGGTCGGCGGCGCGCTGTCGCGGTGGTCTGCTGCTCCTGAGGCATGCTCACCGTGAGTGCCGGCCTGGGGCGCGAGAAGATGGAGAGGCACATCACGCACTCGGCGGTCCGGGCGCGCGCCGGCCTCTGCTCGGCAGGGTTGGAGCACCGGTCCGCGTGTGCATGAGGGCCGTAGCACCGGTCCGCGTGTGCCAGGCAAGGGTCCGCGGGCATGAAAGGGCGGCTGAACGATGAGAGGACGCAGCGTGGGCGATCTGATGACGCCCACCGCGGTGAGTGTGCGGCCGGGCACGCCGTTCAAGGAGATCGCACACGTTCTCGACGAGTACGACATCACCGCCGTTCCCGTGGTCGACGAACAGGACCGGCCTGTCGGGGTGGTGTCCGAGGCGGACCTGCTGCGCAAGCAGACGGCCGTCGGACGGGGGAACACGGCGGAGGATCTGATGACGAGCCCCGCCGTGACCGCCGGGCCCGAGTGGGACGCTGTGCGTGCCGCGCGGACGATGGAGCGGCACGCCGTCAAGCGCCTGCCCGTCGTGGACGGCGAGGGGCGGCTGATCGGTGTGGTCAGCCGCAGCGACCTCGTGCGGCTGTTCCTTCGCCGGGACCGCGCGATCCAGGAGGAGATCCTCGAGGACATCCTCGTACGCACTCTGGGTCTGCCGCCTTCGGCGCTGACGGTAGAGGTCAGCGAAGGCAGGGTCACGCTCAGTGGCACGGTGGAGCGCGAGAGTCTGATCCCGGTCGTCGTACGGTTGTGCGACGGTGTCGATGGCGTGGTGGACGTGGTGAACCGCCTTGAGGCCGGCCGCGACGACTCCGCCGACCGCACCGCCCGGCACGGCCCCCCTTCGGCGGTCCCGCCGAACCGGGGAGTCGACGGCGCCGGACAGTGAGCGCCGGCCGTCCTGGACGTGCGGCAGCCGGCACGCACGAGCCCCCCGCTCACCCGCACCGCACCGCACCGCTCCGCCCCGGCCGGCCGCCGTCGGTCTTCTGCGACGTGATCCGACCGGGCAGGTCCTGGTACGGCTCCATGCAGGGGCGGCGAAGGACCGGGGCCCGACTGTCTGCGAGCGGGCGAATGGTCGCCGGCGCCTGGGCGGCCGCCGTTCGCAGCGAGCTGCTCGTGCCCATCCCGACGGCTTCCGGCCAGGGGGTCTGCGTGGCGGCCACCGGCGCGGCCACGTCACGGTCCGCGTCGGACGCCCCAGGGGCGCGGGTGGTGAGGTGGGAGGCCGTCGCTCAGCCCGGGCGTGGCAGAGTGCGGTGCCCCGGGGCGGCGCGTGTCCGCTCGGGCCATGCCAGGGTGGCTTCCCGCCGGGGCGTGTCGCGCCAGGCGGCGGCGAGGTCCACGGTGAGGCGGGGGACAGCCGGGTCGCCGCGCGATCGAGCAGGGCCCCGTACGTCCAGTCGGTCCACTCCGGCCAGTGGAGCCCCTCGCCGTATCCGGCGGACGCCGACGCCCCGGCCGGCATGCCCGCCGACTGCTTGCGGAGGCGGTCGCTGCTGAGCAGCGGCGCGCGGGTGGTGCACGGCCGTGGTGATCAGTCGCCGCGCGGCTGCCTCCGCGGCGGGTGCGCCTCGACGTACTTGGACCAAGGAGGCCGCGCGCCCCGGCCCGCACGGTGATCGGCGCGCCGGGGCCGTCCGCCGTCCTGCTCCCACCCAGCGCGCCGGAAGGGCCGAAACACGGTCAACCCGCCCGGGGGGACGGAATACTTGAGTCTTCTCTCATGTGCGGGCGAAGGGGAGCGGACCGGTGAACTCTGCCGTAGGAACGGACCGTCGGGGCGAGCGGCATGCGGTCGTCGTGGGCGGGAGCCTCGCGGGGCTCCTGGCGGCGCATGTGCTGGTCGGCCACGCCGACCGGGTGACCATCGTCGAGCGCGACCATTTCCCGGAAGGCCCCGAGCCACGGTCCGGGGTACCGCAGGGCCGCCATCCCCATGTGCTGCTCCAGGGCGGGCAGGCGGCCATGGAGTCGCTGCTGCCGGGCTTCCTGGCGGAGTTGCGGGACGCGGGCGCGCCCTTGGTGGGCATGCCCTCGGACCTGGTGCTCTGGCAGGACGGCCGCTGGTTTCGCCGGACGTCCGCCACCACCCACATCTACACCGGCTCCCGGGCGCAACTGGAAGAGCTGGTCCGGCGTCGGGTTCTGGCCAACCCGCTGATCAGTACGGTGGAGGGGGCCGACGTCGTCGGTCTGCTCGGGGACGCATCGCGGGTGCGGGGCGTGCTGCTGCGCGAGCGCTCCGGGGACGCGGGCGCGCAACCCCACCCGCTGGAGGCCGACTTGGTCGTCGACGCCACCGGCGCCGGCACCAAGGCCCCTCAGTGGCTCGCGGCGATCGGCGCCACCGCTCCGCACGAGGAGAGGCTCGACACCGGGCTCGCCTACGCCTCCCGGATCTACCGCGGCCGCAGCGGTGTCCTCGACGGTGAGACCGTCGGCTACTACGTCTATCCCGGCCCCTCCCAGCACCACGGCGGCGGCGCCCTGCCCCTGGAGGACGGCAGCCATCTGGTGATCGTCTCGGGGCTGCGCGGCGACGAACCGCCCACCGGCGACGACGAGTTCGTGGCATACGCCAAGCGGCTGGCCCATCCGCTGCTGGACCGCTGGATGGCCGAGGCGGAACCGCTCACCCCGGCGTTCGGCTACCGGCGCACCGCCAACGTCCGCCGCCGCTATGACCTGCCCGGCCACCCGGCGGGCTTCCTGGCCACCGGCGACGCCCTGTGCACCTTCAACCCGATCTACGGCCAGGGCATGGCGGTGGCCGCGATGAGCGCGGTCGCCCTGCGGGACGCCCTCGCCGATCGGCGCCGCACGCCATCGACGCGGCGCGTGCAGCGGGCGCTGGTCGCGGCATCCCGGCAGGCCTGGGACATCTCCGCCGGGGCGGACCGCGCGATGCCCGGTGCGACCGGCAACGCCCTCGACGGCGGCCCCGGGGACCGGGTCGCGGGCTGGTATCTGCGCCGGGTCCGGGAGCGTGCCCCGGGTGACCCGGTCGTGGACCGTGCGTTCCGTGCCGTACTGACCCTCTCCGAGCCGGTCGCCGCGCTGTTCGCACCGCCGGTGGCACGGGCCGTCCTCTTCACCCGCCCGGCACCGACCCCGGTGGAGCCGCCCGCGGAACCGGAGGAACCCGGGGTCTGACAGCAGATCGCGGAGGCCACGTACGGCCCACGGGTCCAGATCCCTGTGGGGTCGTCGAGGGTGGCCGGTGGCCTGGGAACAGGGCTCCCCGGGAGAACGTGGCCGGGGGAGCATCGGCGGCGGGATCAATCAATGATGTGCGGATCGACGTCGGGCCGGCCGTGCCCGCCTCCCTCGATGCCTGACGCGAGGCAGCGTCCTGACCCGCGGATACACCGCGACCTGCCGTCAGCCGTTCAGCGGGCCTCGATGAGCCAGGTACTGCGCATGATCCTGTGGCGAAGATCCTGCATCGTACGAGGCGGACGCTACGTACCATCCGACGCAACGGCCCCGTACCGGTCGAGGGCGGCCGCCCGCTGACGCGGCTCGGCGGCTCGCTGGCTCAGTCCTCGGCGACGCGGATGATCGTCTTGCCGGGAGTCCGCTTGTCCGGGGTGAAGGCGGCGACCGCCTCGTCGAGCGGCCGCACGTCACCAATGATCGGCCTGAGGCGTCCCTCCCGTACCCGCTGGGCAAGGTCGCTCAGGCGGACGCGGTCGGGTTCGACGACGAAGAAGACAACCCGTCCGTCGTGGGGACGGACGCTGACGGGCTCGGCGATGGTGACCAGGGTGCCGCCGGGGCGGACCAGAGCGGTGGAGCGCTCCAGGATTTCGCCGCCGATCACGTCGAACACCACGTCGACATCGCCGATGTCCTCCAGCTTCTCGGCCTGGAGATCGACGAAGGCGTGAGCGCCCAGTTCGATCGCGGTGTCGCGATCGCCGGCGCGTCCGGTGCCGATGACCCATGCACCGGCCGCGCGGGCCAGCTGCACGGCGATCGAGCCGACGCCGCCCGCGGCGCCGTGGATGAGAACGCTCTGCCCGGTTTGGAGGTGAGCATGGTCGAAGAGCGCCTGCCAGGCGGTGAGTCCGGAGATCGGCAGCGCGGCGGCCGTGACGTGGTCGACATCGGCGGGGAGCGGAGCGAGATTGCGGGCCTCGACCGCGGTGTACTGGGCCAGGGTGCCATTGCGCGCCCAGTCGGTCAGGCCGTCCACGCGCTGCCCGACGGACAGGCCGGTGGTGCCGTAGCCGAGTTCGGTGACGACGCCCGACAGTTCGTGGCCGGGCACACTCGGCGTCCGGTCGTGTCCGGCCCGGTCGGTCCAGGTGCCGGGCCAGTCCAGTTCGCCCGGCGTGAAACCCGCGGCGTGAACCTTCACGATGACGTCGTTCTCCGCGGCGTGCGGATGGGGCAGCTCTGTGAGGGCGAGGCCGCTGGCACCGGCTTCGCGGTCCTGGACAGTGGTGGCTTGCATAAGGGTCCCTCCGAGGTACGGGAGGCGGGAACTGGCGGCACCACGATGGTCGCCTTCGACCTCAGGATCCAGGCAGGTCAAGCGCGTGGGCCATTCCTTTCCGCTCCGAGTGGGCCATTCGCGTGGAGCCATCCCGACTGGCTGGCCTCGCTGGCGGTCGAAGCCCTGCGCGGCATCGCCCCACGTCAGTCCAGCGCCCGCCACGACTACGGCGTCCGCACCTCGGCCTACTCGCTGCCCGTCTCACCCGGAAGCGCCCAGCACCTCCTCGGCGGGGAAGCGGGATGCATTGCCGCCGGCCGGGCCCCGGCAATGACCCCTGCTCCTCGTCCTCCGCACTCTGCTCCCGGCCGCCACTGTCCGCCTGTGCTCCGACCGGCAGTGCGCACCCCTTGGACGGCGCAGACGTTCGCAGTGCCCTCTTCGACCTCGTCGCAGATCAGCCCGAATCAGAGCCGGGAGGCCCGGCTCGTCCCCGAGGCCGCCGTGGACCGGGTGCGGGGCACGGACACGCCGGGCCTCATCTGCCCGGCCGCCCTCTCGAGTGATGTGTCACCGGTCCCGAGCGCGTCCCAACCGCGCGTGGTCCCCGCCACCGTGCGGGTCATGACCATCACCCGGTTCGGTATCCGCCGTACAGGGAAGCGGGCTTCCCTCGGCACAAGTGCTTCCACCAAGGACCGCACACATTCAGTGCGAAGACCGTGGAACAGGGAACGGAAGTTGCCGGCAGGCAGGGCTTTGACCGGGCGAACGGCATGGAGCTCGGAGCCGCGGAGGACCCCGGCGGGCTTCCCCGGGGTCCTCCGCACGAGGTGATGCTCCTCGTTGAAGTGGAGCCGGGCCGGAAAGGGTGACGTGATCTGTCACTTTTGGAGTGCATGGTGAAGGACATGAGTAAGGACAACTCCTCCCAGAACGTCACCCGCAACGCTTCCCGGGAAGGCTCGCTCGCGAGCCGGATCGCCCTCGTGGCTGGGGCTACCCGCGGTGCCGGGCGTGCCCAGGCCGTCGAGCTCGGCCGCGCCGGCGCCACCGTCTACGTCACCGGACGCACCACCCGCACTCAGGCCAGCGAGGTCGGCCGGACCACGGAGACCATCGAGGAGACCGCGGAACTCGTCACTGCGGCAGGCGGCACGGGCATCGCAGTTCCCACCGACCACCTCGAAGAGGACCGGGTCCGCGCCCTCGTCCAGCAGATCGACCAGGAGCAGGGGCGGCTCGACATCCTCGTCAACGACCTCTGGGGCGGCGAGCATCTCCTCGTCGCCTCGGTCTTCGGCAAGAAGAGCTGGGAGACTCCGCTCGCCGACGGCCTGCGCATCCTGGACCTCGGAGTCCGCTCGCACGTGATCACCGCGGCGCTCGTACTGCCGCTCCTGATCCGCTCGGACGCCCCGCTGCTGGTGGAGGTCACCGACGGTACCGCGGTCTCCAACCGTCACTACCGCGAGAACATGTACTACGACCTCGCCAAGAACGCCCCGATCCGGCTGGCCTTCGGGCTGGGCCAGGAACTGGCGAAGTACGGGGGTACCGCTGTCGCCGTCTCGCCGGGGTTCCTGCGGTCGGAGCAGATGCTCGCCCACTTCGGTGTGACCGAGGAGAACTGGCGCGACGCCATCACCCAGCAACCGGCCTTCGCGATCGCCGAGTCCCCTTACTACCTCGCCCGCACGCTTGCGGCCCTGGCCGCCGACCCCGACCGGGCCGAGCGCTGGAACGGCAAGTCCACCTCCAGCGGGGAACTCGCCAGGATCTACGGTGTCCGGGATGTGGACGGCAGCCAGCCGGACTCCTGGGCGTATTTCGAGGACGTCATCCACGGAGGGAAGGACGCACCGGCGGACGCCTACCGCTGATTCTCCGGCTGCGGTTCGTACAGGGCGGCAAGGGCCAGTGCGCGCTCGCGAAAGCGGGCGCGCAGGCCCGCCGGGGCCAGCACCTCCACGTCCGCGCCCAGCCTGCTCAGCTGGTCGAACGCGACGTCCTGCGACTCCGTCGGCAGGTCGAGCGTCACCAGCCCGGTGGCGTCCGGCCCGCTCGCACCGGCCAGCGCCTCCTCGATGCCGGCCTCGTCCGCCACGGCGGGCAGGCGGCGCAGACCCTGTTCCGTCAGGCGCACGGTGACGGTCGTGCGCAGCAGCGCCCGGGCGAACCCGGCCGCGTGTGACTCCCAGTGGGTGCCCAGGTCGAAAGCCGCATCGCGTACGAACGGCTCCTGCGTACCGGGAGCGAGTGCCGTGACGCGGTCCACGCGGTAGGTACGCCAGGCCTTGTCACGGCCGGCCTCCCCGCCCGGGAGCCGGCCCACGAGGTACCAGACGCCTGCCTTCAGGACGAGCCCGTACGGCTCCACCGCACGGGACACCGTGGAGGGCGGCGCGCTGTCGCGGCCCGGCCGCGCATAGGTCAGCTCTATGGTGCGGTCGGACCACACGGCGCGGGCCAGCTCCGGCAGCAGCTCAGGCGTGGACGGCTCCCGGAACCAGGCCGGCGCGTCGAGATGGAACCGGCGTACCGACGACTCGGCCGCCGCCCGCACCGACGGCAGCAGGGTGGCCGTCAGTTTCAGACGGGCGGTGTCCGCCGCGTCCGACAATCCCAGATCCTGCAGGGCCGTGGGCAGACCGGAGAGGAACAGCGTCTCCGCCTCCGTGGGGTGCAGCGTGGTGAGCCGGGTCCGGTAGCCCGGCGCCAAGTGGTAGCCGCCCGCCCGGCCGCGCTCCGACCGGACGGGAATGCCGGCTGCCTGCAACGCCTGGACATCGCGGATCACGGTGCGCTCGGAGACGTCCAGTTCGCGGGCGAGAGCGGCGCCGTTCAGGCCCGGGCTCAACTGGATGAGGAGGGCCATGCGGATCAGGCGGGCGGCACGCATGGCCCAATGATCGCGGACCCGGCGTCCTGGAACCCGTCCCCGGCCGCATTCCGGGACGATGCAACCGCAACCGCAACCGCAACCGCAACCGCGCCTTGAGCCGGCATCACCGCTCCGGCCCTCGGGGTGTGCCCGTCAGGAACTTGACCGGGTGCCGCTTCGACGGAGGATGGGGGACGAGAGCGGGCCTGCGTGGTGAAGTGCGGGCCTTTGATGACTCCGACAGCAGGGAGTGTTTCCTCCGATGACCCCACAGCCCGCACGCGCTGAGTGCAGCGGTCCCGAGACCGCCTCGGCCATGGATGTCGCGCCGTTCAAGCTTCCTCTCGTCAAAGCGGTGTTCAGGGACGTGACTCCGATGCACGTGTCTCGGTCGGCCGCGTGGGCCGCCGCGTCGGTGACGCGGACCGTGCTGACGCAGATCATCGGCGGTGCGACGGAGGCGGCGGAGGAGGAGGCCCGGAAGAAGCTGATTCCCGGGGACCTTCTCTCGGCGATCGATCGGAACGTCGAGCTAGAGGTGGGTGGCAAGTGGTACGACCACAGCCCGACGTTCCGAGGCCTGACCGGTGTCCGGTACGACGCCGAGGGTGTCCTTGTGCCTCCCCGTAGGCGCAGCGGATCGCGCAAGCCGAGTGCTGTGGTCGGCGCCCACAGGTTCGAGGCCGGGGTCAAGAAGCTGCTGCGGAGCCAGGGGGCGACGGCCGTGCCGGCGATGGTCCGTGACCTGGACGGAATCGCGAGTGCGTTCCTGACGGACCTCGCCCGGGACGCGGCCATGGTCGTCCGCGAGGGCGGCGTCAAACGTTTCGGCACGGTCGCCCTGGCGATGCCGGGCGAACCGGCCTCATCCCCGTTCCGCGAGGATTCCGTCCGGGCCCCGTCCGCCCGCACGGGGGACCGGCGGACCATCGGCAGGGACGACATCTTGGCCGCGACCACGATTCAGTTGTTCGGCGGGACCCTCAGACAGCGAGCCCTCACCGAAGCACGCGAGGCGACACAGAACACTTAGAGCGGTTGCCTGCGTGGAGGTGCGTGAGATCATCCGCGCATGAGCGGCGACCTGGAAGTAAGTGCTCTGGCGATCAACGTCGTGATCCCGCAGGAGCTCCGCTGGACGGACACTCGACGCGGTGAAGCGTTCACGCTGACCACACTCAACGTCAGGCTTCTCCCGGACGGTCACCTCGCAGTGAAGGCTTATGGCAGACCAGTCGGTGGTGGCCGGGGCGCCTATGTCTCGTTCCCTGTGCCCGACAGACCCGAACTGGCGTCCCTGGTCTCCGAGGCTGCCGGTCGCGCCGGGGCACTGTGGGCCGCCCACCGTGGGCTCGGTTGACCTCAGGGCACGTATCGAGCGCTGATCGATGTCGCGGCGGGCTCACCACGGGCAGATGAGAAGCGTGCGCTGTCAGCGGTGTTGCGTAGGGTCTGCCTATGGATGATCGGAGTGCGGGAGACGTACGGCAGGCGTGGGACCGGGTAACCGCGTGGCTTGAGCATCAGGCCCGTGACGTTTTCGTCGCTCTCGGCGGCCGGGGGAGTCAGGTGGCCATCCGCGAAGCCGAACTGCGCATGGGCCTGAGTCTGCCGGAGCAGGTGCGGCAGTGGCTTCTGGCGAACGACGTCGATGCCGGCCGGCAACCTCCCAGCGGATCGGCTCTGGTGGCGCTGGGGTGCCCTGGTGTCATTCCCGGCGGCGGACTTCTTCTGGGCCTTGTGGACATCGAGCGTGTCTACTTCCACAAGATGGCCATGGAAGAGATGTTACCGTCCGGAGGCACCGACTGCCCTTCCTGGCGCAGGGAATGGGTGCCGATCGTCTCGGAACGCGACGGCTTCCACGGGAAATTCGTGAACACGAACACCGGAACCGTGGGGGCCTGGAGCGAGCAGTCCTCCCCTGAAGACAACGAGTACGCCTCGTTGTCCGCTTTCTTCCAGGATGTAGCCGACCAACTGGAGGGAGTGTCCTCAGGTGCCTGGAGCGGACCTGGCGGAGCCCGAAGGCTTGCCCCCCGTCCGGAGGATGACCCCGTACGTTTCTGGGCTCGTGCGAACGGCTACCTCGTCAGTGAGCGCGGACGTGTCCCCGCGGCTGTCCGCGAGGCGTACGAGGCATCACGGTGAGCGCCGGGTCCGCTCACGTGCCGGGGTGCTCCGGCAGGGCGAGCCAGTCCGACCAGGAGATCGCGCGTCCGATGAAGCGCGGCTGCTCGAACGGCCAGTCGGCGGCGATCCACTGCGGCACCAGCGCGTCGAGGACCTGCTCGACCGTGCTGCCCACCAGCTCGTCCACCACCCACCAGGAGATTTCGCCGTCGGCGCCGGCTTTCTCCGGTGGGTCGATGTAGACGCAGCCGAGCAGAGCTGTCTCCGCGGTATCGAACAGCGCGTAGTTGAAGGACTGGTGTGCGGCGATCTCCTTCTCGTGCCGCAGCAGGTCGGCCTGGTCGGCTTCGTAGGTCATGGTGGCCGCCGGCCAGCCCCAGGCCGGGCCGAAAATGGTCCACAGCCGCTCGCGTGAGCCCATCACCGCCGGATAGTCGAGCGGGGTGTCCGCCTCCCGGATCGGCCGCAGGTGATGACCACCTCCCGGCAGCGGTACCAGGACGGGGTGGACGAAGTCATCGGGAAGCCAGCTCATGGCGCCCGACCGTAGCAGCGCGCGGCCGTCCGATCCCCTGAATTTTTCCCGTATACCGCCAGGCCCTGCTCCCGCGCCGGGCAGGGCAGAGCCCGGCGGTGGCCCGATCGGGACTCCCGTCGGGCCGGCAGACTCCATGCCCGGTGGGGCAACCGGCTTCTCGGCGTGCGCGGCTGCCGGGCGATCGCGAGAGGCTGGGCCGCGGTACCAGAACGGCGTCCGCCTCCGCGATCCGCGACGGTGAGCCGCCGACGGCGGTCTGGCCGCATACACGGCCGGCACCCGCACGTACAAGCCCCCTGCCATTTCAGCGGATCGCCGTGTGGTCCCGTGGCCCGGGGACGCATGGGGAAGCGGCCGGGACGGCACCGACTACGACGCCCGGCACATGCCCAGCGCGGTTCGCGCCAGCCGGCGCAGCCAGGCGTGGGCGTGATCGGTGTCGTACCGCTGATGCCACGACAGGTACACCGGTGCCGACGGCAGTTCGAAGGGGAGGGGGAGCACGACCAGGCCGAGGTCGGCGACCGCTGACCGCGTGGTGGCCTCGGGGACGCTGATCAGGACATCGGAGCCGCGTGCGAACTCCAGCGCGGCCGCTTCCGTGGGCGCGGTCGCCACCACGCGGCGGATGAGGCCGAGCCGCGCGAGGGCGTCGTCGATGGCATTGCTGAGGTTTCCGCGTCGCGAGACGGTGACGTGCTCAGCGGCGGCGTACCGCTTCGCGGTGACGGTCTTGACGCGGGTGAGGGGGTGCCCCTGCCTCACGACGGTGACGAGGCGGGTCTCGCCCACGTTCTCGGCACGGATGTCCGGTGCGCTCGGGCGGTTGGCGTTCGCCTCCAGGTCGACCTCGCCGCGCCGCAGCTCGGCGGAGTCGGTGTTCGATTCCGCGACGAAGCGCAGCCGTACGCCCGGCGCCTGTTCGCGCACGGCGGCGAGCAGTGCGGGTCCGCTCAAGGCGACGAGGGAATCGTGCCAGCGAAGTGTGAAGGTGCGCTCCAGCGTTGCCAGGTCGAGTTCCCGGCTCGGTGCCAGCACCCCCTGGACCTGGTGCAGCAGCTCATGCACCTGTTCCCGGACGGCGATCGCATACGGCGTCGGGGTCATCGTGCGGCCGGTGCGCACCAGAATCTGATCCCCGGTCGTGCGCCTGATCCGGCCCAGACTGCGGCTCATCGCGGGGGCGGTGACATGAAGTCGGGCCGCCGCCCCGGTCACGCTGCCCTCCTCCAACAGCGCGTCGAGCGCGGCGAGCAGGTTCAAATCTAATTGCATGCGAGTAATTCTATCCGTGCTTGACATGCATTTGAAGTTAACCGTAGGGCTGCATACCGTTGAGGCGAAAGCGCAGGCAGCACCGCGCGGTTCGGCCCCCGACCGGCCGCAGCACCCCTCCTCAGACTGGAATACACCCATGTCCGAAACGCTTGTGACCACTGATGTCGTCGCCTCCGACGCCGACCTGCTCGCCCGGACCGTGATCGCCGTACGTGAGGCGGGTTCGGCGCTGCGCGAGCGCTTCGGCGAGTTGGTCCGCTACCAGAACCGCGACGAGCTGATGAGTGCGCTCGCCGTCAACGACGACGTGGCTCTCGACATCCTGCGCCCCCGTCTCACGCGCCTGCGCCCGGAGGCCGGCTGGGTGGAGGACGAACTGGACGGCGGGGCGCTGCCGGCCGGCGAGTGGTGGGTCGTGGATCCG
>NZ_JBIBFR010000040.1:0-32684 GCF_042956125.1 Streptomyces sp. NPDC008313
ACGCCAACGCCAGCCGCACATCGTCCGCGGCTACTTCGGCGGCCCGCACGTCCGCTACGTCCTGGACGAGAACCCAATGAGTTTCTGATCAATAGGTGGGGATCTCACCGAGCACTCCTATCAGGAGGAGCTTGGATGCCATCTTGTCTCCTTGCCTTCGAAAGGAGACGCTGCCGGGGGTGCTGGAGTGCTGACGGTAGTCCTGGACCAGGCTGACGAGAGCCCACTTCTGCCGCGTCTGTCGAGGTGGTTGAGAAGGTCGCTGAGCGGCCGGGATACCAGCCGGATTCGGTTCCTCATGGCCTGCCGCACGGCCGACTATCCGGCGGTGCTGACGTCTGTGCTGGCCGAGGCTTTCGGTGCGTGCCGATGCGTCGATCTGGCCCCGTTGAGTCGCACGGAGGCTGTGACGTTGGCTGACAGCGCCGGCGTGCCGGGAAAAGAGCTGGTGGAGGCAGCTGAGGCGGCCGGCGCCGCTGTGCTGGCCGGCGTACCGCTGACATTGGAATTGCTGGTCCTGACCTATCGGGCTGACGGCCAGCTGCACGGGCGGCCAGAAGAGTTGTTTGCACGCGGAGTGGCACGGCTCGCTGAAGACCCCGACCCTCACCGACTCAAGAAAGCGCTGATCACCACGGTCCTTCAGCGCCTGACGGTGGCGGGACGCATCGCCGCGTGGATGCTGCTGTCAGGCCATCGGACCGTGTGGCGTGGGGCCATGTTCGAGGCTGGAACCTACGATCTGCCGGGCGACGTACTGGCGGGGGGAAGGGAGCGGACCGCCGCTGGACCGTTCGAGGTTACGCCCCAAGTGGTCGAAGAATGCTTGGCAACCGCGCTGTTCACAGCGCCGGACAACGGCAGGGCGGCATTCCGCCACTCTTCCGTAGCGGCCTACCTCGCAGCCCGGTACCTGACGGATCGGAAGACCACGCAGCGACAGTTGGAGAATCTGTTCCTGATAGGCGCACCGGACGGAGAGACGGCGACCATTCCAGCACCGCTGCGGGAGACCGCGGCCTGGCTGGTGGCCATGAACCACTCTGCCAGCGGCTGGCTGGCTACCGCCGATCCCGAAAGCCTGGCGGTGCACAGCGCACTTGTGCGTTCCGACGAGGTCCGCCGGCTCACCGTAAGCAGGCTGCTGGAACGTGCGGCGCAGGTCGAACTGGGAGACACGCGATGGCAGCTGTCCCGTTGGGACCTGCGCCATCCTTCGCTCGCTGACCAGCTCGCCGACGTCCTGGAGACCAACCCTGCCGAAGGTGCGGCCAACTGGCAGTCCACGGCGCGAACCCGCCTGGCGATCCAGCTGGCGCAGGAGGCCGGCACCGCTCACCCCAGGTTGGCCGATGCGCTGCTGGCGTTGGTGAGGAACGACACGTGGCATCAAACGGAGCGTCGTTTGGCGGCGCGCGCCGCGTTCGCCTGCGACCTGGGCCGTGCCGTGCCAGTTTTCGTCGAGGTGCTCGACTCCCTATCCGATCTGTCCTATGTCGAGCGGGTGGATCCCGACCATGAGCTTCGGGGCACGCTACTGAGCCTGCTATGGCCGCACCGTTTGGACGCGGCGACGATGCTGGGCGCCCTTCGCCCGCCGTCCCCGGACCTGTACGGCAACTACGCCCACTTCTTGAGGAACATGCCAGCGGAGTGCAGGGACGAGGATCTGCCCGATCTTCTCGCTTGGGTGTCCGAAATAGTCTGCCGACCGGATAGTGGCTATGTCTTCTCGCACGATCGCTTCGAGATCTCACTGATCAACGGGGTGATCGGCCGAGCGCTCGAGACTCCGGACGCGGCTCAGCACGCGGACACCTTGGCGAAGATCATTTTCAGCCTCCTCCACGACCACCACAAGGTCCAGATGCCTGACTGCTTGCAACCTGATGAGCACGGGCACGAGACGCCCGAGACCCGGTCACTACGGAGGCTTCTGACCCAAGCTTTTGTCACAGAGGCTGTCCGGACAGGGCTCAATGCGCGCATGGCGGCCTACCAGATCGCGTACGACTGGGAACGACGCCCGTCGGTGCGGCTCGACGCATCTTCGGCGCCCGAGCCAGCGATCCGTCATCAGCTTGTCGATAGGGACGACTTCCCGTGGCTCTTGGAGCAGACTGTCGAGGCGGCGGCGTCCGGTGATGGGGCGGCCCTCCAGGTGTACGGCGAGCTGGCCTCCTGCACGTTCCCCTCGGACGACCTCCATGTGTTCGAACTGGCTTACGACAACACGCACCCGGCCTGGCCGTATCTGCGCTCCTTCTACGCGGCCATCCCTATCGACAGTCACCTTGCTCGGGCGTTGCGCCGCAACTACAGCGCTGAGAACTCGCATTGGCCGGAAGCAGCGGAGTTCTTGGCCGAGACGGCGCGGCGCCTCGCTGAAGCCAGGGCCGGCGACAACGACAGTCTGTGGCAATTCCTGTGGGGTCTGCGCGTGGACCCGCAGACGGGGAGGTTCGTGCAGGATGCGGCGGGCGCCATCTCAACCTGGCCAACTGCCGTAGCTCTCGGCGACGATCTGTCGGACTTGCCTGAGCTCGCTCTCCGCTATCTCACCACCGAGCATGACCGTGCGGATTCCTGGCTCCCGCACGCCCGTCGCAACAAGTGCTCCTGGGCCGGATATGCCCTTCTCACAGAGTTGCACCGAACAGGCCGCCTGCTCGAACTTCCCGCGCGGGTGTGGAGCTTTTGGGCAGCCGCGATACTCACCGAGTATCTGGGCATGTCGACGAGCTACACGGAACCCGTTCGGGTGGACCTGCTGCGCTTGGCAGCCCGTCATGCACCTGAGTCCGTGGCCCATCGCGTTACCCAGGCAGCCCGAGCAGCGCTGACGGCAGGCCAACAGCCCATCGAGCTCAATGCGGTTGATCCGCGCTGGGCTGCGGAACTGCGTACGTGCTTGGAGCACCTCGCCACTGAACTGTCCACCTGTCTCGGGCTCGTGCCCGAGGCGGCAGATAAGGCCCTGGCAGGCTCAGCAGCGAGCGAAGACCACCCCGCACGCTTGCCCGACAGTGATGAGGCACGTGAGGCCGCGCTGCGGACCTGGCACAGAATCCTGGCCACTCTTCTCACCACCGACAGCCAAATGGTGCACGGCATCATTGACGCCAGTATCGACGGGCCCCGGGAAACTCCGCTTGCCGCACGAGCTGCTGTCCTCGCCGCCCAGGCCCTACTGACCGCGGACGCCGAGGCGCACTGGCCACGAGCCAAGAGGTTCGCGGCAACCGACCCTGAGCTCGGCCGCAGACTGGCCGAAGCATGCGCCAGGACCGAGACGGAGCGTATCCAAAGCTCCCTGAGCGAGGCTCTCGTTGCCGACTTGTACCTGTGGCTCAGTGACTTGTACGACCCTGAGGAGGACCAGCCTCTTCGCGGCGCTCGCTGGATCACTGATGATGAACAAGCCCGAGAATGGAGAGATCGCCTACTTCCTGAGCTAAGCCGGCGAGCCACCGCAGAGGCAGTTCATCAACTGCGCCAACTTGCGACCCTGTACCCCAGTCGACTGGCTATTGCCGCAGCACTCGTCGCGGCGACCAAGCAACATGCCGCTGCGAGTTGGAGTCAGGTGCGCACAGAGGACGTGATACGGCTCCTGCAGGACCCAAAGCGGCGCGTCATCCGCACCAGCACAGACCTCTTGGACGTGGTGCAGGAGGCCCTTGAGGAGGTGAGCCGGGCGCTTCCCTCGCACTGCGAACTGCTCTGGGACCGTACACCGGGCAAGAGCCCTCGAAAGCCGTCCGCAGAAAACCCAGTCATCCCTGATGTCTGGCGCCCCAAACCCGAAGCAGCCTTGTGTGCGTACCTCACACACGAGCTGACTCTGCGGCTGGCCGGCCACCGTGTCGCGGTCAACCGGGAGGTGCTGATCCATCCCACCGATCCATACGGGGCGGGCGACCGCACTGACCTTCTCGTCGAAGCGATGCCCTCACCGGGTGACGACCCCAACATCGCTTCAAGCGGGTCCGTAAAGCTGGTCATTGAGGTCAAGGGCTCCTGGAACGACGAAGTTCCGACGGCTCAAGCGGAACAGTTGGCGGGCCGGTATCTGCCGGAAGCAGGAACGGATGCGGGCATCTACATCGTCGGCTGGTATCCGATCGAGCTCTGGAATGCCACGGGTGACAGCCGTAAGACCCAGGCGAAAAAACTCCAGCTTGACACGCTCCGCGTCGATCTGCAGGACCAAGCGGCGAGCCTCTCACAGGCGGGCGCAATTCACGTTCGCCCCATGGTGATCAACCTTCCGCGACCATACAGGCAGTAAGTGTGATCGGCAGAGCTCGGTGCGGCGCTCGCGTATCTGCATCTTGCGAGCGGTCTTACCTTTCTGAGGCGCAACGTCCAGGCAGTGTGACTTCCATGCCTTCCCGATGACGCATCACGTTGAGTGCGTTGCCATCCTCGAACCGGTGACGAAGGGCAATACTGGCAGTGTTGCGCGTAGCTGGTGGTCAGTCGCAGAATTCAACGTCTACAACTGATCTCGGGCTTTCAGGGCCGGAGTTGCACACCTCGCCGAGGGCGCCGCTCCGGCCCGAGGCTGACGTTCGTGACGTGGGACGCTGGCACTCAGTCCACGTAGCAACTCGTGATGCGGCGGTCATGCCGTGGGGCCTGGAGGTGCTCACGGTCTCCCGACGAACTCAAGGGCACCAGGTAGCGTCGCCGGCCAGCTGGTTACGGTTGGTGGCTTCCTGCGCAATACGCCGGCCTGACAGCAGGACCTCATGAGTCCTCTTTCGCAGTCTGGGCGGCAGCCAGGCCGTAAGCGTGTGGGCGCGCTCATCGGAAACCATCTGACCCGGGGTGGAGGCATGGCTCAGGAGGAGGTCGTACAACGCGGAGGCGGGTTCGACCGAGGGCAGCCCGCACTGGGTGGCTGTTACTGAGGCGCGGGCGGGAATCGACAGACCTTCAGGGTCGAGGTCGCCGTAGTAGACGATCCGTTGGATTCCATGGATCTCTTTGACGGTTTCGATGGAGGCTTCGAAGGCTCGTCCGGAGCCGAAGGCAACGCCTCTGGTGCGCCCGGGATTCGGGGTGAGCAGGTCTCGGAGTGTGGCGTAGGTGTCGCTGTTCTCGGCGACCAGGAGGGTGTCTCCGTCGCCGAGCAGTCGGTAGGCGAGGGGCGGTGGTTCGCGAAAGGTGCCGAGCTGTTCAAGGGTAAGGCGGCCGGGGGCGAAGAGCGCACCGGAGATGAGGCCATCGAGGCGCTTTTCGTCCTGGAAGATCTCGTACGAGCGTTCGCGCAGGGGGATCGGTACGCGAACGTCGGGACGATTGCTGGTGTCGCGGAACCATCGGTTGATGAGGGCCAGGTCTTCGTGATGGGCGGAGGTGAGGTACGCGGTGTGGCCCCAGTCGAGTTCAGGTCGGTAGGAGCGCCGTGCGGTGACAGGCGCAGGCTTGCGCGGGGTGGCTGCGGGCAACCGGATCTGCTCGGGCAGGGCTGGGTGGCCTGCGTCCCATTTCTTTCTCTGGCCGTGGGGGAGTCGCAGGGTGCCGGCGTCGGAGAGTTCTTCGAGCAGGATGGCCAGTGCGGTGCGGGAATCCTCACCGCGGGCGGTGCCGGGGAGGGCTGCGGTGAAGGCTTCCATCACGGTGGCGCGCGGCACGGTGGCCTTCTCGGCGCGAGCGTGCAGTGCGGCGCTGAGGCGGACGGCGCCTGGTGAGAGGCGAGGAAGCTGCTCGGGGGTGGGCGCCGTCATCGGTTCGCTTCCCCCTTGGTGTAAAGGCGTGCGGAGCTGAGGTAGCCGTTTGCTTCAGGCTCGTGGGTGTCCGGGGCGGTCCGAGGGGTGGGGATGAGGGCGTTGCGGACGTGGTCGTCGAGGCGAATGCGGGAGAGGCCGGTGCGGGCTTCGGCGTCGTTGCGCAGCTGGATGGTGGCGGGGAATCGGGCCGTTACGGCTTCGTCGCTCAGGCCGGTGGTGTAGATGAGCTGAATGCCGAGGGCTGCCGCCATCTGCGTCTGGATGTCTACGAGGTAGGGGGCGTTGGCGCGGCCGATGGGGTTGTCCAGGAGGAGCAGTCCGCCGTGGCGGGTGCGGCTGCGGGGGCCGGGGGAGGTGCGCAGGGCGGCGAGGGCGCAGTAGAGCAGGATGGCGCCGGTCAGTTCCTGGCCACCGGAGAAGATCTTGCCCATCTTCTCCACGGGCACGCGTTCGATCCGTTGGGTGGCGTTGGGTTTCATGACCTCGGCGGTGAAGCGGGGAACGGCTGCGTGCAGGCAGCGCATGACCACATCGGTGCCTTTGAGTTTGCGGGTGCGCGGGTTGGCGGCGAGGTTGTCGATGGTTTCGCGCATATGGGCGGTGAGCACGGAGGGTTCAGGCTTCCTGTAGCGGATGGTGAGGAAGCGCTTCCCTGCCCAGGGCGTGGGGCCGTCGGGGAAGACGGAGAACCGGCTTGCTTGGTCGACTTGTTGGAGAAGTTCGGTGACGAAGCCGCTGAGCTGGGACACAAGGGCCTCACGCGCCTTGCTCATGCCCTCAAGCTGGGTCGTCAGGGCTGCGGCAGCGCGGTGCAGCGCCGTAGTCCATTCACGGGAGGCGGCTGGGATGTGCCGCCGGTCAAGAGCCGAGATCTGGTTGCGCAAGGGGATGTCGAGTTGCTCGAAGCGGACGTCGGCGGCCTGGTCCTTGAGCAAGGAAACGCTGTCTTCGACGCGGCGCTCGGTGCTGGTGAGCTTGCGCCGGGCGTCCTCGTAGCGGGCTGTGGCTTGCCGTACGGCGGGTTCGGCCGCATCGGCGGTGCCTTCGTATGGGGCCGCCGCGGGTTGAATGCCGAGCTGTTCGATCGTGGTCTCCAAGCGCGCCAGGACATGACCGAAGGCGTCGAGTTCGCGAGTGTGCTGGCTCTGCTGCCTACGTGCCGCGTTGTACTGCTCGCCGGCACTGCGTTCAGCCTGCTGCGCCTCCGCCTGGGCGTGTTCGGCACGGGCGGTCAGGTCGTAAGCCTCTTCGAGGGAGTGTGGGGTCCACTGCGCGACGTCTTGAGTGCTGGTGTCTTCTGCTGCAGTGGCGAGCGTGCGGTGTCGTTCCTTGAGACGGCTCTCCTTGTCCCGAAGGCGCCGTAGCTGGTCGTGGAGACTGTCGATCTGCTGGCCTAGATCGCGTTGCACGGCGTCGCGCTGGACGTCATCTACCGCTGCGGGAGAACGGCTGTACTCCTGGGCGAAGGGCTTGACCTGGTCAGGGACCTGCGCCCACTCGTCCTGGCAGGCGCGCAAGGCGTCTTCTGCTTCCTTGGCACGCTGGCGCTGGTCTTCTTCGATGTCCACACTGCGCAGGTCCTCGACTGCCTGCTCGTAGCGGTGCTGGAGGACGGTGAGCGCTTCGCAGGGCGCTCCCTTGGCGTGCTGAGCCTGCTCGGCCTCGGGCGTGGCGGTGACCTTCTTTCGCGCCTGGGCATGGCTCTGGGCCTGTTGGACGGCGGCTTCCACCGCCTGGGTCATGCGTGCGATGTCGCCGTGGGCTGTCTCCTCTTTCTCGCCCAGTTCTTCGAGTTCGCGCTGACGCTGCTGAGCTTCTTCCACGAGCGCGGTGATCCGGTCGCGTGCCCGGCTGGCTTTCGCCTCGGCTTCCGCGAGGCGACGCATCGCCTGCGCGACCTCGGTGGCCTCGCGGTGAGCGTTTTCCTGTTGTGTGTAGACCTCCTCGGCGGCGGTGACGGCGTCGTCGTGCTGTTCGGCACTGGTGCGCGCGACCTTAAGGCTGGCCTGGGATGCCTGCGCTGCAGTCCGGAGTTCCTGGAGCTGTTCGAGCCGGACCCCTACGCTCACGGAGCCGATCTCGTCCAGCCAGTACTTGATCTTGTTGCCCAGGTCGCGGGTGAGACTGATGCGTTCCTCGAGCTCGTCCAGTGCCTGCGCGGAGGCTGCCAGGCGTGCTTCGACCTCGGCTCGTTCGAGTGCCGCGGCCTGTTCGTCATGCAGGGCCGGGGTCGGGTCGGGCACCATCCGGCCGTTTGTGTCGGGTACCGGCGTCAGCATCCGTTCCCCGGTTCCTACCGCGACGGCCGCCGTGGGCAGGGGACGGGTGCGCTCCAGATGACGTTGGGCCTGATCCAGCGCTGCGGGGCCGCCGCTTACGATGATGCCGCCGACCAGGTCCGGGTGGTCGTGGATGAGGCGCTGGTGATCGTCCGCGGGCACGTTGTCGCGCATCCACTGCCAGCCGGGGACTGCGTCGATGCCCTGGGCACAGAGGTCGGCACACAGGGAGCGGACTTCCTTGGTGGCGGGCAGGAGGCCGTCGCTGGTGTCCAGGGCGGCGAGGAGTTCTTCATCCGCGCTGTGCTGGAGCTGTGTCCGCCTGAGGGCACCGTCCAGAGCGGTGATCTTCCGCTCGATCAAGTTCTGCAGGGCAGCGTAGTGGTCGGCGAGCCAGGTCAGGGCGTCGCCGTCTTGCAGGTCTTCGAGGCCGAGCTCAAGCAGTTCCGCAGTCACAGGGTGGCGGCGCACGGACTCGGCGCGGGCGCGGAAGCGGTCGGTCTCCGCTTCGGCCGCTTCTGCTGCGCAGCGATCATCGAGAGCCCGCTCCTGCAGTGCAGGCAGCTGTTGATATGCCTGTGCCCGGCGGCTGCGGGCCTCATCCTGTGCCTTCTTGGCCTCTACACAGCGCTGGCCGTGGTGATCAGCTTCGCCGTCCATCCTGGAGGCGGCGTCTGCCGCGCTTTCGCCGGGCTGCACCTTTCCCTCTTCCCGCGCGGTGCGCAGCTGCTCCTCGAAACCCTGCACCTGACGGCGCAACTGGTGCTGTTCTCCCTCAGCCGTACCGGCATCCTTATGGAGCGAGTTGCTTTGCTCGCGCCACTGCTGGATCTCTCTGCGAGACTCGGAGATCTCCCTCTCCAGATTGCCGGCCTCGGCGCGTGCCTGCGTTTCAGCCGCCGCGTAGCCCGCCCGGAGCGCCGCCGCGGCGATATCGCACGCTTGCACATAAGGGGCGACTGTTTCCTCGGCTTCGGAGAGGGCCCGCTGCATACGGCCGTGGCGCTCCTGGGCAGCCGCGTGTCGCACGGCGACCGGGACACTGCGCCAGCCCGCAAGGCGGTCTTCCAGTCGTTGCGTCGTCGCGGCGACTCGCTTCTGTTCCTCGGCTGATTTGCCCAACTCGATGCCGCAGGCAGCCCAACGAACGTACGCCACACGTGCATTGGCTACGTCCAGTCCCTGCTTGGATGCTTCATGTGCCCGGTAGGCGGTATTGACCGTGTCTGTGGTGGCCTGTGCCGCGGCGGTGAGGATCTGATGCCGACGCATCAGCCCTGCGGCAAGGGCGACAAGGCCGTCCTTGGCCTGGCCAGCCTCGCGCTGCTGGTCGGTGTGCTCCTGGTACCGATCGGCCACACGGGCGCAGATGTCCTCCATGGCCAGCGCGAACTCCCGCTCCTTGACCAGCTTCTCGCGCTGGTCGTGGGCGCCGGCATAGGTCTCGAAGGCACCGCCGAGGCTGGTGTACTTGTCGTCGTCGTTGGCCTTCTCCAGCAGCCACTGGACGAACGCTGCCGCACTGGAGGTGGTGAACGCCTCGGCAGCCCCGCTCTCGGTGGCGTTCATCTTGCGCTGGACATCGAAGAGGCCAGGTTCGAGACCCAGACCGGCCTGATGTTTCTCCCACTTCTCCTGCCCGTCCACGATCTGTAGTTCCAACGCCTCGACCGTGGCCTGCAGTTCGCACAGCTCGTTGTAGTAGTGGTCGAACGGCAGCCAGTGACCGTCGCGGTGGAAAGGTAGATCGTCCGCGGACAGGGCGGCACCCGGGTGGAAGCTGTAGAAGCGGCGCTTGAGCTTGCCATCGCCCTCGGGCGCGAGGAGCTGCGCGGTGACCAAGAGCCTGCCAGTCCGGGCATCAGCCCACTCCAGGACGATATGGGAGGGCTGAGCCGGAGAAACGACGAAGCTCAGCAGCTCCTCCGGGTCATGGTGACGCAGCGGGATCGTGGTGCAGGTGATGCCGGTCAGCAGCACACCCTTGCCGCCGCCGTTCTGGAGCATGACCAGACTGGCCGGCGAGGGCCGCTGCGTGACGTGTCCGGGGGTCGGCATCAGGGATGCTGTCGAAACCAGGGGGCCCACGCCAGAGAAGTCCAGGTTCACGTCTTCGTAGCGGGCGTCGAGCGGCCCGAAGTTGCGCATCAGGATGCGGTTCAACTCGTACATGGAGAGGGGTCCTTACATCGCGATGGCGTCAGGTGGCTGGGGCGGAGTCCGGGAGCATGCCGTGGCCCGTAGCCTCAGGCTGCTCCGGAGTCTCGGATGGGAGTGGCGCATCGTGGTGCGGCAAGGCCGCCACTCCCAGGGCGGCCAGTTCCTGGAGCATTTCCCGGGCTGCCTGGGCACGGATGTGCAGCCTGTACAGGACGTTGGTGGCGTACGTGCCGCCCTCTTCGTCACTGGTCGCGCGGACGAATCCGCGCTGCTCGAGATGCGTGAACGCCCTCTTCACCAGCGCGTAGGTCGCCGACCGCGGAGTCCTGTCCTTGTCCGTACGACCGGTGGGGTTGCGGCGCAGGTAGGCCCGCCACAATCCCTCCAGTCCGGGGCTGCCGGCCGGCGGGTCGGTGTCCTCATCGGCGGCTGCGGCACGGCGCTCAAGGACGGTCGCATAGGCCCTAACGTCTTCGTCGACCTTCTGCACCGAGACCCGGGCGACGTGCTCGTCGTCGTCCAAGTCCTCCGGACGAGGGAAGGCCCGCGACGCGATGGCCAGGTGGGCGAGCAGGTACAGCGGCCGGTTCTCTGCATTCGGCACGAGGTCGGTGACCGAGACGGCGAAGTCCGTCTCGGTCGTGGTTGCCAGGACCAGCCCCGCCTGCGGGTGCACCTCCTGGACCGTGAGGTCAAAACCCTGCGCGACCTTCCGCACCAGCTGGGCGAAGTCCGGTTCCGTATCGAACCGCCGCACGAGGCGGGCATTCTCTCCAGAACGCGCTGGGGACTTGCCGCGTGTCATAGCCAGAGCCACCATCCGGGCTGCTGCGGCAACATCGTCGTACTGCGTCATGCGCTCGGCTCCAGATCGTCATTCGTGGCGCGGGGAACAAACTCTGGTGAAAGGGGCGGTTGCGTTTCGGAGGTCGGTTCGCCCATGGCCGGCAACAGCAGGAAGTCGCTGCCACCGAAAACCGGGTCGTCCAACTCAGTCCCGTCGTCCACGACAACGACGGCTTCCTCACTTCGCGCCAGCTCGGCGACCGGGACATGCCGAAACCGATGCGCGGTCTCCATAGCCAGCAGATGGTCGGTGTCGTCACCAGGCCCTCTGCCCTCGCCCCACTCGCGGGCACGCTCGAGCAACCGAGACAGTCGCACGCCCTCCCCGGGGACAGCCGAAAGCAGCCTGTCCACCCATGCATGCTGCGCGTCGTCGAACCTCGGTGGATCGGACGTGACTTCCCAGTCGTCCGGTGCGCCCACCGCGACCCGCTCAACCTCGGCCTGATCCGGCATCCGTGTGAGGACCTCGAAGTAGTCCGGCAGGTACATCATCCGCGGACGGACCGGACCCAGCACCCCGCGCACGAACGCCTCCAGGGGCCGCTCGCTGTCCTCGATACTCAGCTCGAGCGCCGGCTCCAGGAGCTGGCTGCGCAGGTGTACCCGTACATGGACCACGGGAGGTACGAAGATCTGCCGGTCCTGCTGGTGCCGGAACTCAGGAACCACTCTGAGCAGCATGTCGACGAGCATCAAGTGCCGCTGCAGACAATCCTGGATCAGCGCATCCAGAGCCTCCAGCTGCTGCCGCTTGTGTTCCTCTTCCGTGACCTCGAGCAGCTGTGCCACCTGCGCCTTCAGCTGAGTCTCCGCCCGAGACCTCTCCTCAACGTGCTCCTGCGCCTCCTTCAACGGGCCGTCGAGATCCGCCTCCCAGTCGATGGCCCGTACGTTGCGTTTCATCTCCTCCATGCGGTCCAGTAGTTCCTTCGCGTACCGGATGCTCTGCACATGGGCGGTGCGGGCGGCCTGCCACGCCTCACCGATCCGCGCGCGCTTTAGCAACGCGGCCAACTTGGCCTCCGCCGCGATCTGCTCGGACGCGATGTCCACATCGACCGCATGGACGAGCACGGTGATGGCCGCATCAGTAACTGTCAGCGCAGCCTGCCCGGCTTCGTCCGGCACGTCTTTGAGGATTTGGAACGGAAACTCCCTGACGACGAAGCCGTCGCCTGTCACGCTGCCGATCTCGTGTCGAAAGCACCGGTCGTGTCTCTCGGTGTTGATCATCCGCTCCACCAGCCAGCGCGCGACTTCCTGATA
The DNA here is from genome assembly GCF_042956125.1 of Streptomyces sp. NPDC008313. Taxonomy (NCBI): domain Bacteria; kingdom Bacillati; phylum Actinomycetota; class Actinomycetes; order Kitasatosporales; family Streptomycetaceae; genus Streptomyces; species Streptomyces sp. NPDC008313. The sequence continues at coordinate 12,293 of NZ_JBIBFR010000040.1, forward strand.
CTCGGTACCCGCCCGCCCCGGAACCTGGAGCGCCGCAGACTCAGCTACCTGTTCCACGACGGCTTCCTGTCGAACTGCCGTCCGCGCCCCTATCCGTAACGTCACGAAGTCGATGGTTGCCAGGGCGAGTTCGGCCAGCCGGTACCCCTCCCAGCCCCGCTCCCGCTTCGCCGGACTGTCGTCGAGCGCCAATAGTGGCCGCACCACGGCCAGCGCCTTCATCCGCGACGTGATGCTCTCATACGCCGCAGCTGACTCGCCAAAGAACACTGAGAGCCTCCCAACACCATTTGCTCGACCGGAAATTCACGCTAGGACACGGCACTGACAATGCTTCGGAGGCGAACGTATGGGCGATTAATTTCGGCTGTTGTCTCCGTTGGCGGCATGATCAGGAGACCCGAAACCGATACACCGCCCCGTAAGGCTGGCGGCCTTGAGCCCCTCGCTTGCTTGAACCGGTCAACGAGGAGCGGATCGGCACCTGCTGAGTGTCGAGCGAGGTCCCTCGCAGGTCAGAGGAGGGGCTGGCTCAGTGCATCTCGCAGACGATGCGACTTGCGCCCAGGCACATGGCGCGACCGTGGCGTTCGGCCCCGCAGTGCGGACTTGCTTGAACATGAGAACCACTCGGCCTAAAGGAGGTCAGAACCCGAGCGTCGAGATGGTTCGGAAGCTTCGCGATGAAATCGCTGCCTGCTTCGTCCTGGCCGGGGCGGGCGTTTAATCACCGCGCTCTGACCGCAGCGCCTAGAGCTTTGTCTCGCTTTGATTTGATCAAGGGGGATTGCCTGCCGAATTCACGTTCCGGTCGATCTGCTACAAAGTCGCGATTCTCCTCGCGCTCAGCTATTGAACGCATGGGTCGCCCTTGCAAAATTCGACAACAGTGACCAGTTGCGGCACTGTGTGAGATCCGGAAAGTCCTTGGAAGGTGCGTGCTCTATCCGCTGAGCTGTGGGGGCTGACCTGCGTAAACCCGGCTTCCGGGCGCTGTCTCCCGGGTCGCGGGGGTTGCATGGGGAAACGCTTCCCGGTGACCGGGGGACGCGAGGGTTCCCCGATCGGACCGTACGTAGGGCCTCACATTATCTTCACGCCCCCGAAGCCTCTCGTGGAAACAATCCCGCACCTCGTCGGCGTTGGTGATCTCCGAGCCGAGGAGGGGAAGGTGCCGGGCCTGAAGCTGTTCCGCACGGACACGACGAATAGCGGCATGATTGAGGTCATGCCGCGTCTTGCTGAGATCGAAGCCGATGTGCAGGGCCTCGTCGAGACGCACATGGAGACGCTGCTGGGCGTTCGTTTCCTGGCGAGCGAGTACAGCACGGGACCGGTGCACGGGGGCCGAATCGACTCGCTCGGGCTGGACGAGAACGGCTCGCCGGTCATCGTCGAGTACAAGCGCGGCACGGATACCGGTGCCTTCTCTGAACCACGAGCCTCGTCAGTGCCGGACGACCGGGCCCGGGCAGGGAGTCGTCCGCAACCTCAGGTTCCTGGAAGGTGGTACTCCGTACGCTCGGGGTCGGGCCGGACGATGGTTCCCTCTTCGGTGAGTTCGCGCAGGATCCGGCGTGCTTCCTTCTCGCCGGCCTGCGAGGTGGCTGGCTCGTAGCCGCCGAGACGGAGTGCCAGAGCGGCGCGCGGTGGGTCCCACGTTCCGCCGAGAGCTTGTATGACTGCTGCCAGGGCTTGCTTGTGCGTTAGGGGCTTGGTCACCGTGAGTTCCTTCTCCAGGCTGGTATCGGCAGCAGTGCTGCTGGACCGGGGAGGTGGTCGGTCGCCGGCAGCGTACCGCCAGGCATTCATTGAGCTAACGCGCGTCCATGGATGCCGTCTTCTGTATCTGGCTCCTGCACTACCATCCAGAGCGATCATCGGCAGACTCGCCGGAGGGGGAGCCATGAGGAAGTGCATCGCGATGCTGGTGCTTGCTGGCGTCGTTGCCCTGACGGGGTGCGACGGGCAAGGCGGCACGGGAAGCCCGCAGAGCGACAAGGCACCTCCGTTGGCAAGTCAGCAGGGGAAGCCGTTCAAGGAGGCGGCGCTGACCGCCAAGGCGGCGGGCTACGCGACCCGCTTGGACACGGGGGCTGGAGGGCGCGATTACAGCTCCCTGGACGACCCTGAAGGCGAGTGGACCGTTTGCTGGCATGAGACGGAGCGGGTCAAGGGCGATGAGACGACGGACGGGGATTTTTGGTCTGTCCTCTTCTACATGGTCGAGGACCCCACTGACTGCGAAAGCGGCAAGCTCACGCCCGACGCCGAGCGACGGTACCGCGACATCTCGCAGGATGGTGTCTCGGCGACGGAGGGGGCCGACGACGGTGGTAGTGACTTCGCTCGCGACACCGGCCTGCCTGATCCCCAAGAGCGCAACCCCGACGGCTCCTACAAGTACAGCCTCTGTGAAGGCAGCGACCTTGCCTCTGCCGACGACTGCTATCCGTACATGGCCGAGTACGAGAAGTACCTCGAAGATCACGAGTAAGGGCTGGTCCGTTCTCATCCGGTGAACCTGCGCTCCTGGTCGATCTCTGTCCTTCAGGGTCTTCTGCGTTCTGATCCCAGACAACGTGTCTGTCAGTGGTGGGTGAAACACTGCGGCGCATGACGACACGCGATGCTTTTCATACAGCAGCACCCCGGGCTCTGGCGGACCCCGAGGTGCTGCGTGCCCGGTTGGCTGCTGTACGGACCGAGCCCACGGTGCGTCCCTTGAACGACTGGGTTCAGGATCTGCGTGCCCGGCTGGACGACGGCGAATCGGTGCCGTGGTTCGACCCCGCCTCGGGCGGTGTGGAAGCCCGGAGCCTCTTCCTGCTGGAAGCCCCCGGTCAGAAGGCCATGGGCGCTGAGACCGAGCTGCGCCGCACGGGCAGTGGGATCATCTCGGTCGACAACGACGATCTCACCGCGCGGAACTGCTGGACGCTGCGCGATGAGGCGGGCCTTCCCTACAGGGAGTCCGTGCACTGGAACGTGGTGCCGTGGTACCTCGGCACCACCACCCGAATCGCTGCTCCGGGCAAGTCCGAGATCGAGCGTGCCGCGCCCTTCCTGCACGAGGTGGTAGCGATGCTGCCTGCGCTGGAGGTGGTCATACCCATGGGACGCAAGGCTCAGGCCGGATGGGCTGCCTACCAGCAGCGCTACGCCCCAAAGGTGCACACACTTCCGACCTGGCACCCGAGCCCCCGGGTCTTCGCGTCCCGGCCCGCGGCCCGGGGGGAAGTGCTGGAGGTCTTGCAGGAGGCCGCCCGGCTGCTGAACACGGCTTGAGCTCGACAGTCCACCTGCATCCGTCGCGGTGCCGCGCGGCCTTCAGGCTGCGAGGCACCGCGACGGGCGCAAGTTAGTGCTCTGCCTTCTTCCGGTGCACGCGGATGCTGGCGGGCGCGCCCACGTACTCGCACTCCGGGCACTCTTCCCATGCACCTGCGTGGACGGCCTTCGCGGTCACCGAGTGCCCTGGGCCGTATCCGTGCTTGTGAAGGAGCTGCGGGACGGATGAGCCGTATTCGGCAGCGAGGAGGGCGGCTTCGGCGACTTTGTCGTGGCCGCGTGCGAAGAAGGACCCGATTCCCACTTCCGTACCGCAGCCGCACCAGCAGGTTCCCGTGGGGATGAGACGAGGCAGTTCCTTCTTTGTCATAAGATCAAGGTACCCCCTCAAGGAGGGCGATTAAGGAGAAGCTTCAAGGTTGGCTTTCTTGTTGCTGTCCGTGATGCGCTTGATGTCGGGCATTCCGAGCGCCACCAGCTGGCTGGCACCTGCGTTGTCGACCTTCAGGAGTTTCTCTCTTACGCCTGCGAGACTGACCTGGAGCCCTTCGACCTCACCGAACCATCCTTCATCCTCGGCCTCGGTGATGCGGGCGATGAGGTTGTCCCGGATCTCCACAAGACGGTCCCGTTGTGCGGGGTCGGGCCAGAGCATCGGGCAACGGACGCAGGCGTGTTCGTGGATGCACGGGGTGGCGAAGGCTCGTCCGCATGTTCCGACGGAGACTTTGCGGCGCTCGAAGTGGCCGAGGAACTCCTGCCATTCTTCGTCGGTGGGGACGCGGTATTCCTCGCTCGGGCGAAGGAACCGGCGGCGGGCGAGGAAGGCCATGTGCGCCTGGATCGCCTCTTCGGGGTAGACGGCCTTGTAACCGAGAGTCACGTTGATGTCCTGGTGGCCTGCGATCACCTGGGCGATGTGTGGGGGCAGCCCGTTGAGGATGGCGTCGGTGATGAACAGCCTGCGGAAGTCGTGCGGTGTGTAGCGAAGCGGGGCCCCGGTGAAGTCGGTCAGGCCCGTTTCGGTGAGGGCCTCGTCGAGCATGGTGCGAACGGTTTCATCGGTGAACGCGCAGTCCTCACCGCGGATGCGTCGCTGGAACAGCAGCGGGGCCGGCTCCTGCCACGCACATTCGCGGCGGTCGTAGGAGCGGACCAGGGGAACGGCGCCGGTGGCCTTTCGGGCGCGGCAGATGATCGCGCTGAGGACGTCGGCGAGCTCTGGGCTGACCAGCAGCAGCCGCTCGGTATCCGTCTTGGACGGGACGATCTGAAGGAGGGGGACGAGTTCACCGGTGGTGGGCAGCCGGTATTGGACCAGGCTGTGGTGGCTGAGTTCCAGCAGTTCCTCGATGCGGATGCCGGTGGCCCGCAGGACCTCGACTACGGCCCAGGTCCAGAAGGCCCTCTCGTCCTCGAGTCCCAGATCGCGGCGTTTTCCGGTGTGCGGGTCCTCGACCCAGATCCTGCCGGCTGTTCCGTGCGGAACCACGGCGCGTACGAGTTGCTGACCGGCAGCGGTGAACACCTCGCCGGGGCCGGCATGCCGGGCGGTTTCCAGTACTGCGGCAGCGTCCTTGCGACGCTGGTCGACCGTGCGGACGAGGATCGGCAGAACCGGCAGGCGCTCGCGGGTGCGGGCGTCCATCCTCGCTTTGCGCCGCCGTTGTACTTTGCGGTTCTCCAGCTCGTCAGCCCTGACCGGGCTCGGTGCCACCCACGGGCCCCAGCGGCCGGGGTCTTCCAGTGCCCACTGGGCGAGATCGAGGTAGAAGGCCCGCACGTGGGTGAGCGTGTCCCGGTGGTTGAGCCTCTCGACCTTCGTATTCGTGCGCCGGCCGTCGGAGCCGGTAACGGTCGTGTCCTTGGTACGCATCCTCTGCTTCCACTGCCCGATGATGTCCGGGGCGAGGCGAAGGCTGTCGGCGTCCGGGTGATGGTGTTCGATGTCCTGCCAGAAGCGCTTGCCGAGGTGGTAGGAGAGAGACTTCAAGCTGTTGTAGTCCAGAGCGGGCTGGCGTTCACGGAGATAGTCCACCAGCAGGTCACGGACGGGACGGCAGCGCAGTCCGTAGCGGTCGACCAGTCCCTCGGGGGTCCGCTGTCCTCGGTTGCGGACCTCGCGCAGATTCTGCGGGGCCGCCTCTCCCAGGGCTCCGAGCTGGTGCAGCAGCCGGTAGAACACTTCCGTCCCCGCCGTCATCCGCTTGAGAACCCTGGCCTGAACCTCAAAGAGCTCCAGGACGTCGCCGACGGTGATCCCGGTCAGCATGCCGCCCTTGGCCGCGAGGATGAGGGCACTGCGGCAGAGAGCCGCGCTGACGGCACCAGACCGCACGTCCTGGACTGACGCGCCCAGCACCCGCAAGCGCTCGAACCCGTGAGGGTCGCGGCTGCGGGCCATAGAGCGGACCAGGACCCCTTGCCGGCTGGCCCCCGCCGCCAGCCAGTCCACCGACGGACGCAGAAGATCAGCACTGATCACTGTCGTCAGGGCCCGGCCCACCACCGGCATCCGCCAAGCTGCCTTGAGACCGCGCTCGTGCAGCCACTGCATGATCACCGGCCGCCAGGCGGCGCCGGCTCGCTCGATGCCGCTGGCCAGCCACCGATCCTGCCAGGTCTGTCCGGGCTGGTCTTCCAGCCAGTCCAGCACCATGACAATACCGTGCTTGTGGTGCAGCTCGCTGCCGGCGTTCTCCAGAGTGAAAGGCGGACGGGACAGCAGCCGGGCCACCTCAGTGCGGGAGCGCTCGGCGCCCGGCCAGATGTCCGGAACGGTCCGGGCGGGAAAACGCTGCTGGGCTGCCATGGAACGGGTGAGTTGAGGCTCCAATCCAGCGGCCGGTGCGGAACCGGCACGCGCCAACGAAGTGATGGTCACCGGGCACCAGCTCCGAACAGCACATCGAGACTTTCCGGCCGATAGTCAGCTGCCGGAGGCGGGGCGACACGGCCGGCTGCCTGACGCCTCTGCTCGGCGTGGTGGGCCAACAGGCGCCGAATCACCACCTCCTTGCGAGGCGTGAGGTAAAGCTGCGTCGTGGTCAACTGAGCGTGACCAAGGACGAACTGGACATCTGTGAGAGGGAGGCTGGGGTCCTCGGACATCCGGTAGGCGGCGGTGTGCCGCAGCGCGTGCAGCGTCGCGGAAGTCCCTGCCTTGGCGTTCGCCCGCTCGAACATGCGGTGAACCGCGTGGTAGGTCAACGGCCTCGACGGCGAGCGCAGGGTCCACCACAGCGGGAGACGCCGCCCGCGCGGGATCGCATCGTCCATCTCCAGCTGATAGAGCCGCAGCCAGACGAACGCGTCGGCCGAGGCAGGCAGTTCCTGGACCTCGCCGGTGCCCTTGCGGACGACCGAGATCAGCTGACGCCCCGGATCGGCGCCGGCTTGCCAGGTGCTGAGCAGTTCGCTGGCCCGTGCACCGGTGGAGACGTAGAAGGCAACCAGAGCCCGGTCCCGGTGCGAAGGGAGACGGGCGAAGATCTCGTTGAACTCCTCGTCAGGGACGCTGCGGGGCACCCGCTTGGGCACTCTCGGCCGGTAGAGCCCGGCGCGTTCGTTCCGGGCCGGATCCATCGGGTTGCGATGGGCGTGAGCCCGACGGCCGCGACGTGCTCGGTCCAGCGGAAACGGGTTGAGGACCGGCCCGGTGCCGACGTCGCGGTGGAAGTCGTAGAAGGTCCGCAGCACTGTCTCGCTGTGCGCTCGCACCGACGGTGCGTACGGCTTGCCCCCTGCGACCCACCGGCCCGCTTCGCTCGGACGTCGCCAGTGCGGACGCCTCGGCTGCCCGGCGACCTGAAGCCAGCGGGAGAAGTCCCTCGCCTCGATCCGGCTCGCTCGGTCCCACGGAACCTCGATAGCCCACAGGAATCGAAACCAGCGCAACATGTCCATCCCATAGGAGCGGGCCGTCGCCGCCGAACGGCCGGCTCCCTGCAACTCCCGTAGGAAAGCGCGAGCTCCCTCGACCGGCTTACTGGCAAGGTCGACGAGCCGGTAGGGCTCCCACGGATCATCCATGGCCACCAGTTCCCCGACCAGGGGGACGGACAGAGCCGCCAAGTCTCGAGATGCCTCCATGGCCGACTCAACGACAACCCCGCCACAAGGTCACTGACCTGCGAAAACTCCGCCGATAGTTCAATCAACAGGTCATCAACCAGGGGTTGTTCTACCTCTCGTGGCTGATGGACCACCGGGCGGAGTTCGAGCACCTGGTCCGCGACCGGCTCGGGGTGACGGCCGCGTCCCAGGTCCTGTGGAGCGGCCCGCGCCTGATCTGCATCGCCGGCGACTTCACCCGCTACGACGCGCATGCCGTGCGTGAGCACCGGAGGTCGATCGACCTGGTCCGCTACCGACTCTTCGGCAGGGACCTGCTCGGGCTTGAGACCGTGGCCTCCGTGAGCGGTAGCGGGGAGGTGGCCCGCCGGGCACAGCGCGGGGCGGTTGCTCGGGCGGCGGCCGATGTCCAGGGCGCGGCGATGGTGGAGTTGGCGGGCGCAGTCGACGAGGTCCTGCTCGGGCTCGGGGACGGCGTGAACCGGGTTGAGCGCAAGACCTACCGGGCGTATCAGCGGCTGCGGAACTTCGCCTGCCTGTGCCCGCCGCAGCGCAGCAAGCTGCTGGTCTACCTGAAGGTCGACCCGAAGGAGGTCGACCTTGTTCCGGGCTTCACCCGGGACGTGTCCGGTCTCGGTCACCACGGGACGGGTGATCTGGAGGTGCAGCTCCGTACGCCGAGGGACGTGGAGCGGGCGCAGGATCTGTTCCGGGCAAGCTACGCGGCGGCATGATCGGAGGCCACCGCCTGCTTCCTGGCGGGCTGCGCTTCGTGTCGTGTCTGCGGTCGTGGGCGAGGGCCTTTCGACGTCCGGGCAGGGAGTGGCGGTGGACTATCTATGGTGCGCGGGATCGCCGGTTTGGCCAACCGGCGATCCCGCGCAATGTTGCCCCGCCTCGTGTGGGCCGATGATCAGCGTGAACGGCTGGCGGATCGGCCGGCCGTGACCGCCGGAGCCGCTGGCGCACTGGCGGCGAGGCGGGTCCTGTGCTCGGGGCCCAGCTGGGCCTGGCGCGTGCCGGTCTCATGGGCGAGGGACCCAGAGAGACCCGCCAGCAGTGAACTCGGGGTGTACGGGGACGCGCTGATGGCCCAGGTGGGCCGGTCCGGACCAGGGCCGGCCCAGATGGTCCAGGTGGCCAGGTTCTGACTCGCGTGTTGTGCGGCGAAGGCGTCGAACTGGACGCCCGCGTCCCCGTCGGGGGCCGTCCAGCGGATCCATCGCCTGTCCACGGTGTGCTTCCATCCGGCGTCGGAGAGCGGCTGGGTGGCCGAGGTGACCATCTTCTCGTCCACCGGGGCGCCGATGACCGTGTCCCAGCCGTCGCCGTTGGCGAGGTGGATCAGCAGATCCTGCAGCACCGGGGCGGGGGTGGCGCCGGTCGCGGTGAGGACCCACATGCGGTCGGAGACGGGTGTCTCGTAGGCGGCTACGGTCCATGCGGTCTCGTGGGCGGGGGTTTCGTGGACGCGCTCGATACGCAGGGTCTGCGACTCGTGGATGGCGTGCGTCGTGTCATCCGACCAGGTCCGCCACTTCCCGAACTCGCCGTGTGTGTCGAGGAAGGTGTCGAGGAGGGCGTCGTGGTCGCCGGCATCGGCCAGGTAGACGGGGACGGTCTCCGGCTCCGGACGTGAGGGTTCGGGCTTGGTTGTGGTGACGTCGAAGACGGAACGGGCTTCGATGGCGGCGCGTTCGGTGTCGGTCAGGGGTGCTGGGCCGGGGCGCATCTCGGCTGCGTGGGCCTTCTCGAAGGCGAGGAGGGCCTGGGCGGGTGAGTCGAAGGTGTCGGCGACCTGGCGCAGGTGGTCCTCGCCGTGCAGGTAAACGGACTTGCCGCCTGGGTGGAGGTATGTGCCGACCGCGACGGTGGTGTGGCCGTCGTGGGCGTGGGCGTGGATGAGGAGCTGGCCGTGGCGGATGTCGTCGTGGATCTTCTGCGCCTGGTTGGAGACCTCGCGGATTTCGCTGCGGGTGCACCAGGGCATCGGGTAGTTCGCCCAGGTCCATTCCTCGTCGATGGCCTCCTGGAGCCGAGGGGTGATCTCGACGGTGATGCCTTCGGCGATCAGGTGCTTGGCGGCGTCAGCGGCCCAGTAGGGCTCCTCGTGATCGATGCGGGCCAGGACCAGGATGTTGTCGGCGGCGGCGCTCCAGTCGGCAGCCTCCAGAGCCATGAGAGCGACGTGGGCCTGGCTGCCGGTTAGGATGGCCTGCACGGCGCTCGGGTGAGTGGGGTGGGTGTCGAGGCGGACGTGGGCGTCGATGGCGGGAGTCATGTGGGGGTCTCGTCTCTTCTGCCGGTGCCCGGGCCTTGGGGTCCGGCCACCGGTGTACGCGGGGGGCTATCGGGTTGCCCGTGTGGACCGGGTGACGTGCGCGACCGTGGTGGTCGGCGGGCCGGCGCGGGTGGTGGGCGCCGGTCGCCGCCGCTGTGTCGTGGTGGCTCCGGTGGCGTGCTGCCAGCGGGTGCGGACGGCGGCGATGTCGGCGAGGGCACGGCGGGCGCCGACGACGAGCTGGAACGGGGTGTTCGCCGGGTCACCTGCGTACGCCTCGATCAGCCGACCGGTGCGCTCAGCCGTGGCTAGGAGAGAGCGCTGCAGGGCGCGCTCGCCCCAGTGCTCGACGGAACCGGCCGGTTCGGCCAGCAGGCGGAGGATCTCGCCTGGTTCACTGCCGTCGTCCAGCAGGCCGCGCTGCTGGGCTTCCCACAGAACCGTGACGGGGTCGACGGGCTCGCGGCGGCGGGCCAGGGCGGTCAGGCACTGCCACAGGCCGGCGTGCAGTGGCAGGGTGAGGTCGTCGGGGAGCAGCCACCGGATGGCTTCGATGTCGGAGGGGTAGGCCGTGGCGGTGGCGAGCAGTATCTGCTCCTCCTCGACGGCCTCTGCGGGGTCGGGGGCGGCGGGCGGCGGCGGTGCCGTGGTGCGGGGCAGTACGCCTGCGCGTGGCGGGAAGCGGTTGGCGATGTCGTCCACTACCGCGGCGAGCGCATCGGCCTCGGCGAGAACCGTCTGGACGGGGTGCGGGAGGGAGACGTCGTGGACGGTGTGGACGAGGCGTTCGGCGGCCGTCAGCAGGCGGCGGCGGGCGTGCTCGGCCTCGACCATCCGGGCGTAGGCGGGGGCGTGGCTGGGCCAGGGGCAGACCTGGACGAGGGTGTGCAGGTAGGAGGCGGTGAGTCCGCGCGCCTGCTCCCGGCCTGTGGCGAGCACGCGGTCGAGCCACTTGGTGTTCTTCGCGTGCTCGGCGGGGTCGGGCGGCGGCAGGGAGGTGATCGCGGCGTACAAGGTGGCGTGCGCGGCGGTGGAGAACGAGTCGGCGGCGATGCCGGTCACGTTGCTGAGACGGTGCGGATCGAGGAGGAGGGCCCCGAGCAGGGCCTGCTCCACGTGGAACACCGGCTGGGGCGGTGCGATGGCGTCGAGGTCGTCTTCGTCGGGTTCGGGGGCGTGGGGCATCAGACGGCGAGGGTGAAGTCGTCGGGGTGGAGGGTGACGCCGAGGTGTGGGGCGAGGAGGTGGCCGGCGAGCAGCGGGGGCACGGCGTTGCCGATCTGGGAGAACTGCTGGCCCTTGTTGCCGGCCCAGGGATAGTCGGCGGGGAAGGTCTGCAGGATGCCTGCCTCGCGGGCGGTGATCCGGATCGGCTCGGGAACCGCTGGCGCGTCGACATCCATGGCCGGCGGTGAGGCGGGCTCGGCGATCCAAGTGCACTCGTTCGCGCGGTGCCCGAAGAACAGCGTGCCGGCCGGCTCGGACAGTGGACGGACGGTGGCGTTTGCCTGGTTGTTGCTGCGCAGGGACCAGGACCAGCGGTGGGCCTCAGCGGTGAACGTCGGCGTCGGAGCGTCGGCGGCCCGGTTCTCGCGGGTGCCGTGCCGGGCCGCCCATCCGGCGCCTTCACGACGGGACTGCAGGACCACTCCGTCCGGCCGGGGCATCCAGGTGCCGCGCTCACGGGCGTCGGACAGCGTCTTGCGGGAGCCCGAGGGGAACGGTTCGGGTCCGCCGCCGGGTCCACCGCCCGCGCAGACGGTGGGGACGGGCCGGTCGGTTGCGCCCCATCCCAGGGCCTCGGCCATGCTGACCCAGCGGGCGCGGCCCGGACCGAACAGCGACTCCGGTTCGGCGAATTGGGAGTGCGTGGGGGTAGGAGGCTGCGCCGTACGGACGCGGGAGGCCAGGAGTATCGCCCGCTTCCTGGTCTGCGGGACGCCGAAGTCGGCCGCGTTGAGGATCCCGTACCAGACGGAGAACCCCCACCCGCGCAGGACGGCCGCGTACTGCTTCCACAAGGGCAGGACGTGCGGCACTTCCTCCATGGCGACCCAGTCGGGCTCGCCGACCGTGTTCAGGGCGTACAGATAGCGCATCGGCTCGGCTGCGAGCAGGGAGCGCTCGTCACGGCATGCGGCGAGGAGGCGTTCGCGGGAGTCGCGTCCGGCGGCCAGGTCCTCGACCGCCGCGTGCACCAGCGGCTGGTCGAGCAGGCCGAGGCGTTTGCCGGCCATGCTCCACGCCTGGCACGGAGGGGAAGCGATCATTCCGCGGGTGCGGCCGATGAAGGGCCAGGTCGGATACATTGCCACGTCGGTGCGGATCGTCAACTGCCCAGCCGCAGCCCGGGTCTTGCACGCCCACTCGTCCCATTCCAGCCCGATGTCGCGCACGCCGAGGACGTGCAGTGCCCTGCTCCAGCCGCCCGGCCCCGCGAAGAGGTCGAGTATCACGTGGCCAGCCCCAAGTCGGACTGTGTCGGCGCGTGCTTCGCCACGGCGCGGGCGGTGATCGCCTGCGAGGCGCGGGCGGACGCCGCGGACAGCTCCTCCGCGCCGGGCTCCCGGTACCACGGCCGAAGGTCGAGCATGGCGGCGCGCATGCCGGTGGCGAAGCAGAGCGCGGTTCCCTTGGGCAGGGCTCGGATCGCGTCGGTGGGCAAGATCCGCTCCTGCCGCATCGACACCGACGTGCTCTTTCCGGACTCTGAGTGCGAGGTGGACGTGGTCTCCACGTCGTGGTCACCGATCAGGCGGCTGAGCTTGTCCGCGAAGTCCGGGTCGTCAATACCGCTGCCGATCACCTTGACAGTCGAGGCGGACCACATGGCGTCCATGCCCGCGTCTCCCCAGACCTTCTGGCCCTGGCGGTAGGACTGCAGGATCGTGATCGGGATGATCCCGCGGCTGCCGAGGTGGGAGTACAGGTCTGGCAAGTCGCTGATCTTGCACACGTTGGCGGCCTCGTCGAGGATCGCCAGCATGGGCGGATCCAGGCGTCCGCCGGCACGTTCGGCCTGCGCGGTCGCGGCCCGCATCACCGAGTCCGCGCACGCGGCGATCAGCGCCGAGGCTCCGCCGCCACCGTCCTTGCTGAGTAGGAACAGCGTGTCGGTGGACGTGACGAACTGCTCCGGCCGGAATTCCGGGACGTCCTTCTGCGGCGTCACCCACCCAGCGATTTCCGCGTTCAGGAGCGCGGAGGCGTATTGCCGGGCTGTCTCGTAGATACCGTCCCTCGTTTCCGGGGGGCCTTCGATGGTGCCCTTGAGCTGAGCGGCGACGGCGGCGAAGTCGTGGTCGCGCAGGATGTCCAGCGGAGTGCGGTCGGCGGGGAAGGCGAGCCACTGCATGATGTCGGTGATGGGCCGCTCGTCGAGTGCCGCGGCCAAGAGCAGCTGGGACAAGATGTTGCTGCCGGCCTTCGACCAGAAGTCGCCCTGCTGGGAGGCGTCCACCGAGGCCGCGAGGAAGTGTCCGGCCAGACGGTTCGCCCCGTCCAAGGTGGTCGCGCTGGCGAGAGGGTTCCACCACATCTCGCGGGCGGCATGCGCGATCTGCTGTGGATCCATGGTCCACACCGCCCCCACCCGGGCCCTTGCCTCGTAGGCGGTGGTGAAGGCGTCGCCGGCAGCCTTGTTCGACGTCAGCAGGACCGGGCCGGGTGCGCCGAGCATGGACGGGATGGCGAGCGAGGTGGTCTTGCCGGACCGGGGCGCCATGATCGCGACGGCGACGTCCTCGAACCCCATCCGTACCTCGTGGCGGCTGCCCTGCAGGTTGCCGAGAAGGATGCCGGTGTCCTTCGCGTCGATGTGCTTGCTGTCCTTCAGGCTGGGGCGCAGGGAGCGGGCTTTGTCGGTGATCGCCTTGGCCATCAGCGGCTCGATGTCCCGGGCCTTGGCCATGTCGGTGATCTTCTTCCGGCTGCCGCTTCGGTTGTTGTGCCGGGCCCACAGGACGCCAGCCCCTGCCCCGAGAGCGAGGAGCAGGAGAACGGGGACGATGCGGGCACCGATCAGCAGGGACGTTTCTCCTGCGTCGGACCAGACCTGCTCGGGGCGGAGCAGGGCGTTGGTCGGCTGGTAGGGGGCCCAGCTGGTGCCGGTGAGGTAGGCGGTGATGTTGCCGGACAGCCAGGCCAGGTGGGACAGGGGGACGACGACGGCGAGCACCCCAAGGAGGAGGCGCAGGAAGAGGTCGTATCCGTCGGTGTTGCTGCTGGAGGAGGGAGGGGGCAAGGGCTATGTGCTTCCGGGCGGGGAGGGAGGGGTAGCGGCTGCGGCCGTGCCTGGGCGGCGCTGGCCGTGAGGGGATCGAGGCCGTCGGCGTGGTGGTGTGTCGGGCGGGAGCGAGTGAACGCGGTCTTCCAGCGCGCCGGCGACGTACACGGCGAGCACGTCGGTCGTCCGGCGGATGACGACGTTCGGGTCGAGGGTCGGCAGACTGCGCCCGCTGTCGGTGCGGTGCACGGGCTTCGGATCGCCGAGCGCGGCGACAAGGTGTGGCGGAGTGTGCGCACCGAAGCGGGCCTGCCAGACCGTCTGGTGCATGCCGAGGGTGACCGTGACGAACCAGGCTTCCGGATCAGCCGGTGTTCCCAGCCGCTCGACGTACGCCGTCTTGTCGGGGGAAGCAAGGCCGTTGTCACCGTACGGTGACCAGCCAGCCTGCCCGGAGCGCTCCGTACGGGTGGTCGCAAGGCGCGTCAGCGGCTGGGGCCGGGTCGGTGAGGCGTCGATGAAGGCGGCGATCAGTTTGACGGCCGTGCGGGCGCCGAAGCTGGCGTACCAGGCGGGCCGGTCCGGCTCGGCGACGTGGTGCAGGGTCACCACTGGTCGTCGGGGTCGGGCTACAGGCGCAGGAGGGCCTTCTGGTCGGGGCTGGAGAGCAGGACGCGTGGCATCAGGGGGTCGTTGCCGTGGCTCCATCTGCAGGCACGGTGGAGGGGAACGGTGATCCAGGCGGGGTCACCGCCGCCGGCGAGGCGGCGCGGGGTGATGAAGTCGACCTCAACGGTCTCGGGAGTCGGGGCCCTAGTCACTTCCGTGCCGCGGTTCGTCGCACGGGTGCGAGGGCAGGCATGGGAACCAGGGATGAGGGGGCCTTGCGGGCTGCGGTGTTGATCTCCCGGAGCGCTTTGCCGTGGGTGGCCCAGTCGTCGAGGTAGCTCCAGGATTCGGCGTGATGTTCGGCGAGGGCGTCGTCGAATTCGGCGGTGCCGGGCTTGGCGGTGGCGGGCAGGGCGTCGCGGGTGAGCAGCCATTGCTCGTGCAGTTCGTCGAGACGGTCGAGGGCCGTGTGCAGGACGCCCAGCTGGTATACCCAGCGGCTCCGCACCGTGTTCTCCGGCAGTTGGGCCAGCTGTGTCTCGGCGGTCGCCAGCAGGTGCCGGGCGCCGTAGCGGAGCGGCTCGAACGCCTCGGCGGTGTCGGCATCGCGCTGGCTCTTGCGCATGCCGTAGGCGTGGTCGTCGTAGGGCCAGCCGTCGAGGCCCGTGTGCTCGTCGGAGTAGGCGTCCCAGGCGTCGAGGATCTTCTGGCTGTCCCGCACGTAGTGGTCGAGGCGGCGCAGGAAGTCGCGGTGTGCGTGGTGGTCTCGGGAGATGGGGAGGGGTCCTGTCAGGTCAGCGGCGAGCGGCCGGCTGCGCGGTACTGGCGTGCGCCGGGATCGTCGCGGGTTTCGTCTGCTGGCGGCGGGCTGAACGTGCCTGGGCGCGCAGATGCTTGATGCGCGTGGCGTGGGCGTCGACCACCTGCTGCGGGCGCAGCGGGCTGGGCTCCTGTACGGCGCTGTAGTGGCCGGTGCGTTCGAGCATGCCGCGCTGGAGCGGGCTGCGGTCGGTCAGCGCGGTGAGGAACGCGCTGACCAGGTGAGCGGGGGTGTGCTCGTCGAGGTAGGCGTGCCAGAGGCGCGGGCCGGGAAACTCACCGTGGCCGGGCTCGCGGGTCTCGATGTGCCAGGACGACCGGTCGTGGAATTCGCTTAACGGCCGCAGTTCGATGTGGCACATGGAGTCCGGCGAGCGTGCGCCGTCTGGCTCGTGGTGCCATCCTGCCGAGGTCACCTGCTGCCACGGGTCCGGCTGCTTTGGCGGCGGGGCGGTGAGGGCGTCGGTGAAGGCGGCTAGGAGCTCGGCGGGCACGAGTTCGCCGAACTCGGCGTACCAGCCGGGCTCGGTGCCGACGGGCTCCGCCCGTAGCCGCCACCACGCCGAGGCGCGGGACTGCGGTTCGAACTGGAGCCGGTGGCGAAGGTCAGGGCTTGCCAGGATGATCTCGGCGCTCAGGGGGTCGGAGACGGCGTTCCATCCGGCGGCGGCCAGGCCGTGGGTGACGTGGCGGGCGTCTCCGGGGCCGGCGAGGTGGCGGGGGCTGGTGTCGTACGGGATCTGCACGGCGTGCTTGTCGGCGAAGGCGGCGAGCTGCCGTTCGCTCAGCGGCACCAGCAGCACCCCTGCTCGCCCGTCGGCGAACTGCCGTACAGGTCACGGAGATCGTCCAGCACGTAGTGGAGGGTGTGCTGGTCGGCCAGTTCCCACGCGGCGGTGCGCAGCTCGGTGATCAGCAGGTCGCCCTGCGCCGTGCGCGGCGCGTCCTGATTCTCCTGTACGGCGCGGGCGAGGGCGCGCAGCGTGTCGGCGAACTGAACGGGTAGGCCCGTGTACTCGTCGAGGAGGGGCTCGACGAGGGCGAGGGCTTCTGCGGGGTCGGGGTTCTCGCGCAGGTAGTCGGTGAGGTCCGCGAGCGTTTCGGTCAGGGTACGGATGGTGTCCGGGGTGAGTGCGGGCATCGGGCTCCTCGGGGCGGGCTATTGCGGTCAGCGGCGGGTGCGTGTGCCGCCGGCCGGGGTGTAGGGGCGGGCGCTGGTGCGCGGCCTGGTGCTGCGGGCGCTGTTGCGGGCCCAGGTGGCGGCGCGGGCGGCCGTGATGCGGGCCTGCTGCCACGCACTGAGCTGGGAGGGCTTCACGGACACCGACCAGGTACGGATCTGCGTGCTCATCGGCACGCTTCCGCGTGGGCGCATCACGGGGTCTGGGCTGGCGAGTTCGGTGGAGAAGGCTTGCACCAGGTGCATCGGGGTGTTCGGCGTGAAGTTGGCCGTCCAGCCGTTGCCCTGCTTGTCCTGCGCTCCGGTCCACCACATCGCCGCCCCGTCGGGGCTTTGCCGGTACTGCATCCACGCGGTGCCGTCGGGGCTCGTCGCCATGTAGTCCTGGCCCTCGAAGCGCGTGTGCCAGTTCTGCTCCTGCAGCCGGGCCCAGACGTTGGGGGCGTGGGCGGAGCGGGGGCGGGTGAGGGCGTCGGTCAGGCCGGCGACGATCTCCACCGGTGCTTGCCTGCCCAGGTGGGCAGACCACTCGCCGTTCGCTCCGTCTGCGTGGCCGTGGATGGTCCATCCGCCGGGGAGGACGTAGGGGTCGTAGGCGACGCGGACGGTGCGGTCCGGGCTCTCCATGTGCAGGGGGCCGCCCGTCTTGGACTTGTCCCGCCAGCCGGAGGCGCGCAGGAACTCCGAGACGTGCCGGACGTCGCCGCCGCCGGCCAGGGCGCGGGGCTGGACGAGGTAGTGCTGCTCGGCCTGCTCGTCGGGTCCCCAGCCCTGCCCCTGCTTCTTCTTCACTGGCGGCGCCGGACGACGAGCGGTGCGGGTGCCGGGGGCTTTGCCGCCGTAGTGGCGGGCTGGGCGCCGACGCGCTGGAGGGTGTCTTTGTGTTCGTCCAGGTCGAGGGTGATGTCGCCGAGTTCGTTCGAGGCACGGCCCAGGGCGAGCCACACCTCCGCGGGGAGCGCGCCTCGCTCTGCCTGGTCCTTGGCGAACACGCTGCCGGTGGCGACGAGGTGTGTGACGCCGCCGAGGACTCCGGTGTCCGGGTCGAGCACGCGGGCGATGACCTGAGCGGCCTGGGGCGGGGGAAGCTGAGAGAGGTGGTCGGCGAGCTGGCCGAGCTGGCGGGTGATCTCGTCGGCCAGTCTCACCGGGTAGGGGGCGGGGTGGGACATGCTCCTCCGGGGCGGTGGACGGTCAGTGGTGGTGGCGGTGCCCGACGCGCTGTGTCTCGGCGAGGGCGGCCTCCGGGCGGGCGCCGGCCAGCGGGGAGGTGCGGTCGGGGCCGGTCGGAATACAGGCGCGCAGATAGCGGCGGAAGAGGGCCGTGGCGAGTCGGGGCTTGAGCCGGTTGCTGATCGGTGGGGGTGTGCGGGTTGCTACGGGTTTCTCCGGGTCTCGGGTGGTGAGGCGGCGGCCCCGGCGCGGTGCCGGGACCGCCCAGGCGCCTTACGGGGTGCGGCGGGCCGGGGTTGGAGGCGAGGGGGAGCCGATCGGTGCCTGTTGCCGCACGGCAGGGCGGCCCGCTCGGGTGCGCAGGTCCTGCATGGCCTGCCGGTAGGCGGATTCGTCGAAGACTTCGGGCGTGCAGTTGACCTCGTACCCGGCCAGGAGCAGGACGGGGATGGCGCGGGTTGCCAGCCGCTTCTGCTCGCCGGCGTCGAGGTGTTCGGGCACGGTGTGCCAGATGTAGAGCGGCGCGTCCGTGGGGTATGCGTGGCGTTCCAGGCCGAGGTGTTCCAGCAGGTCGTGGAGCTGGGCGGGGGCGCCCGTTGGGGTGTCGGCGTGGATGGTGGTCGTCAGGGCCTTGATGTAGATCTCGACGTCCGTGCCATATTCGTCGGCCAGGTTGGCCATGTGGTTCTCCGGGGTCAGCGGCGGCGGGATTCCGCGGACTGGGCGCGGCTCGGCGGTGGTGAGGTAGTGGCCGGCCGCTGCGCAGGGCGCGCGGCGTGGTTGCGGGCGTGGAGGATGGCGCGCGCGGCCTCGCTCATTGAGGTGGCGGTGCTTCCGAGCCGTGCGATGGGATCGGGTTCCCCGGCGGGCGCGGCCCCTTGGAAGTCGCTGGCGGTGATCCAGGCGCGGACGACGACCTCTCTGGCGAGGGGCAGCAGCCCGTGGACGGGGGCAGCGACCTCGGTCAGGACCTCGGCCACCTCGTTGCTGGTTGTGGCGGCTGCGGCTCGCTCAGCGAGGCTCGCCAGGTAGCGCAGGGCGGCCTCACGTTCACCGTCCGGTGCGACCAGCATGTTCAGCGTGGGGTCGAGGTGGACGCTGTGCCCGGCGGCGAGCAGGGCGTGCGAGGCTGCGGTCGCCTTCCGGCGCTGCTGCTCGACGGGCAGGCCGTGTGGAAGCCGGTGATAGTCGCCGTGCGGTCCGGGAGCGGAGAGGAAGCCGCCGGTTCGCTGGAGGATGTCCGCAGCCTTGTCGGTGCCGCCGATGGCCACGACCAGGTCGGTTCGGGGGTCCTTGGTGATGGTGACGTACTCCAGAACCGGCTCCGTCTGCATCACCGAGACGGGGTGGCCGGCGTACGGAGACCCGCCGGGACGGGCGGCACGGAAGCGGCGGCGGTGGGCGCGGTCCGGCCTGCGGGATGCTGCAGAGCGGTGCCGATGCCGAGCGCGTCGAGGCGCTGGCCGATCTCGCGCAGGGCGCGGGCCTGGGCCTGGGTGTCGTCACCACTCAGGCGGTAGATGCCACTCTGCGGGTCCTGGACGAAGCCATGGGCCATGAGGACAGCGCTGGCGCGGTCGTCGGCAGGGGCAGTGGCGATGCTGCCGTCCGGCTGCCAGGTCAGGACGACCCGGTCCGGCTGGGAGGGCTGGATGCCGCCCAGGGCGTTGTGGCGGACCTGGGCGAGGGCGCTGTCGTATCGGGCGAGCAGGTCGCCGGCAACTTGCTCGGCGCTCAGGAACGGGTCATCGGCCAGGGCGATGCCGTTGGGCTCGGGAACGCCGCGGAACGCCTCGTCGGGCAGGGCGTGCGGAGCGACGGCGGCGATGAGGAAGCCGTCGCGCTCGTCGTGCCGGTCCAGAAGGACGAGCTGCGCACCGTCCTGTCGGCTCAGGACGGCGGCCTGCTGCAGGGGGTGCTCGGCGAGAGAGGCAGCGACCAGGTCCAGGTCCCAGATGCGGTTGGCGAGTTCGGCGAGGTCGTCCTTGGCGTCGGCCGGCAGGTGGGAGCTGGTCCAACTGTCGGGGAGTTCGCCGGCGAGAACGTCGGCGTACGAGGCGAGGCGCTCGGAGGTGTCGTGGTCGTGCATGGTGTCCTTGGGCGAGGTGGGAGTCAGCGGCGCAGTCCGGCGGCCATCGGGGGCGGCGGGGCCGGGAGGGTGCGCGGCGGTGGCGGGCAGGCGCACACGGCAGAGCGCTCTTGCTCGGTTGACGGGACTTCCCCGGTGCAGGTGCTGCGGCCGGGGTGCGGGGCATGCCGGTCGGCGAGCTGGTTGCGGGTCTCGGCGAGGTCGGTACGGATGACGCGAAGGTGCTCGTCGGCGAGGTAGCGCAGCCGCCGGGCGATGTAGGGGTCGGCCGCCTGGCCGAGCCCGTCGTGGAAGTCGGCGGTGGCGGTGAGGACTTCCTCCAGCGCGGCGAGGACGCCGTCGTGGGCGGCGGTCAGCTCAGTCAGCGCATCGGCCGCCTCGTCCGTAGTGGCGGCCTCGCGAAGGCGCTCGGCGACGTGGGCAACGGAGGATCCCAGCGGCAGGTAGCTGGCCGGACGCGAGTCGGTGTCGAAGTCCGCGTCGCAGTCGACGTGGTATCCGGCCGCCCGCAGGCGGGCCACGGCGTCGGTGGCGAGACGGGACTCGTCGTCCTCCGCTAGGGCCTGTCTGATGTTGTGATCACTGGGTGGCCTGGAGGCTGCGGATCCAGAGGAGTGCCGCGCGGAGTTCGAGGCCGGCTTGGTAATTGGC